>CAXTCS010000089.1:0-15118 GCA_964242365.1 uncultured Hymenobacter sp. | reverse complement strand
GGGTCGGCCACGGTGCCGGCCACGCCGCCGCGGCTGATGGCGGTTTTGCGCATCACCACGTTGGCCCGGTTGAGCAGAATTACCCAGAATTCTTCGTGTGGCAGGTCCATCAGGTTCGGCCGAATCAGGTTGTAGATGTCGCGCGAGCAGGTGATGGTGGTGCGCGGGGCCGCGTCGGCTTCTTTGCGGCGGCGGCCCAGCTCCAGGGCCGCCACGATGCCGATGGCCTTGGCCTCGCCAATGCCGGGGTGGCGGCACAGCTGCTTCACGCTTTCGCGGGCCAGGGCGTTGAGGTCGTTGCCCACGCCTTGCAGCATGAGCTTGGCCACGTCGACGGCCGAAAGCTTCACGGTGCCCGAGCCGAGCAGAATGGCAATCAGCTCGGCATCGGAGAGGGCGGCGCGGCCCTTGGCTTGCAGCTTTTCGCGGGGCCGGTCTTCCTCGGCCCAGCTCTTGATGCCGAGCGCGCCGGGTGCGGCGTAGGGCGGGGCCGGTGGGGTTGGTTCGGGCAGATTGTCAGCGGGTTCCATACGGCGCGGGGTTGGCAGAAGGTAAAAAGTGCGTTAAATGTAAAGCAAAAGCCGGGCGGGCGCGTTTAAAGCCCAAGCCCGGCGCGACAGTCAGTAGCGGCCGTAGTGCTTGTTTTATTCCCGATTATGCGAAATCCTTTGGTTTTATGGCTGCTGCTGGCCGTGGTGCTGCTGGCCGAATGGTATGGCTACCAGGCCGTGCGCACGGTGGCCCAACACCTGTCGCCCGGTGCCCGGCGGGGCATCAATAGTGGTTATTGGCTGCTTACGCTGGGCGCGTGGGCGCTGGCCTTCTGGGCCGGCTCGACCCGGCAAATGGGCAACACGGTGCTCAAAAGCTACCTGATGAGCCTGCCGCTGCTGCTGCTGGCCGCCAAGCTGCTCATCTTTATTCCGTTGCTGCTCGAAGACCTGACGCGGCTTGGACGCTGGGCGGTGGGCTCGGCCACGCGGCCCGTGGGCGCGGAAGCCAGCGCCATTCCGCGCAGCGAGTTTCTGGCGAAAGCGGCGTTGGGGCTCGGGGCAATCCCGTTTCTCGGCCTCTTGTGGGGCATGGTGAAGGGCGCCACCGACTACCAGGTGCGCCGCGTCACGCTGCGGTTTCCCAACCTGCCGGCGGCCTTCGAGGGCTTCAAGGTGATACAGATTTCCGACTTGCACACCGGCAGCTTCAACTCGACCGAGCCGCTGCAACGGGCCGTGGCGATGATAAACCGGCAGGGCGCCGACCTGGTGCTGATGACCGGCGACCTGGTGAACAACCGCGCCACCGAAGTCGAGCCGCACATTCCGGCGCTCCAGCAAATCAAGTCCGATTTGCCCATTTTTTCCAGCCTCGGCAACCACGACTACGGCGACTACGTGCAGTGGGCCAGCGCCGCCGAAAAGCGCGCCAACCTGGAGCGCCTGATGCAAAACCACGCCAAAATCGGCTGGACGCTGCTCAACGACACCAGCCACACCATCGCGCGGGGCGCCGACAAAATTGCCATCATCGGCGTGCAAAACTGGAGCAGCCACGCCAATTTTCCCAAGCACGGCAACCTGCCCAAGGCCCACGCCGCCAGCGGCAACGCGCCGTTCAAAATCCTGCTCTCGCACGACCCCTCGCACTGGGAAGCCCAGGTGCTGAATTACCCCGATATTGACCTCACGCTCAGCGGCCACACCCACGGCATGCAGTTCGGCGTGAACCTGCCGTTTCTGAAATGGAGCCCGGTTGAGTACGTGTACAAGCAGTGGGCCGGCCTCTACGAAAAAGGCAAACAGAAGCTATACGTCAACGTTGGGCTGGGCTTTTTGGGCTATCCAGGGCGGGTAGGCTTTTTGCCGGAAATAACGCTATTTGAATTACGGCGCGCTTAACTAATCAAGCATTAATAACTGCTGTTCCGCAGTTGCTGCTGAAGCCGGCGGTTTTGTTGCTGGTTGCTGGTTTCCCGTTGGTAATTAACCAGCAACCAGCAACCAGCAACCCCTTGGACCAGCGGCGTGAAGGCCCTGCGTAACCGCAGTGAATAAATAGGCGTTGGTAACATCCGCCGCTGCATTGCCGTAAAGCGCCCCCAAACCATTTACGGTTGTTTCTTTACTATTTCCTGACATGAAAAATTCCTTGTTAATGCTCGCGGGCGCTGCTGCCCTTTCGCTGGCTTCCTGCTCGCAGGAGAAGACCACCGCAGTCACCACGGCCCCTGCCGACGGCACGACGACCACTACCACCACCACCACAGCTGGCCCCGAGTCGGAGGCAGTAATTGAGGCCCGCGCCCAGCGCATCGCCGACAAGATGGTGGCCAATATGAAAATCACGGACGCCGCCACGAAAACCAAAATCCGCACCGTGTACGTGAACCGCGCCAAGCGCGTGAGCGAGGTGAAAACCAAGTTTGCCACCGACACCACCGGCATGGCCGCCGCCATGCGCGACGCCACGGCCGCCACCGACCAGGAGTTCAAGGTCATCTTCGTCGACCCCACGCAGTACCAGGCCTACGAGTCGAGCCGCTCGACCTACGACGACAGCAACTACATGGACGACAACACGTCGGCCACGTCGACGGCGGATACGACGGGCGCCATGTCGACGTCATCCAGCACCACGACCGACAACACCATGAGCAGCCCCGACGCCAGCAACCCCGACGCCATGACGGCTTCCAAGATGAAAGCCAAAGGCGAGGATGGCAGCAAAATCAAGGTGAAGGAAAACGGCAAGGTGAAAACCAAAGACGCCGACGGCACCAAAACGAAAAATTAACGGTTTGGTCGATGCAATCGACTGAACCGTCGCCGAAAAGCCCGCACCTGCAACGGTGCGGGCTTTTTTTGGCTCATTGGGTTGCTACTTTGTAGTTGCTTGCGTTTACTGAATTGATGTTTTTTGAAGTAGTTCCCTGTGTGAGTGCCCTTTGGCCCGAGCTGCGCCGTCGGCTGGGCTTGCTGGCGGTGCCGTGGCTGCTGGCGGGTTTCGCGCACGCCCAGGCGCCGCAGCAGGTGCGGGTGAGCGGCAGCGTTTCGGAGGCCAAAACCCGCCTGCCCGTGCCGGGGGCCACCGTGCAGGTGCAGCGCACGCGCCGCGGCATGGTCACGAACACCACCGGCGACTTTGCCGTCGATGCCCTGCCCACCGACACCATCCTGTTTCGGGCCCTGGGCTACAAGCCGCAGCGGATGGCCCTCGGGGGCACCGGCCTTTCGCAGCTCGTGGTGCGCATTCAGCTGGTGCGCGACAGCGTGCGCCTGGGCGAGGTGCAGGTGATTGCCGACCGGCCCGACCGCGCCATCATCAACCGGGCGCTGCGCAACATCAGGCGGCCCGTGCCGCCGGTGGCGAGCGGCGCCCGGCGCCCGCCCAAGCCCAAGCCGCTGTTTGCCGTGGACTCGACCGCACCCCAAAAGCCGGTGCCGACCATCGCCAGCCCGGTCAGCCTGCTCTACGACCAGTTCTCGCGCGAGGGCAAGCAGCGCCGCAAAATGGAGCAGATTGAGGCCGAGCAGCGCGCTGAAAAAGCCCGCAAGGCCCGCGCCGATTACAACAAAGCCTTCCTGGATAATCGCGGCTACCAGCCGTAAGGGCGGTTATCAATGACAAATTGCTCATTGCTCACTGATAATTGCTCATTGCTAACCGTTCGTTGCCCTTTGCCGTAAGCCCGGAGTATGAAAATCGGGTATCCCTGCGTGAACGAGGCGATGGATTGCAGCGCGGCCAACACGTTCCGGCTGGCGTCGTATTCTGAAGAGCGGCTGCTGGCGGCCGTGGCGGCTAATTTGGCCTGCCTGCGCCGCATGTTGGAATGGAACGTGGCCCAGGGCCTGCTCTTTTTTCGGATGGGCTCGGGCATCGTGCCCTTTGGCTCGCACGAAATCAACGCCTTTCCCTGGCAAGCGCATTTTGGGGCCGAGTTCCGAGAAATAGGCGCGTACATCAAGGCCAATGACCTGCGGGTAAGCTTTCATCCCGACCAGTTTGTGGTGCTGAATTCGCCCAGCCCGGACATCGTCAGGCGGAGCATCGAGGAATTGATTTATCAGGGCTCGATGCTGGATTTGATGGAGCTGGACGGCACGGCCAAGCTCCAGATTCACGTGGGCGGGCTGTACGGCGACCGGGAATTGGCCATCAGCCGGTTTGCGGCGGTGCACGCCACGCTGCCCGCTGCCGTGAAGGCCCGTGTGGTGGTAGAAAACGACGACCGGCTGTTTCCGTTGCGCGACTGCCTGCGCCTGCACGAGCTGACGGGGGTGCCCATCCTGTTCGATAATTTCCACCACGAATGCCTCAATCACGGCGAGCCCATGCACGAGGCCCTGCGCCTGGCCGCCGCCACCTGGCACCCCACCGCCGATGGCGTGCCGATGATGGACTACAGCTCGCAGGCGCCGGGCGAGCGCAAGGGCAAGCACACCGACAGCCTGGTTGATACCTTGTTCCGCAGCTTCCTCGCCGAGCTGCGCGGGCTCGATATGGACCTGATGCTGGAAATTAAAAACAAGGAAGCCAGTGCCTTGCGTGCCGTAGCCATTCTGCGCGAGCTGGGCCTGAGCGCCCCCGCGCCCAACGTGCCCAGCCCACCGCTCGCGCTGCCGCCCGACCCCCACGCGCCGCCCAAAGCCCGGCGCGGAAAAAAAGAGCTACAAGTTAAAAGCGCAGGCTTATAACGCCTTCCGTTTCCCACCTCACTATTTCTCCAAGACATGCCTTCCGACCACCTTCTCGCCACTGTCAGCGCCCTCAAAAACGGCCTCACCAGCCTGCCCCTGGGCTCGGCCATGGACAATACCGAAACCTGGCAGCAGCAGTTTCTGCAAAGCGGGCAGCCCGAATTGCAGGACATCGCCCGCGAAATCGGCAACTTACAGTCGCTGCTTTCGAGCGGCACGCTGAGCGCCACGGCCATCGGCAACTCCCTTTCCATGCTCGGCGACCAAACCAGCGAAGCCAGCGCCCTGGCACCGGCCGACCTGAAAAAGCCTCTTACCGAGCTGGCCGACCTGCTGCGTCGCCACGGGGGCGACCTGCTGGCCCACGCCGCAAAAAGCAAAAAGTAGCGCGCTGCCGCAAGCCGCGTATCGTGTAAACGCAAAACGCCCCGCCCAATAATGGGCGGGGCGTTGTTGTGGTTGGTTGCTGCTGAAGAGCGGCCAATTAGTGCTGCAAGACGTTGCTGCTGTTGCTTTGGCGCGAGCGGCTGGGCACCACATCGGAAGATTGCCGGCGGCGGTTGTCCCGTATCACGGGCTGCTCCCGAACATCGGGCACGGCCGTGGGCGAGGTCTCGGGGGTGCTGGCCGGCGAGAAGCCGCGGTCTTGCAGCTGGCGGCTGGGCTGGGCGTCGTTGCTGGTGGGAGTGCGCTGAATGTCGGGCGGCCCCTGAATGGTGCTTTGGTTCAGGGCCGGGTTGACCGGCGGGACGGCGGTTTGGCCCTGGCTGCCGCCGCGCACCGGCGCCGAAGGGTCGAAAGGAACGGTCTGGGCTTGCGCCGTGGCGGCCAGTAGCAAGCCGGCAAGCAGGAGGGAATAAAATTTCATAGTAATAAGTAATAGTTAAAAAATGGAAAATATAGAGAAACAAAAAACCGGCTGCTTCGAAGGAAACAGCCGGTTTAGAACCATGTACGGCGCTAAGCCGCGAAGGTTTAGTTCGTGGGCGCGGCTTTCATTTTGCCTTTGCCCTTCGACGTGCGGCTTTTCGACTTCATGCGGCGACCTGAGGTGCTGCTGCCCGAAGTAGTGCCGGAGGTAGAACCCATCGAGCCCGAGGTAGAACCCATCGAACCGCTGGTCGTGCCCATCGTGCCGGTTGTAGAGCTGCCGGAGGTAGTACCATCCGTTGAGCTGCCCGAAGTCGTACCAGTCGTGCTGCCGCTGGTCGAGCTGCCGCTGGTGGTAGTGCCACTGGTAGTAGTGCCGCTAGTTGAGCCGCCGCCAGTCGAGCTGCCAGTCGTCGAACCCGTTGTGGTTTGAGCAAAAGCGGCACTGCTCAGGCCTACGGTCAACAAAGCGGCCAGGAAAATTTTGGTGGTCTTCATGATGTGGGAGTTGGAAATGTGGAAAGGAAAAAGATACGGTTTCAGGGCCAGGCAGCTTGGTAACGCTGCCTTGGATTTGCCTTTACGGGTAGTAGCCCCGATTTGGTTACAAAGCGGTGACAAAAAAGTACAGTAATAAATACGAATAATAATTTTAAGCTCAACCTATTGCCGTGCAAACGCGGCTGAAACCATGCGACTTTCCTCCCTCGTTCAAACAAATTCCGCCTTCGCTGTAACGTTTGGGCTAAACGCTGGTACTCCCTTCATTCCAACCCTAACGCCCTTCTGTGGAACCCACGAGCGACGAAGCATTGATGGCCGCGGTTCGGGCCAATGACCTCGACCAGCTGGTGCCCCTGTTTGAGCGCTACCACGGGCCTTTGTTCAACTACCTCTACCGCCTCACCAACGACCGCGAAACCAGCGAAGACCTGACCCAGACCGTGTTTGAGCGCCTCCTGAAATACCGCAGCAGCTACCAGGCCACCCAGCCGTTCAGGGCTTGGGTGTACCAAATGGCCCGCAACGTGCACGCCGACCACTGGCACCGCCGCGAAAAGCTGCGCGCCGCCGATGTGGAGGAAGTGGAGCGCGCCGGCGGCCTGCGCGGCGCGGCCTTTGCCCAGATGCACACCGGCGGCCACGCCGACGACCTGCGCGAAGCCCTGGCCTTGCTGCCCACGCCCCAGCGCGAAATCCTGGTGCTGAACCGCTTCCAGGGCTTTGGCTACGAGGAAATCGGGAAGCTGCTGGGCTGCACCGCCGAGGCCGCCCGCGTGAAAGCCCACCGCGCCCTGCAAGCCCTGCGCAAAATCTACTTTGCCACCTAAGCCCATGAATACGCCCCAACCCACTGCCTGCCACGAGCTGGAAGCGCTGCTGCCGGCCTACGCCGAGCACATCCTGCCCGCCGCCGAGGCCGACCGGGTGGCCGCCCATTTGGCTTCCTGCCCCGGCTGCCAGCTGCAAGTTGTCCAGCTCCGCGCCCTGGCCGACGACCTCGACGCGGCCCTGCCCGAAACGCCCCGCACGGCTTTGCGCGCCAATTTTATGGTGATGCTGGAGCAGCAAAAGGCGCTGCTGTCGCCCGCCGTGGCCCCGGTTGCCGCCCCGGTAGCGCCAGTCGCCAAAGTGCTGTCGATGTGGCCGATGGCCGCCGCCAATACCTGGCTGCGCGTTGCCGCCAGCCTGGTGCTGATTGCCGCTGGGGTGCTGCTCGGGCGTCAATTTCCCTGGGGCGCTCGGCGCGCCGATGGGGCCGCTGCCAATGCCTACGCCACCGATAAAACGGCCCCGGCCACGCTCGCCCAGGCACTGAGTGGCGATTCGAACCGCTCCGTTTCGGCCAGCGACCGGATTCAGCTGGTGGCCAACTCGACCACCGCCACCACGCCCGGCGACCCCACGGTGCAGGTACTCATCAACACCCTCAATTTCGACGCCAACCCCAACGTGCGCCTGGCGGCCTGCGAGGCGCTGTACCGGCTGCGGGCCGACCCGCGGGTAGGGGAGGCGCTGGTGCATTCGCTGCCCATTCAAACCGACCCCAATATTCAGATTACGCTGATTGATATGTTGGTGGCCTTGCGGGTGCACCGCGCCGTGCCCCAGCTGGAACGCCTCTCCAAGCGCTCCGATGCCTTGCCCGTGGTGCGCGCCCAGGCCGAAGCCGGCATCGGCAAATTGATTTAACAGGCTGATTTAATAAAAGCCCAGCCTAAAAGGCCGTCATGCCGAGCGCAGCCGAGGCATCTCGCGTGGGGTAGTAATCCAATCGATTAGAATTAGTTGAAGCATGCGAGATGCCTCGGCTGCGCTCGGCATGACGGCCTTTTGGGCTGGTAATTGCCCCGTTTCTCCCCTTTTTCTGCTTGTCGCGCCGGTTGCCGGCGCGGCTCTAGGACTCCGTTCGCCTAAAAATTCCCTTTTTATGAATAAGCTCATCCTCATCCTCTTCACTTTTGCGGGCTTGCTGGTGGCCCAGGCCAGCCACGCCCAGGAATATAAAACCAGGCTCAGCGGCAAAGACCGCAAAATCATCATCGACATGCAGGGCAGCGACGTGACGGTGGAAGGCATCGACGGCGACGAGCTGGTGATTCGCGGCAACGGCTTTGAGGGCACTCCCAAACGTGCTGAAGGTCTGCGGCCCATCTACAACACGGCGGTGGACAATACCAAAATCGGCTTGTCGGTGACGCGGCAGGACAATACGGTGCACATCGCGCAGGCCTCGCGCAAGGACGCTAGCTACGTTATCCGGGTGCCTCGCAACTCGGCCGTGCAGTACAACCAAACCGGCTGGCAGGGCGGCGACGTGGTGGTGCGCGACGTGACCGGCGACCTGGAAGTAAACGTGAAAAACGGCGATATAAAGCTGACAAACGTGACCGGCCCCGCGGTGGCCAACACCATAAGCGGCGACATTCAGGTGCGGTTTGCGCCGCTGCGGTCGGGCCCGAGCGCCATTTCCTCGGTCAGCGGCGATGTGGACGTGAGCCTGCCCGCCAACACCAAGGCCACGATGCAGCTGCGCTCGATATCGGGCGAGGTGTATACCGACTTCGATATGCACCTGGGCAAAGACGAGGACAGCCTCCACCACATCGGTGGCCAGGTGGTGGCCGGCAGCATCAACGGCGGCGGCAATGGCTTGTCGCTCAAGACGGTGAGTGGGGATATTTTCGTTCGCAAAGCAAAATGATTCAGAAGTGATTAGCGATTAGTGATTAATGGGTAACGAAGTTCAATTCCTTTGCTTCGAACCATAATGCACCCACTTTGATGAAGCTTACTGACCGTTAATCACCAACCACTAATCGTTAATCGTTAACCACTAATCACTAATCATGCGCCAGTTCTTCTTCCTCCTCTTGCTGGTGTGCGCCGCAGCCGGCAGCCAGTTGGCTTCGGCCCAAAAAATCATCGAGAAAACCGCGCAGCTGGCGGCTGGCCAGCGCGTGTTTCTCAACTTGAAGCAAGCAAGTAGCATTCGCATCCGGGCCGGGGCGGGCGGGCAGCTGACGTTGCGCGCCTCGGTCAGCATCAACTCGAACCGGCTGAACGACGCGTTGCAGCTGGCCGTGGAGCCGACGGGGAACGAGCTGAAAGTGACGGCCGATTTCGACAAAGAAATGCTGCGCAACGCCCGGCCCGGCGACTGCCCCAACAGCACCGGCGACCGCAACCTGTGGTACGGCCAGCAGGTGTGCGACGACATTGCCTACGAAATAACCCTGCCCGCCGACGTGGTGCTGCGCGTGTACTCGTACGGCGGCAACATCGACATCGCGGGCCTCACCGGCGCCATCGACGCCAAGTCGCTCAGCGGCTTCGTGGACGTGGCCTGGCCGCCGGCCAAGGGGGCGGAGCTGGCCCTGAAAACCACCACCGGCGAGGTGTATACCGACCAGGACATTGCCTTCAGCACGGCCCGCCGGGAGCACCCCATCGTGGGCTACCAGCTGCACGGCACGCTCAGCGGCAGCGGCCCGCTCGTGAAGCTCGAATCCATCAGCAACGACGTGTATTTCCGCAAGCGGAAATAGAGGCTAAAAACAGAGGGTAAGCCGGGCGTCTGAATTTTGGGCGCGGCTCGTTGGCGCGGCCGCAAAAAAAGTTTTTGGTTTGCTGTAACCTTTCCGATTTGGCGCGGTGTCCAGTGTCAAATACCCTAACCCTTCTCCATCGGCTCGACTTGGACTCGCTCACCGACAACGCGCTGATGCTAAGGGTGAAATCCGGCGACGTGGACCGGATGGGCTTGCTGTTTGAGCGCTATCATCGCTTGCTTTTTCGCTTCCTCTACCACATGCTGGGCCGGGCCGAGGCAAGCGAAGACCTGGTGCAAACCGTGTTTTATCGCATGCTGAAATACCGCCACACCTTCACCGGAGAGGGCGAATTTCGGACCTGGATGTACCACCTGGCCCGCAACGCGCTGGCCGATTACGTGAAGAAAAACCGCCACGCCGCCCACCACACCGACGTGGCCGACCTGGCCGACTGCCTCGGCGGGGGCACCGGCGCCGACGAAGGCCTGGAACAAGCCCAGGACGTAGCCCAGTTGCACCGGGCGCTGGCCCGGCTCGGCCCCGAGAGCCGCGAAGTATTGCTGCTGAGCCGGTTTCAGGAATTGAAGTACGCCGAGATTGCCCGCGTGCTGAACACCACCGAAGGCGCCGTGAAAGTGCGTGTGCACCGCGCCATGAACGAGCTGAAAACAAGCTACCTGCGCATTGAAAACTGAACAACTGCCATGAACTGCGAACGCACCAAAGAGCAATTGGTCGATTACCTGAGCGGCCAGCTTTCCGAAGCCGAGCACGGAGCGCTGGCCGCGCACCTGGCCGGCTGCGCGCACTGCCGCGCCGAGCTGCAAGCCACGCAGCGCACCTGGCAAACGCTGGGCAGCGTGCCCGTGCCGGAGCCCAGCCCGCGCCTGCGCCCGGAGTTTTACACCATGCTGGCCTCGTTTAAAGACGAGCTGGAAACGACGCCGGAGTATTCGCCAACGGGCTTGTGGCGGTGGTTGCGGGAGCTGCAAATTCCGCGGCCGGCCCTGCGGCTGGCGTACAGCCTGTGCCTGCTGGGCGCGGGCGTGCTGGGCGGCTACTGGCTTAATCAATCACGCCAGCCCGCGGTGCCCGACCAGCAGCTTGCGGCCCTGGCCGCCCAGGTGGGCGAAATGCGGCAGGTCATGCTGCTGTCGCTGATTGAAAACCCGTCGGCCACCGAGCGGCTGCGGGCGGTGGGCTACACCAAAGAGCTGAACGGGGCCAACGCCCGCGTGGTAGAAGCCCTTTTGAGTACCCTCAACCACGACCCCAACGTGAACGTGCGGCTGGCCACGCTCGAAGCCCTGGCGCCGCTGGCCCAGGACCCCACGGTGCGGCTGGGGCTGGTGCACGCCCTCACGCAGCAGGAGTCGCCGCTGGTGCAGTCGGCCCTGGCCGATGCGATGGTGCAGCTACAGGAGGCCCGCTCGGTGCCGCCGCTGCGCGAGCTGCTGAAACAGGCCCACCTGGACAAAACGGTCAAAAGCAAAATCGAGCAGAGCATCCAAACCCTGTCCACTGGCCGGCCCGCCGCGCCTTCACCGCCCCCACGCCATGACCAAACCTATCATTTTCCTCAGCCTGAGCAGCCTGCTGCTGTTGCCATTTAGCGCCTTGCGGGCGCAGGAGCGGGAATCAAAAGAACAAATCACGAAAGCCTTCACGCTGACGGCCAGCGCCGAGCGCAGCATGCTGGCGTTGTATAACATCAGCGGCTCGGTGACGGTGCAGGGCTACGCCGGCAGCCAGGTGCTGGTGGAAGCCACCAAAACCATCACCGCCCCCGACGCCAAAACGCTGGAGGTGGGTAAAAATGAGGCCAATTTGGGCTTCCGCCAGCACGGCGACAGCGTGGTGGTGTACCTGGCCGGGCCCTACGACTCGCGGCCGCACAACAACAACCACGACGGCTGGAAACACCGGGAAATCGACTACGGCTACGATTTCGACTTCGTGGTGAAAGTGCCTTATCAGCTCAAATTATGCGTTTCGACCGTGAACCACGGCACGGTGCTGGTGCAGGACGTGGCCGGGCCGCTGCACGTTGCCAACGTGAACGGCGCCATCGCGCTCCGAAACGTGAAGGGCACCACCGAGGCCCGCACCGTGAACGGCAACGTGGACGCCACCTACGCCGCCAATCCGCCGGGGGCATCGTCGTACCACACCATCAACGGCCAGATTCGGGTGCACTACCCGGCCAGCCTGGCCGCCGACCTGCACTTCAAGAGCATGCACGGCGAGTTTTACACCGACTTTCCGGATGTGGAAATGCTGCCGGTGCAAGTCACCAAAAACCAGCAGGGCCACGGCAGCGGCACGGTGTATAAGCTGACCAAGGACACGGCCGTGCGCATCGGCCGCGGCGGGCCCAGCCTGCGCTTCGAAACCCTCAACGGCGACGTGACCGTCGCCAAGCAATAGCCAATCAAGTACTTACCATGAATATTGTATTTCGAATAATATCGCTGCACCCCGTGCGACGGCTGGGCCTGGCCCTGGGGCTGCTCGGCGCCGCGCTGCCGGGTTTCGCGCAAGACAAAAGCGCCCGGGAGCAGCTCACGGTGGCCCTCAGCGTGCCCGGCAAGCCCGGCTCGCTGGAGGTAAGCCTGGTGAGCGGCTCCATCCGCGTGACAGGCTACGGCGGCAAAAGCGTGGTGATTGACGCCACGGCCCACGCCCGCCGAAACAACCGGGACGACGACAACGACGACGAAAAAGCGCCGCCCAGCGGCCTGAAGCGCATTTCGACCGGCACCAGCCTCAACCTCACGGCCGAGGAAAAAAACAACCACGTCGAAATCTCCACTGACTCGTACCTGCGGCCCATCGATTTGACAATCAAGGTGCCCCAAAACTTCTCACTCAAGTTGAGCACCGTGAATGATGGCGATATCGTGGTCGAAAACGTGGCCGGCGAGCTGGAGGTAACCAACGTGAACGGGGCCATTCAGCTCAGCCAGGTGGCCGGCTCGGCGGTGGCCAACACGGTAAACGGCGACCTTGTGGCCAGCTTCCGAAGCGTGACGGCCGGCGCGCCCATGGCCTTTTCCACCCTCAACGGCAAGGTCGATGTCACGCTGCCGACCAACGCCAGCGCGGCCCTCAAAATGAAGTCGGAGCGCGGCAGCGTGTACAGCGACTTCGCCGTGGCTGTGAACAAAAACGCGCCCAAAGTGACCCGCACCGGCCAGCACGGCCTCTACCGCCTGAGCACCGACGACTGGACCTACGGCCGCATCAACAACGGCGGCCCCGAAGTCATGCTGAAAACCTTCAACGGCGACATTTTCCTGCGCAAAGCCAAGTAAGCGCGGCTTTATAGTCCGGGGTGAGGTCCCGCCTACCCAGCCGAAAACCCACTCCAGCCACCCATTACGGGCCTTTGCCAGCGCGGCTTTTGCCGCTGCCAGCCACGGCTTTGCCCAATTCGACCCAAGGCCCGCGCCTTGCCGCGTGTGAAAAGCGCGGGTTTCAACTGCCTTTCCACTTCAATTTTCTGCGCCATGCTGCTTTCTTTTCCGACTCGTTTTAGCGCCCTCCTGCTCGTATTTTGGGCAGTAATTGCCTCCGTTTCGGCCCAGACGCCGGCGGCCACTGCGGCCACCGCCGCGCCCAAGCGCCAGCTTGCCGCCCTGCGCATCACGCAGCCGCCCAAGCTCGACGGCGTGCTCGACGAGGCGGTGTGGCGCGAGGCCCTGCCGGCCACCGATTTCGTTCAGAACCGGCCCAAGCCCGGCCCCCACGAAAAACACCCCACCGAGGTGCGCGTGCTCTACGACGACGCCGCGATTTACGTGGGCGCTGTGATGCACGACGTGTCGCCCGACTCGATTCCGCGCGAGCTGACGGCGCGCGACAACACCGGCAACGCCGATTTTATCGGCATTTTTCTGGATACGTACCACGACCAGCTCAACGGCTACGCCTTCATCGTGACCAGCAGCGGTGTGCAGCTCGACGCCCGCTACTCGCCGGCCGGGGGCGAAGATTTTAACTGGAACGCCGTGTGGGAAAGCCGCACGGCCCTGCGCGGCACCGATTGGGTGGCCGAAATGCGCATTCCCTACTCGGCCATCCGCTTCAGCACGGCCGATGTGCAGCAGTGGGGGCTCAACTTTATGCGCCAGCGCAAGCGCGACAACGCGGCGTATTTCTGGAACGAGGTGAAGCCGGAGGTCGACGGCTTCGTGAACCAGTGGGGCGACCTCACCGGCGTGCGCGGCGTGCAGCCGCCGCTGCGCCTCTCGCTCACGCCCTACGTGTCGGGCTACGTAAACGACAACCCGCTGAACGCGGAAGGCACCAAGCGCACCACCACGAGCTTCAACGGCGGGGCCGACGTGAAGTGGGGCATCAACGAAAGCTTTACTTTGGATGCCACGCTGGTGCCCGATTTTGGGCAGGTGCAGAGCGACAACCAGGTGCTCAACCTCTCGCCCTTTGAAGTACAATTCAACGAAAACCGGCAGTTTTTTACCGAAGGCACCGAGCTGTTCAACAAGGGCAATTTGTTCTATTCGCGGCGGGTGGGCGCCACGCCCATCGGCTTCTACGACGTGGCGGCCGGCCCGGGCGAGCGGCTGCTGCGCAACCCCTCGGAAACGCCGCTGCTGAACGCCACCAAAATATCGGGCCGCACGAGCAAGGGCCTGGGCGTCGGCGTGTTCAACGCCCTGAGCAACGACGTGTACGCCACCATTCGCAACGAGGAAAGCGGGCAGGAGCGCCGGGTGCTCACCCAACCGTTCAGCAACTACAACATCGCGGTGCTCGACCAGAGCCTGAAAAACAATTCCTACGTCAGCCTCATCAACACCAACGTGACGCGGGCCGGCCGCACCTACGACGCCAACGTGACCGGGGGCCTTTTTCGGTTCGCCAACAAAAAGAATTCCTACGCCCTCGACGGCCGCGCGGTGTACTCCCGGCGCCGGGGCACGGCGTTCGGCACCAACCAGGAAATCAACGACCGCGACGGCTACAAGTACCGCGTGGGCTTCGCCAAAATCAGCGGAAATTTTACCTGGAACCTCAGCCACGGCATCGAGTCCGACACCTACAACCCCAACGATTTGGGCATCCTGTTCGGCAACAACAACATCACCGAGTCGCTGGACCTGAGCTACGGCAAATACCAGCCTTTTTGGAAGGTAAATAACCTCTTCGTGTTTGGCAACGTGAGCCACACGCTGCTCTACAAGCCGACCTTGTACCAGGCGCTCAACTTCTACCTCGGCGCCAACACCACCTTCACCAAGAGCTTTTTGCAGCTCGGGTTCGACCTCAACGTCGACCCCGTAACCCACGACTTTTTCGAGCCCCGCACCCCAACCCTGGGCGAATACTACGTGCGGGTGCCCGAAAACGTGCGTTTTTCGGCCTTCTTCAACACCGACTCGCGCAAGCCGTTCGCCCTGAGCATGAACGCCGGCGTGCAGCACTACGGCCTCGACGAGCGGCTGGCCCGCGCCCGCCGCACGGGCTACAGCC
>CAXTCS010000088.1:0-15275 GCA_964242365.1 uncultured Hymenobacter sp. | reverse complement strand
GAAAATCGCGCCGGCCTACGACGGCCCCGTGGTGCACGTCAACGACGCCTCGCGCTCGGTGGGCGTGGCCGCCGGCCTGCTCGGCTCGGGCGAGCGCGCCTACGCCCAGACCGTGGCCGACGACTACGCCGCCCTGCGCGCCGACTACGCCAGCCGCCAGCGCGACAAGCATTACCTCGGCATCGGGGCGGCCCGCGCCAACGGCTTCCGCGCCGACTGGAAAACGGCCCCCATTACCAAGCCCACGTTCCTCGGCACCAAAGTGCTGGCCAATTACGACCTGGCCGAGCTGGCCGAGTACATCGACTGGACGCCGTTTTTCCACACCTGGGAGCTAAAAGGCCGCTACCCGCGCATTCTGGACGACGAAACCCTGGGCGAAGCCGCCACCAAGTTGTTTGAGGACGCACAGGCCATGCTGGCCAAAATCATCGACGGCAAGCTGCTCGAAGCCCGCGCCGTGCTCGGCTTCTGGCCCGCGAATACGGTCGGGTACGACACCATCGAAATTTACGCCGATGAAAGCCGCGAGGCCGTCGCCACCGAGTTTTTCACGCTGCGGCAGCAGGGCGAAAAAGGCCCCAAAGTCCCCAACATCGCCTTCTCCGACTTTCTGGCGCCGAAAGAATCGGGCCGGGCCGATTACCTGGGCGGCTTTGCCGTGACGGCCGGCATCGGCATCGAGAAACTCATCGAGCAGTACGAGGCCGACCACGACGACTACTCCAGCATCATGGTGAAGGCGCTGGCCGACCGCCTCGCCGAAGCCTTCGCCGAGCGCCTGCACGAGCGGGTGCGCCGCGAGTTCTGGGCCTACGCGCCCGACGAGCACCTCACCGGCGACGACCTCATTCAGGAGAAATACCGCGGCGTGCGCCCCGCCCCCGGCTACCCCGGCTGCCCCGACCACACCGAAAAAATCACCCTGTTCCGGCTCCTCGACGCCGAGGGCCAGGCCGGCATCGTGCTCACCGAAAACCTGGCCATGTACCCGGCCTCGTCGGTGAGCGGCATGTACTACGCCCACCCGGACGCGCGGTATTTCGGGCTGGGCAAAATCGGGGCCGACCAGGTGGCGGACATTGCCCGGCGCAAGGGCATGCCGCTGGCCGAGCTGGAGCGCTGGCTGATGCCGAATTTGAACTACGAGCCGAAGTAACCCCTCCCCAACCCCTCCCCGACGGGGAGGGGCTTTAATTTACTTAACCAAATACCCCAACGAGTCGTCTGGCTCCCCTCCCCACCGGGGAGGGGCCGGGGGTGGGGTCCGCCCAATGAAAGTCACCGAACACCTTGCCCACGCGGCCGGAAAAACCCTGTTTTCCTTCGAGGTGCTGCCGCCCAAAAAGGGCGAAAACATCCTCACGCTGTTCTCGAACATCGAGCCGCTGATGGAGTTCCGGCCGCCGTTTATCGACGTGACCTACCACCGCGAAGAGTACGTGTACCGCCACCACCCCAACGGCCTGCTGGAAAAGAAAACCGTGCGCCGCCGGCCCGGCACGGTGGGCATCTGCGCGGCCATCAAAAACCGCTTCGACGTGGACACCGTGCCCCACCTCATCTGCGGCGGCTTCACGAAGGAGGAAACCGAAAACGCCCTCATCGACCTGCACTTTCTGGGCATCGACAACGTGCTGGCCCTGCGCGGCGACCCCATCAAAACCGAAGGCCAGTTCAAGCCCGAGCCCGACGGCCACGCCTACGCCTGCGACCTCATCGGCCAGGTGGCCGACCTCAACAAGGGCGCCTACCTCGACGAGGAGCAGGACGATACCTGGGCCACCGACTTCTGCATCGGCACGGCCGGCTACCCCGAAAAGCACTTCGAAGCCCCCAACTACACCTCCGACATCCGCTTTCTCAAGCACAAAGTCGACCGGGGCGCCGACTACATCGTGACCCAGATGTTCTTCGACAACGAGGAGTTTTTCAAGTTTGAGCGGTGCTGCCGCGCCGCCGGCATCGCCGTGCCCATCATCCCCGGCCTCAAGCCGATGACTACCAAAAGCCAGCTCACCATGCTGCCCCGCGCCTTCTACCTCAACCTGCCCGAGGCGCTGGCCGAGGCCATCAGCCAGTGCCGCGACAACGAAGCCGCCCGCGCCATCGGCATCGAGTGGTGCCTCAACCAAAGCCGCGAGCTGATGGCCCACGGCGTGCCCTGCCTCCACTACTATTCGATGGGCAAGTCGGAAAGCATCCGCCGCGTGGCCAGCGAGCTGTTTTGAAGCCCAGGCACGAACAGCTGCAACCGCAGAACCCCACCCCCAGCCCCTCCCCGGTGGGGAGGGGAGTCCAACGGTTCGATGTCGTGTGGCTCCCCTCCCCACCGGGGAGGGGCCGGGGGTGGGGTTCTGCGAAGGCACGGATAGCACAAACAAAAAGGCCTCTCCCTATTCAGGAGAGGCCTTTTTCGGGTCCACTGTGCGGGCTGGTTTAGTTCGTCTTCACCAGTTTCTTCGCCACACTCAGCTGGTTGCCGTGGATGAGCACCTCGTAGGCGCCCTCGGCCCAGGCCTGGGTATCGAGCAGTTGCGCGGCGCCGCCCTGCATGGTTGTGTCGAGCACCGTGCGCCCGGCCATGTCCACCACTTGCACGTGGTAGCTGCCGGCCGGCAGGCCGCTCATGTCAACCGTGGCGTGGCCGATGGCCGGGTTCGGGTAGATGGTCACTTCGGCCGTGGCCGTGGCCTCGAAGGTCACGGCGCGCAGCGGCGAAACGTGGGTTTCGCCGTCCACGTCCACCTGTTGCAGGCGGTAGTACACCGGGCCGGTGTGGCGGGCGCCCACGTTCGCGTCGGTCAGGGCGTAGTCGTGGCGGGCGGTGGTGGTGCCGTTGCCCTTCACTTGGGCAATGCGCTCGAAGGCCGTGCCGTTGAAGCTGCGCTCCACGTCGAAGTGGTCGTTGTTCTTCTCCGAAGCCGTGGCCCACGTGAGCTGGGCGTCGCGCTTCACGGCTTTTGCCTCGAAGCTCATCAGCTCGACGGGCAGCGGCCCGGTTACGATGGCCCGGTTGCCCGCAAATTCGGAGGTGCCAATCGCCGCAAGGGTGGCGGTGGCCGTAAACTTGGCCCCGCTCGTTACCAGCGCCCGTTGGGCCGCCGAAAGCGTCGCCAAATCCAGGTCAAACCGGAACAGGTTCTGGTTCGTCTCCGCGCCTTGGGCGATTCCGCCCACCAGGCCGCTGTAGCTGGCCTTCCGCGCGTCGGTGTCGTCGGTCGAGCCTTCCTGGAACATCTTCAGGTAGGTTTTGCCTTCGCCGAAGTTCTCGGCCGCGTTGTCGGGGGCGGCCAGGTACAGCTCCACGTTGGCCCCGCTCGTCACGAAGCCCGTCACCAGCAAGTGGTTGTTGGAAATCGTCACCTGCGATATCACCGGGAAGTTCAGCAGGCCGTTGGCGCCCGTGTCCGGGTCCTGGTTGTCGTTGAGTGTCACGCCGTCGCCGCTGGCGCCGGTGCCCAGGTCAATGGACTGTTGGCCGTTGGCCGAGAAGCTGTTCTGCGAGAAGGTGTTGACCGAGCCCGCCGTCGCCAGAATGCCGTCGCCCTTGTTGCCGGCGAAAGTATTCAGGAGGATGCTGTTGCCCGTGCCGTTCACCACCAGCGCCAGGCCGGCCAGCTGCGTGGCACCAGGCAGCGCGCTTGCGCCGTTGTTGGTCACGGTGTTGCCGCTGATGCTGTTGTTTATCGGCATGAGCGGCGTGGCGTTCGTGCTGCTCGTCATGTTGATGCCGAAGCCCGCGTTCCCGCTGATGACGTTGCCCGAAATCCCCGCCGAGTTCGAGCCATACAAGGCAATGCCGTTGCCGTTGGCGTTGGTGAAGCCCGTCGCCGTGCCGTTGTCGTTGATGACGTTGTTCACAATCTGAACCCCCGTCGCCCCGTTCACCAGCACGCCCGCCCGGATGTTGCCCGACAACGTGGAGTTGCGCACAATGGCCCGGTCGCCCGCCCCAGTGATGAGAACGGCCGTGCCGTCGGTGTTGCCCGCGGCGGTCAGATTACCCGCCGTAGCTCCCGCCCCCGTGATGCTGAGGCCATCAATGATGACATCGGCCGCGCTGATGGAGAACGCCACGTCCGCTAGGTTGCGCAGGTTCACGATTACTTCCGGTCCCGTTGTATTGGTATTGCCGATGAGCGTGGTCTGCGTCGTGCCGTTGATGGTCGTCTTGGCCCCGATGGACTTCAGCCCCGAATTCAGCGTAATAATTGCCGCCTTGTTGGTACCGGTCGTGGTAGTCAGGCTGCTCGCCGGAATCATGAAGATGGAGTTCTCCACGCCAGCGGTGTTAAGCCCGGCCTGGTCGAGGCCCGCGTTCGTCAGCGCGTTGCTGTTGAGGACAAACTGCCGGAGCGAGCCCTGGCCGGCGTCCAGCGTGTTTACCACCACGTCGAAGTTGAAGCCAAAGTCAACCGAGCTCAGCACCGTGCCGTTGGTAATCGTTACCGCGGCCAGCGACTGCGCCACGCCGACCTGCGTCAGGGTTTGCGCGCCCGTGTTGGCCGCGCCATCCACCGAGGTGGGGGTTGTGCCGCCGACTTTCGAGCCGTCGCCGTTCACGAAGGTTTGCACGCCCACCAAGGTATTCACAGAGCCACTACGGCTGCTGATTACCGTGCTGTTCACTACCCGCACCACGTAGTCGCCGCTGGCCATGTTGGCAAAGCTGTAGCGGCCCGTGGCATCGGTTGTCGTCGCCATCACCGTGCTCCCGGCAAGTACCGGGTTGCCGTTGGCGAAGTACAATTCAACCTTGGCACCGGCGAGCACCACTGCGCCAGCGACGCTTTTGGCACGGCCAGGGCCGCCGCCGTAGTTCACGTCCTCAAATACGTAGCCGCCGATGGTCCCCGGTGCCTCCACCGGAATGGTGTAGAGGGCGGCCGGAGTCGATACGCCGCCGTTGTTGTCGGTGGCCGTGAAGTTGAAAGTGGCGGAGCCGGAGGACCCGGCCGCCGGGTCAAATTGCAGCTGTTGCGCCTGGGTCGGCGTCAGCACCAGGCCGGGGAAGTTTGTGGTGTTGACGTCCTTGCTCGTCGTGCCATCGAAAACGGACAGTACGCCTTGCCCAGCCCCCGGCAGGTTCGAGAGCGTAAAGCTCACCACCGAGCCGTCGGCATCGCTCGCCAGCAGCGGCAGAATGGAAGTGGCAGCGGCCGTGTTGAGCAAGGCGGGCGAGTTGGTCACGTTTGACGTTGTCGGCAGCGCGTTGTTTACCGTGATGCTCACCGGAATGGTCGACTCCCCGCCTTTCGCATCCACCGTAAACACCGTGGCCGTGTAGGTGCCGGGCACCACCGTGCCGCCATTTACCGTGATGGCGCCAGTGCCCGGATTCAGGGCCAGAAATACCGGCAGGGTCGTACCCCCCGTCAGCGTAGCCGAAACGATGGCGCCGTTGCCGTCGCTCACCGTGGCCACCGTCGAGCCGTTGCTCAGCACCTTTTGCTGGTACGTGTTCGGCGTGCTGTACACGGCTTCGATGTCGGCCTGGGTTACCGGGTTGGTGTAGGTAGCGCCGTTGGCATCCGTCGCGCCGTTGTTGTCGGTAGCGGTGAAGATGAAGTTGTCGCTGCCGGCAAAGGCGCCTGACGGGTCATACTTCAGCGCATTGGCCTGGGTGGTGGGGTTCAGGCTGAGCGGGGCGGTTCCGCCCGCCAGGTTAGCGGCCGTGATGAGCGTGTAGGTGCCGCCGTTGTTGTAGTAGAGCGAGCCGTTGGCCGGCAACGTAAGCAACTGGTAGTAGGCAATGGTACCGTCGCTATCCGTCGCCTTCAGCGGCAGGATGGTCGTCTGGCCGTTGGTGCTGGGGATGGAGGGCGAGTTGGTTACCACCAGCGCTTGCGGCACCGCGTTGTTCAGCGGGATGGTGTAGGTAGCCGTGTTGGCCGAAATCAGCCCCTGGTTGTCGGTGGCCCGGAAGGTGAAGGTCGAAGCGACGTTCGTCGTGCCCGAAGGCGTGAACTTCAGGGCGTTGTTGGCCAGGTTCTTCGGGGCCGCGCCGCCGTAGAGGTCGGCCGCCGTCACCGTGGTGTAGGTCGTGCCGCCGTCGAGGGTGTAGTAGAGCGTGCCGCTGGTGGGCAGGCTCGTCAGCTGGTACGAGGCAATGCTGCCGTCGGCGTCCGTGGCTTTCAACACGTTCAGCGTCGTCTTCCCGGTTGAGGCGCTGGCAATAGGAGCGCCCGTTACGTCCGTGGCTACCGGGGCCACGTTGCCCAGCACCAGCGTGTAAGTGGCCGGCGTGGCGTCGATGCCTCCGTCGTTGTCGATGGCCGCCACGTTGAAGGTAACAACGCCGTTATACGTGCCCGAAGGGTCAAATTGCAGCGTAGTGGCCTGTGCCGCTGTGATGGTGGTGGTAGCGGCACTGATGGCCGTGCGGGTCCCGGCGTTGTCGTACGAGAGCGTGCCCCGGCCGTTGAAGGTCGCGTTGATGCCCGTGATGGCGTAGCTGACCACCGTGCCGTCGGCGTCTGAGCCGCTAAAGGGCGGGATGCTGGTCGGGCCGTTGCTGCTCGGCATGCTCGGGGCCGTCACGTCCGCCGTTTGCGGCGCCACGTTCTGCACCGTGATGGTGTAGGCGGCCGTAGTGGCCGACACGCCGCCGTTGTTGTCGGTGGCCGTGAAGTTGAACACGAAGCTGCCGTTGCTGGCACCGGCCGGGTCAAACATCAGGTTCTGCGCCTGCGCCAGGGTGAGGGACAGGCCGGGGAAGTTGCCGGCGGTCACGGGCGTGGTGCCCGAGTAAAGCGTACCCAGCGTGAAGGCCGGCACGTTCGAGAGCGTGTAGGTAGCAATCGTACCGTCGGCATCCGTGGCCGTGGGCACCGGAATAGCCGTCGAAGCGTTGCTGCTCGGCATGGCAGTAGCCGTGTTGGCCACTGTCGGCAGGGTATTGCTGAAGGGAACGGTGTAGGTGGCCGTGTTGGCCGAAATCAGCCCTTGGTTGTCGGTGGCCCGGAAGGTGAAGGTCGCGAAAAGGGCCGTGGTGGCCGCAGGCGTAAATTTCAGGGCGTTGGCCGCCAGGTTCTTCGGGGCCGCGCCGCCGTAGAGGTCAGCGGCCGTCACGGTGTTGTAGGTCGTGCCGTCGAGGGTGTAGAAGAGCGTGCCGCTGGTGGGCAGGCTCGTCAGCTGGTAAGAAGCAATCGTGCCGTCGGCGTCCGTGGCTTTCATCGGGTCGAGCGGCGTTTGTGCCGTCGAGGTCCGGGCCAGGGCCGGCGCGTGGGTCACGTCCGTGGCTACCGGCGCTACATTGCCGAGCACCAGCGTGTAAGTGGCCGGGGTGGCGTCGATGCCGCCGTCGTTGTCAATGGCCGCCACGCCGAAGGTGAACGTGCCGTTGCTCTGGCCCGAGGGGTCGAATTGCAGCTGGCCGACCTGGGCCGCCGGCACGATGGCGTTGTTGGCCAGCGGGGTGCGGGTCGTGCCGTCGAAGAGCGAGAGCGTGCCGACCGTGGCCGTGCTGGGCAGGCCCGTGACCTTGAAGCTGGCCACGGTGCCGTCGGCGTCCGAGCCGCTAAAGGGCGGAATGCCGGTCGGGCCGTTGCTGCTCGGCATGCTCGGGGCCGCCACGTCCGCCGTTTGCGGCGCCACATTGCTGAGTTGGATGGTGTAGGTAGCCGGGGTGGCATCTACGCCGCTGTTGTTGTCGGTGGCGGTATAGGTAAACGTCACGTCGGCCAAAGTCGAGCCCGCTGCCGGGGTAAACTTGAGCGAGGCGGCCTGGGCCGCCGTCAGGTTCAGTTGCGAGCTGCCGCCGTAGAGCATGACGTTGGTTACGGCCAGGTAGGTCGAGCCCGTCGAGTTGTAAAAGAGCGTGCCGCTGGTGGGCAAGGTCGAAATCTGATAGCCGGCAATGGTGCCGTCGGCATCGGTCGCCGACAGGGCGCTGATGGGCGCCTGCGTGCTGCCGCGCACAATTACGGGCGAGCTGGTCACATTGGCCGCCACTGGCAGCGTATTGCTAAAGGGAATGGTGTAGGTAGCCGTGTTGGCCGAAATCAGCCCCTGGTTATCCGTCGCCCGGAAGGTGAAGGTCGAGGAGAGGGCCGTGGTGGCCGCAGGCGTAAATTTCAGGTCACTAGCTGCCAGGTTTAGCTGGGCCGTACCGCCGTAGAGATTGGCGGCCGTTACGGCTACGTAGGAAGTGCCGGTATTGTAGAAGAGCGTGCCGCTGGTGGGCAAGGTAATCAGCTGATAAGACGCGATGCTGCCGTCGGGGTCGGTGGCTTTCATCGCGTCGAGCTGCGTTTGCGCTGCCGTGCGGGCCAGGGCCGGCGCGTTCGTTACGTCCGTGGCCACCGGGGCCGTGTTGCTGAGCGTGATGGTGTAGGTAGCCGGCGTGGCATCGGTGCCGCCGTCGTTGTCAATCGCCGCCATGCTAAAAGTAACCGGGCCGTTGTACGTGCCCGAAGGGTCGAACTGAAGCTGGGCGGCCTGCGCCACCGTGATGGTGGTGTTGGCGCTGATGACCGTGCGGGTGGTACCATCGAAAATCGACAGCATGCCCCGGCCGTTGAAAGCCGCCGTGATGCCCGTGAGGCTGTAGCTGACCACCGTGCCGTCGGGGTCGTTGCCCGTCAGGGCCGGGAGGTTCGTGTTGCCCGCGCTGCTGGCAATCGGGCCCGCTGCTTTGTCGTCGGTGTTGGGCAGGGCGTTGCTGATTCTGATGGTGTAGGTGGCCGGAGTGGCATCCACGCCAGTGTCGTTGTCGGTGGCCGTGAAGGTGAAGGTGACGTCGGCAGTGTTGGCACCGGCCGGCGTGAATTTCAGCGAACCGGCCTGGGCTAGCGTCAGGTTTTTCTGGGCACTGCCGCTCAGCAGGTCGTTGCTGGTGACGGCCGTATAAATCCCCGAAGCGCCGTCGGCGTTGCTGTTGTAGTAGAGCGTGCCGTTGGTGGGCAAGCTGGTCAGCTGGAACGTGGCAATGGTCCCGTCCGCATCCGTAGCCCGCAGCGGGCTAAGGGCCGCCTGCACGCTGCCGCGAGCAATGGCGGGCGCGCTGGTGGTGTTGGTGGCAGTGGGCAAAATGTTGGTCGTCGTGATGGAGAACGTCGCCGGCGTCGGGTCGTAGTTGCCCGTGTTGTCCTTGGCCGTGTACTGGAAGGTGGTTGTGCCCAGGAAGCCGGTAGTCGGCGTGAATTTCAGCGAAGCCGCCTGAGCCGGGCTCAGGTCAACCTGACCGGCCTGCCCGTACAGCATCGCGCTGGTGATGGCCGTAGAGACGCCCGAAATACCGTCGGCGTTGTTGTTATAATACAACGTGCCGTTGGCCGACAGGCTGGTAATCTGGAAGAGAAACGTCGTATTCGTGTCCGCGTCTTTCGCGCTCAGCGTGTTGATTTTGGCCAGTGTGCTATTGCGAGGAATGGGCGCAGAGACCACATCAGCCGCCACCGGCAGGCTCTGCCCTATCGGAATAGTGTAAGTAGCCGTGTTCGAGCTGGTCGCCCCGCTGTTATCCGTCACCGTGAATTGCAGCACCACATTACCGACAGCGCCGGCAACGGGGTTGAACTCAAGGTTAGTCGCTAGGTTACCGGCGGCGTCGGCAGCAAGGGTTTTGGTGCTGGTAATAACGGCAGTGGTACCCACCACCCGCAGCGTGCCTTGGGTGGCTGCCACAGGAAAGCCACCAGTAAGCGTGAACGAGACAATAGTACCATCGACATCGGTGCCGCGCAGTGAAGGAACATCAAGGGGTTTATATCCTGACGAGTTGCCAATGTTCACGTTGTTCCCCGAAACAGCCACGGGCACTACGTTGCCGACCGTCAGCGTGTAAGTAGCCGGCGTGGCGTCTACGCCCCCGTCGTTGTCGGTGGCCGTGAAGGTGAACGTATCCGTCCCGTTGGTGGTGCCCAGCGGGTCATACTTCAGCGAAGAGGCCTGCGTAGGGTCCAAAAACGCCGTGCTGATATTGGCCGAAGTCAGCTCGATGTAGGTGCCCGACTCGTTGTAGTACAGCTTGCCTTTGGTGGGCAGCGTCGAAATGGTGTAGTAGGCAATGGTGCCGTCGGTATCGCTGGCGCTCAGCGGCGAAATAGTCGTCTGGCCGGCGCTGCTCGGGATGGGCGTATTCAGCGTGTTGGTTACGTTGTTGGCCGTGGGCAGGGCGTTGGTTACCGTGATGGTGTAGGTGGCGGGCGTGGGGTCGGTCAGCTTGGTCGGGTCGCTGTTGTCCGTCACGGTGAACGTGAAAGTCAGGTTGCCCGCGTAGTTACCGGAGGGGTCGAATTTCAACGTGCCGGCCTGGGCAACGGTCAGGTTGAGCTGACCAGCCTGCCCCAACAGCATCGCACCGGTTACCAGCGTGTAGGTGGTGCCGGCCGAATTGTAGTACAAGTCGCCGTCGGTGGGCAGGCTCGCAATCTGAAACGAGCTGATGGTGTTGCCGGCACCAAAAACGGTACCCGCCAGCGGGCTGATGGTTTTCTGGCCGTCGGTCTTGGCAAAAGTGCTGGCACTGTTCACCACATCGGTGGCCGTGGGCGGCGTATCGCCGACCCGGATGGAATACGTGGCCGGGCTGCTATCGCGCAGGCCGTTGTTGTCGGTAGCGGTGTAGGTGAACGTCAGGTTCGTGTTGTCTACGGCGCCCGAGGGGGCATACTTCAACGTCTTGGCCTGGGCCGGGGTCAGGTTGAGCTGGCTGGCCTGGCCCAGCAGCATGGCGCTGGTTATTTCGATAAAAGTCGTGCCCGTCGAGTTGTAGTACAGCTTGCCGTCGCTGGGCAGGCTCACGATTTGAAACGTGGCAATGCTGCCGTCCGCATCGGCGGCTACCAGCGGGGAGATGGTCGTTTGCCCCAGCGTATTGGCGATAGGCGCGGCATTGCTGATGTTTTCGGCGACCGGCTCCTGGTTCGAAATCGTGATGGAGAAGGTTGCCGGGGTGGCATCCAAAGCACCCTGGTTGTCGAGGGCCGTAAACGTGAAGCTCACGGGCCCGGTCACCGTGCCCGAGGGGTCAAACTTCAGGGTCGCCGCCTGGGCAAGCGTCAGGGTCACTGGCGTGGTGCCGCCTTGCAGCATCGCGGCCGTAAACAGCACGTAAGTACCTGAATTATTGTAGTACAGCCCACCGCCAGCCGGCAGCGTGCTGATGCGGTAGCTGGCGATGGTGCCGTCGAGGTCGGTGGCCTGCAACGCGCTGATTTGGGTCTGGGCCGCCGCTACCGAGATGGCGGCGGCATTGGTCACGTCCTGCGCCGTGGGGGGCAGGTTGGCCGGCGCCGCGCCCGACACCGAGAAGGTGTAGGTAGCCGGCGAGGCATCGGTGCCGCCCAGCGCGTCGGTAGCCGTGTAGTGCAGCGCGACCGAACCGTTGGCAGCCGCCGTGGGGTCAAACTCCAGCTGGGTGGCCTCGGTGGGAGTCAGGTTCAGGCCAGGGAAGGTAGTAGTGGTTATTTCCGTGCGGATGCCGGCATTGTTTACGTACAATTTTCCCAGCGCGGCCAGCGCGCTCAGGTCGGTGGCGTCGAGCGTATAGTTCAGGATGGCATCGCCCTCCGGGTCGGTGGCCTGCAGCGCGGCAATGGGCGTGAAGCTGGCCGTGTTCTGGAAGCTGGCGGCGCGGTCGGCGGTGTTGGGGGCCTGGTTGACGGCCGTGGTCACCTTCGCGTTGGCCAGCGAGCCGTTGTTGTTGCTGGCGTCGGCGTCCTGCGTCGTCATGGTGGCACTGCCCGCCGCGTTGATGCTGGTCGACGGCATGGTGGCCGAAACCACACTGGTGCTGACGCTGTTGGCGCCGGCACCCGAGGGCAGCAGCGCAATCAGCGGCAGGGTAAAGTAGCCCGTGCCGGTGTCGTAGCTGCCCCCGCTGGGGCTGCTCACGTTTAGCAGGCCGGGGCCCAGGTACACGCGCGGCTGCACGTTCTGGCCGTCAAAATCCCCGATGTTGCTGGTGGTGACGGTGTAGCTGGCGGTGGCGCCGGGCTGCGCGTGGTTGGGGCCGGTCATGGCCACGGCAATGTCCGCCTGCGTGCACCACGCCATGTAGTTGATGCCAATGGCCTGAATGCCAGGGTCGGTATTTTGGGTCTCGGTGTTCTGGTACTTGATGGTAAACTTCAGAATCGGCTTGTTGAACGTGATGCGCACCAGGCCGTTGTTGGTCAGGTTCGGGTTGTTGCGAATGCCGTAGATGGTGTTGTTGGTGCGCGAATCGTAGTTCGCGTCGAGTGCAACCGTGGCATCGGCCGGGTTCGACAAGTCGAGCAGGGTGTTGTCGCCGGTGTAAGAATCAAACGTCACGGCGTCCTGGAAGTCGCTGCCTACCGTGCCCACAGTGCCGAGGTCAATATCCTGAATCTCAATCGTAAAGTTCTCAACCGGCCGGCTAAACGACCAGGTAATGTAGGTGGTGGCCGATGTGCCCGCAGGATAATCCGTGTCCCAGCTGAGCGGCTGCCCAATCAGCTGGTTGGTCGGGTCGCCTACTTGCAGCCGGGTGCCGGCCGGAGCCGTGTAGGTGCCCGCCGTTTCGATGGTGGTGGTGCGCGGCGCAGCGCCCACGACGATGGGAACGTGGTTTTTCCAGTCCTCATTCAGCGGACGTTGCGCGAAGTCCAGCTTGGTTTGAACGCCGCAGGCACCGGCGGTAATGCCATATGCCTTCGACAGTTGGGCGGGGGCTACCCGCGCGCGGGCTCCCGGCAGGCGGTTGGCCGCCGAAGGGGCAAATGGTCGTAATGGGACTTTCTGCGCCTGGGCTCCTAGTGGCACAAAGGCCACCAGAGAGAGCAAAAAGAGTAAGCAAGTTTTCATGCAGGGTGGTTTGAAAGTATTTTATTGATATTTAAAGAAGACGTAGCACTAAAGCAGAAGCTAAATCAGCGTCACAAATTTACCTTAAGGGGTAGCGGAGCGGTTGTATTTTTCGATTAACGCTCGAATTCACCCAGCCAATGCGGCTTTAGGACCGGCCGTTTTTTTACCTGTCAGAGCCAATTACCGGGTGTTACATAGAGCTTTGTTTATCTCCCTATATTCTAGTTCGGTGGCATATTTGCGAGGACGGCCTGATGGATATTTCTAGTCTTCTCTGCTCCGCTACCGCCGCAAGCGCCACGCGGCGCCTCGAACCATCACCGTTTTGTGGCCAGTAATTCGCAGGAGTTGATGTGATTTTTATGAGAAGCTTCGAGTTAGAATTGGTAGGGGCAGCCCAATTGAGCGACTGCTTATTAAATCGTATTCATTATAACTTTTCATAGCTCATCTAAGCGTATTCTGCCTAACTGCCAGCGGCGCGGCCTGCTACGACCAGCCGGAAACCAGTATGCGCTCCGTGCAAAGTCACTTCTTAGCAGCCGCTGCAGGACATTACCAGGACGCTGTGGTAGGAACCGAACCAGTTTGGTGTATTGCCGCTTCCAGCAGGAATCAGGCGGTAATCGGTCACGCACCAGTGGAATTCACGGATATCGTTCCGTCTATCAGTAGTTTGGCCGTACTGACCGCGCCCGTAGCAACGGCGGTTCATTTGGCGTAAGCTACTAAACGGAAGCGGCACGCTACACCAAGGATTTTGAGAGAAATAGAACATTTCACTATATTGCCTACCCCAAACGTTTGGGGGTCAATAAATAGCGGATTTTCTGCTTTCTACGCTTTGTCTTACCATGAAAAGTTCTATTCACACCCTGGGGCTGCTTCTGTTTTTGCTATTACTGGCCGATACCGCCAGCGCCCAAAAAATGCACACCACCAAATGGGAAAGCGGCCTGCTCGACCACCGCACCAAGGTGGGCCCGTGGGAGTACTACGGCATCACGGCTTCGAAAGAAATGGTGCTGGTGCAGCGCTACGACCACTCGACCAACACTTTGCTCTACTACCGGCCCGCGGGCGATGTGACGTACAGCACCGAGATAACGCCCGGCCAGTGGAAGCGCCGCCCGGTGGACCGGCCGCCGCTGTTTATCGGCGGCGACGCGGCGTTGGCGGCGTATACGACTCAGGTTCAGTACCCGCAGGCGGCGCAGGAGCGCAACATTCAGGGGCCGGTTACCATTGGGTTTGCCATCGACACGCTGGGGCGGGCCAGCGGCCACCGGGTGCTGAGCAGCATCGGCGGCGGCTGCGACCAGGAAGCCCTGCGCGTGGCGCGCACCATTCCCAACGAGTGGGTGCCGGCCAAGCTGGGCTCGAAGGCCGTGCCCGTAGAATATGAGCTGACGCTTACCTTTCGGCTGGCCCAGCCGTAGAAGGGGGCTACTTGCTATTTTCATTGCACCACAGTATGACACGAAAGTCCGGGAAATTGGGGGCGGCACGGGGTTCTTTTTCGGGCCTGCTGGTGGCGGCCTTGCTGCTGGCGGGCTGCGACTCGACGCCCCGCGAGCGGGAAAAAGTGGCCCGCGAAGGCGCGCGCGAGCTCGACACGCTGGCCCGCACCGCTGCCCACACGCTGGCCCACGTGGGCAAGGCCACGGCGCGCTACGACGCCACCAACCGCGCCCGCCGCGCCCAGCCCCTCGACCCGCGCCAGGAAATCGCGATGGAAAACCGGTTGATGGGCCCTTACTCGGGCCAGCTGCACAGCCTCACGCCCGCCGACCTGCCCAACGCGTACGCGCAGCTCGTGCGCGCGGCCCGCAGCCAGCGCGCCGCCTGGACCGACCGCGACTGGGACTACGCCCGCGCCGTGTACGCGCGCCTCAACGACCAGGTGAAACAGATTCGCATGGACTTGCCGGCCCGCGACGAGCTGCGCATCCGGGCCCGGCAGGCCGAATTCGTGGCGTTGCAGGCCGGCCACACCGCCCAGGGCTTGAAGCAGGCGACCAAGCAGCCGCAGCCGGCCCGGTAGCCAACGGCCTTCTCGCATCCTAATCCACCGCGGCATGAGCGCCCCCGATTCCGTCGTGTTCCTCGAATCGTACTACGAGCCGATGGCGGCCAACCTGGCCCGCACCCGACTCGAAGCGGCGGGCATTCCGTGCTTCCTCAGCAACGAGCATTTGGTGGGGCTCATGCCGCTTTACAGCCCCATCACGGGCGGCGTGCGGCTGCACGTGCGCCAGCGCGACGCGGCGGCGGCCCTGGCCCTGCTGCGCACGGTGCCGGTGCCCCCGGCTACTGGCCCCGACGAGGCCTCGTTCGCCGCCGATGCCCCCGACCCGGTGGCGCCGCGCTGCCCCCGCTGCGGCTCGTCGGACGTGGCCTACGGCGCGGCCACGCGCAACACGTACGGGGTTTGGTCAGGGCTGCTGTCGGTGCTGCTGCGCTTCCCGGTGCGGGGCAAGCGCCACCATTGCTTTCAC
>CAXTCS010000087.1:0-15333 GCA_964242365.1 uncultured Hymenobacter sp. | reverse complement strand
TGCGTATAAACCATGCCCTAATTTACGACGTCACTCTTCAATAGACCACCACCACTTTTTCTTATTAAATCTTCACTATTTAAACATACTATATTTTTACTTCTTTGGATTTCGAAGTTCAGAGATTGATTAATATTTAAATTACTTGAATAGCGGCTGCCGCCCCCAATATAAATTGGGTTCAAAATTACATCCATTATTAATATTGTTACAGTTAATTTCAACCTATTTAATTAAAACATTGAATATTTCAAGTTTAGATTTACATATTAAATCAAATTAGCTAGTTTAATACCAGTTATTCCACGTTTTTGCTAATCGTAATCCGAAGTATTACCTTGTTTAATGCAATTAATTAATGAATTAAACATAGCCCAACAATAAATAATTTAATGGCTGGTTTACAGGCTATTTAGTAGTTAAGCTCATCGCTAGAAGCGAGGGCTCCGTACCTGGCATAATGAGGAAGGTCCGCTTCCGTCGCGTATCTAGCGCCGGTGTTCCGGCCAGGATAAGCGGTTTCGGAACCAAGGCGTCGGCAGGCTCACCGCGGAGGAGCAGCGCTGCACATGCCGCTCGTTGCGGCTGAGCTCCGGGCGCTGAAATGGAAAAGCAAGTTGCGCCTGAAGCCCAAAAAGCCCTCCTGGGCGGGAGAGCTTTTTGTTGGGAATCAGCGTTGTAGATTTATTTTTTTGTGGAGGCCTGAAGGGGCGACGACGGCTGGGTTGTGGCCTGGGCCAGGCGGCAGAGCGGTGCGGGCGGCGCCAGGTGTATAGCCGGAGCAAGGCGTGGGCGGGCTCGCTGCTGGTGCTTGTGGCGGGCTACAGCTGGGCTAATTCAAAAATTAAGTGGTTCGTATTTGGGAGGCCTTAATTGCTCCTAAAGCTATTTATAAGCTGCTCCTCAATTGACTTAATTAATTGATTTTAAATATGTTTTTCGGATTTTTTCGCGTATTGTTAAAATACAATATACTTTATATTGAAATAGCTTCTGACGGCAAGTAATTTCCGGCTGGCCTGGCGGCTGCCTGACCATGCCGCCCGAACCGTTTGTCGTGCTCATCTGGCGTCCCTAAGGAAGCATTCTATCACGCCGCAACGATTCGTTCGGTGGGGATAAGATGCTGCGTTGCGCGGACGCCAGATGAGCATGATGTACGGCCTATTGGTGAGGCGCTTAGCGGCCGCTGGCTTGCACCAGGGCCCGCAAGGGCTCGTTGAAGCCGACGGCGTCGACCAGCTCTTCGAGGGGCAGGTGCAGGCGGTATTTCCAGAAGTGGGTGGGGTTGCCGGGCACGTTGATTTGCTCGTCGTGCGGGTTGGTGCGGCGCAGGTGGCGGTCCATGCCGAGCAGGTCCTGGAGCGGAAAAATGGCCCACATGGCGGGGGAATGCAGGTGCTGGACGACGATTTCGCGCACGACCCAGGGCTCGCAGTAGAACGGGGCCACCTCGCGCCAGTGGCCGAGCATGGTTTCGAAGAAGCGCTGGGTGCGCACGCGGTCTTCTTCCCACCAGCCGCGGATGGTGCTGGTGTCGTGGCTGCTGGGCGTGACGACGCTCAGGTAGGCCGCGTCGTTGGGGTGGCTGAATTCGGTGGCGGGGTTGGAGGGCATGCGCTGCACGTTGAGGCCCAGGATGCCGAGCTGCTTCATGACGCCGGGCACGGAGGCGGGCACCATGCCCAGGTCTTCGCCGCAGATGAGCATGTCGGTGGCGTAGCGCACGGGCGGCAGCTTGACGAGGCCCTGCTGGCGCCAGAACTCTTCGTGGCGGCGGAAGAAAAAGTCGACGTAAATGTCGTCGTAGAGGCGGCGGCGGTCGTCGTCGGAGTCGAGCTCGCGGAACGAATAGCTTTTGTTGAGGGTGATGCGCGGGTGGTAGAAATCGTCGCCGGCGGGCACGAACAGCACCTCGTTTACCAACCGGAAAAGGCCGGTTTTCAGCCAGGCAAAGTACTCGGCGTGCTCGGGGTAGGCGGCGAGCTTCTGGGCGATGTAGGCTTCAAGCTTGCGCTGGTTGTTGACGGGCGCTTTGAGGCGAAGGCGGCCGTGGCCGGCATCGGCCAGGTACTCGTCGAACACGGCCTGGGCCTCGCCCTGGAAGATGTCCTGGAGCATGTGCCAGCGGATGTAGGGCTCGCAAAGGCGGCCGTAATCGAACCAGCCGAGGCGGCGCTCGATGTCGTGGCGGTGCAGCGGCAGGGCCGGCGCGAAGTGGCCCAGCAGGCCTTCGACCGACTCGATGGGCATTTCCCAGATGCGGAAGAAGCCCAGGATGTGGTCGATGCGCAGGGTGTCGAAATAGCGGCTGAGGTGGCCCATGCGCTGTTTCCACCACTGGTAGCCGTCTTCGGCCATGCGCGCCCAGTTGTAGGTGGGGAAGCGCCAGTTCTGGCCGGTGGTGGAAAAATCGTCGGGCGGGGCGCCGGCCTGGCGGTCCATGTGGTAGAGCTCGGGCCGGGTCCAGGCGTCGACCGAGTGGCGGTAGATGCCGATGGGCAGGTCGCCCTTCAGCACCACGCCCCGGCGGCGGGCGTAGGCGACGGCGGCGCGCAGCTGCTTATCGAGGTGGAACTGGACGAAGAAAAACAGGCCGAAGTCGTCGTAGTCGGGCGCGGTTTCGGCGGTGAGCTCGTCCAACCGCTGCGGGGCGCGGAACCCGGCGGGCCACTGCTGGAAATCGGCGGTGTGGAACCGGTCGCGCAGGGCCGAAAAGGCGGCGTAGGGCACCAGCCAATCGGCCTGGCTGGCGAAGAACGCGTGGTAGTCGGCATCGGCCAGAAAGGCCTTTTTCTCTTGCTGATAAAGCAGCTTGAGGAACTTCCACTTGGCGTTCATCACGGGCTCGTAGTCGACGAAATCCTTGGCGTTGAACGCGGCTTTGAGCGCGGCCAGCTCCTGGGCGGCTTTCTGGTCTTTGAGGGCCGCAATGCCTTCGAGGTGAATGAATTGCGGGTGCAGCGCAAACACCGAGATGGCGGCGTAGGGGTACGAGTCGTGCCAGGTGTGGGTGGCGGTGGTGTCGTTGATGGGCAGAATCTGCACCAGCTGCAGGCCGGTTTGCACGGCCCAGTCGGTGAGCAGTGTCAGGTCGGCGAACTCGCCCACGCCGAGGCCGCTTTCGCTGCGCAGGGCGAAGACGGGCAGCGCCACGCCGGCCCCGCGCCAGGCGTCGGGGTAGCGGTAGCCTTCGTCGTTGAAGACGCGGGCGGCAGTGCGGACCGTGGTGGCGGGCACGACGCGGTTTTCGCCGCCTTCCATGGCCAGCGCGTGGCCGGCGGTGGCGTCCCAGATGGCGTATTTGTAGCGGCAGTCCTCGGTGGGGTTGGCGAGCGTGACGGTGCCGGTCCAGGTTGGGTAGTCGGCATCGGACAACACCAGGGCCTTGGTGTTGTCCCAGGCGCCCAGGGCCGGGTCGGAGCCGAGGATGCACAGGCCCTGCTGCGGCGCCACGCGGGGGGCCACGAGGCGAAAAAGGGTTTCGCCAGCGGCGGGCGGCGGGGTTGGCGGCGGGGCGGCGGCTTTGGCGGCTTTGGCGGCGCCGGCTTTGGCCTTTGGGGCTTTGGGCGCGGCGGGCGCGGCCGGGCTGTGGGCGGCGGGGCGGCGGAACAGGGCTTTGGTGAAGGCGGCGGTCAGCAGCTCGTTTTCGGGCTGGGCGGGGGCGCGCCAGTAGTCGGCCAGGTGCAGGTGCTGGGCGCGGGCGGCGTCGTAGGCAATGGCGCGGTTGGGGCCGAATTCCCAGTGCTCGCCGCCGTTGTTGGCGTCGAGCAGGATGTACTTATACGTCAGCTCGCCGGCCGTATCGGCCAGGGTTAGCTCGTGGCTCCAGCAGCCGGTGGTGTCGTCGTAGTACATGGCGGCCGCGGCCGCCAGCTGCCAGTTTCCCAGGTCGGAATGGGAGCCGCACACGGCCAGGCGCTGGCCGTACGCGGTGCGATAAGGAAGGGAAAAACGTACTATCATGCGGAAGCAACAGGGGTTTAGGGGGCGCAAGATAACGCTGCGCTTAAGCGCTTAATGAGGAATGAGGAATGAGGAATGAAGAATTGTCCTTGCGAGGCCGGAGGCCGTGGCAATCCGTCCTGTTCTCAGCGAGCAGCCCTGAATTGTGATACGCCCTTTCTGGGACCGGAAAAAGCCTCTTTTCTGAGCAGGGTCAGGGCTTCTCACACTAGAAGGTTTGCCGCGTTGCCAGGACAGATTGCCACGGCCTCCGGCCTCGCAAGGACAATTCTTCATTCCTCATTCCTCATTCCTCATTAAGCGCTGCGTCCCGTTTCCAACCCCAGTCGTTTGTTTTGCGTTTGGAAACCGCGTCCCGCGTTGTTTGCTGCTTACTCCTTACTGCCTTGTCCACTTTTCTGCGTCGTGCCCTTTACGGAATCCTGGGGTTGTTGGCCCTGGTGCTGCTGCTTGTTGTCGGGGTGGTGGTGTTTCTGCAGTTCCCGGCGGGGCAGGATTTTGTGGCCGGCAAGGCCGAAAGCTACCTGCGCGGCAAGCTCAAAACGGAGGTGCGCATCGCCAAGTTTCGCACCGATTTCCGCCACGCCATCAACCTCGACGGCGTGTACCTGGCCGACCAGCAGCGCGATACCCTGATTTCGGTGGGCCATTTGGGGGTCGACCTCGACATTTGGGCGCTGCTGCACAAGCAAATCAACGTGTCGAACGTCGAGCTGAACGACGGCCGCGTGCGCCTGACGCGCACCGAGCCCGACTCGGTGAATAACTACGACTTCATCATCAACGCCTTCGTCGACCCCACCGCGCCGAAGGACACCACGGCCTCGGCCCTGAAGTACGACATCGGCAAGGCGCGGCTCACGAACATCTATTTCACGCAGAACGACCAGGTAACCGGCTCCGATATTCGGGCCAAAATCGGGGAATTCACGGCCAACATGGACGAGGTGGATGTGGATAAGTCCATCTACAAGGTGGATAAAGCGGCTTTGCACCGCGCCGCCATTCGCATCGTGCAAACCAAAACGGCGCCGGAAGTGGATAACCCCGCGCCTACCGCGCCGCTCACCGTGCAGTTTGGGCTGAACCAAGCCACGCTCGACCAGGTGAGCTTTGCGTATAAGAACGACCCGGCGGCGCAGTTTATCAGCACCAACATCGGCCTGGCCGACATTACGGCCAAAAATATCGACCTGCGAAAGGAGCGCGTCGACCTGACCAGGCTCACCCTCAAAAACACCACTTTCGCCTACGCCCAAAACCAGGCCGTGCCCGTGGCGCAGCGCGTGGTGAACCCCGCCGAAGCCGTGCGCAAGCTCGACGAGGCCGCCGACAAGGCCAAAGCCGCCGGCCAGCCCCTGGCCTGGCGCGTGACCCTGGGCGCGTCCGACATCAGCAAGCTGGACGTGCAGTTTGATAATTTCAACCAGCCCAGGCAGCGCACCCGCTTGCCGGCGCTCGACTACAACCACCTGCATTTCAGCGACCTCGTGCTGAACACGCACGATTTGAGCTACTCCGAAAACCGGACCACGGCCAGGGTCGACAACCTGGCCGGCCGGGAACAGAGCGGTTTTCGGGTCGACTCGTGGAAGGCCAACGTGGTGTATGATTCGGTGCAGATTCGGCTCGACAGCCTCGATTTGATTACGCCGCACACCCGCATCCGGCGCACGCTGGCCATTGGCTACGAAAGCCTGGCGACGCTGGGCGATATGAAAAAGTTGCCCAACCTGAAGATTGAGGGCGATTTGCGCAACGTGCGGCTGGGCTTCCGCGACATTCTGTACCTGGCGCCGCAACTGGCGGGCACCTCGCCGTTTAATACCGGCACCAACCAGTCGGTGCTGCTGAACGGGCAGATTGCGGGCCGCGTGGGCGATTTCACGGTGCGCAACCTGGAGTTTGTGGGGCTGCGCAACACGATTTTGAAGGCGCGGCGCGGCCGGATTCAGGGCCTGCCCAACGTGGATTCGCGGCTGTACGCCGACCTCGACATTCAGCAGTTCAGCACTTCGCGGGCCGATATTCTGAGTCTGGCGCCCAAGGGCAGCATTCCGAACACCGTCAGCATTCCGCCCACGCTGGCGCTGAGCGGCACGTTTCGGGGCCGGCCTACCACGCTGGCCTTCGACACCAACCTGAAGCTGCGCTCGACCTACGGCGACCTCGCGTTTAGCGGCAAGCTGGGGGCGGCGCAGGCCAATGGCCGGCAGCCGCTGCTGGGCACCTTTGCGGTGGGCGGGTTCGACTTTGGCAAATTGCTGAAAAACCCGCAGCTGGGGCGCGTCACGGCCACGGGCCGCATCAACGCGACCGGCGATTTGAAAGACCCGGCCACGCTGGTGGGCCGGGTGCAGACCACCGTGCAAAGCGCCCGCTACAACGGCTATACCTACCACGGCGTGGCGGCGACGGTGGACCTCGACCACAACCGCTACGTCATCAACGCCAGCAGCAAAAACGACCCGAACCTGAACCTGGACTTGCAGGCCGTGGTGAACCTGCGCGACGCCCGCAACCCCACTTATGAAGTGACTTCGCTGAACCTGCGCGGGGCCAACCTCACGGCGCTGGGCTTTTATACCGGCGGCGACCTGCGGGTGCAAGGCAACCTGGTGGCCAACCTGCGCGGCGCGGATTTGAACTCGCTCAACGGCACGTTTAGCGGGCGGCACGTGGTGATTGTACGTGACAACCAGCCGTTTGCCCTCGACTCGCTCAACGGCCGCATCGTGCAGACGGCCGCCCGCACGCTGGCCGTTATTACCTCGGACATTGCCAGCGCCAGCCTCGACGGCAACGTGCACCTGGGCGACATCGCCACGGAGCTGCAACAGCACCTCGACCGCTACTTCGACGTGCCCGGCGTGAAGTACGTGGCCAACGCGGCCGACCGGCACTTCACCTACTCGCTGCAACTGAAGGACCCGAAGTTGGCTACTAAACTGGTGCCCGGCCTCAAGCAGATTTCGCCGTTCACGCTGGCCGGCGACTACTCGCGGCAGGCCGCGCGCCTCACGGCCACCGCCAGCATTCCCATCATTCGGTATAATAACTACCGGCTCGATTCGCTGCGCCTGACCGTGGGCTCGGATGCCAGCAAGCTCGACTACGGCCTGCGCCTGGCCCAGGCCGCCCAGGACACCACGCTGAAGCTGCGCCGCCCGAGCATCATCGGCAACGTGGCGAACAACAAGCTGTTTGCCCGCGTGGCCATTCTCGGCGATTCGGCCAATCGGGAGCGGCTGGCGGTGGCCGGCACCGTGTCAGTCAACAGTGAGCAAGTAACCGTGAACAACCGGCGCACGACCGGCAGCGTGTACCAGTTTGAAGCCGCGCCGGAGCAGGTGATTAACTACGAAAACTGGTCGGCCGGGGCCAAAAACTTCGTGCGCTACTACCCCAGCGGCGCGGTGGTGGCCGACGGCCTCAACCTGACCAACGGCCGCAGCACGCTGGCCCTGCAAAGCCAGAACCCGCGCGTTTCCACTTCGCCGCTGGGCGTCACGTTCACCAACTTCGAGCTGGCCGAGCTGGCGCGCATCGTGCAGCAGCAGGATTCACTGGTGGCCGGCACGCTGAACGGCACGGCCCGCATCGACAACCTGGGCCAGAAAAACCAGGCCTTCACGGCCGATGCCACGGTGAAAAACCTGGTGTTCCAGAAAGCCCTGCTGGGCGACATCGCCTTCAACGCCACCAACCCCCGCGCCGGCCGCTACGACGTGGACGCCCGCCTGACCGGCGGCGCCACCGGCACGGTGGGCGGCAGCGGCAACGACGTGCGGGTGCACGGCACCTACCTCGCCACCAGCGCCGCGCCGCTCAACCTCACGCTCGATGCCAACCGCCTCAACCTGAAGCTCATCGAGCCGTTTTCGGTGGGCCAGGTGCGCAACGCCAGCGGCTACGTGCGCGGGCAGCTGACCGTGACGGGCGCGCCCGCCGCGCCGGTGGTGCGCGGCACGCTCAACACCTCCGACGACGCCGGGTTCGTGGTGCCGCAGCTGGGCTCGCCCTTCCGGCTGCCCAACCAGGCGCTCACGTTCGACGACCGCGGCATTGCTTTCAACAACTTCACGGTGCTCGATTCGGCCTCGAACAAGGCGGTGGTGAACGGGTATTTGCTGACCAGGGATTTCATTAATTATTCGTTCGACATGCGGGCCACGACCAACCATTTTATGGCCGTGCGCAACACCCGCGAAAACAACCCGCTGTACTACGGCCGGCTGGTGCTCGACTCGGATACCCGCCTGACCGGGCCGGTTTCGCTCATCAAAGTGAACACCAACGTGACGGTGGTGGAGGGCTCGAACCTCACGCTGGAGTCGCCGAGCGCCACGCCCACCACGGTGGAGCGCGAGGGCATCGTGGAATTTGTGGACAAAAGCGCCCCGCTCGACACCATGCTGGCCCGCAAAGTGGCCGTGGACACCGCCAAGCTGGCCGCCACCGGCTACGACGTAACGGCCGTGGTGACGATAACCGACCGCACGCCGTTCACCATCGTCATCGACCCGGTGAGCGGCGACAACCTGCGCGTGCGGGCCGCCGGCACGCTCAACACCAACATCGCGCCCGACGGCACCATCACGTTGAGCGGGCGCCTGGAAGTGGCCCGCGGGCAGTACCACATGTCGCTCTACAACCTGGCCCAGCGGGATTTTATCATCCGCCGGGGGTCGACCATTACCTGGGACGGCGACCCGTACAACGCCGCGCTCAACATCACGGCCATTTACAAGGTGCAGGCCGCGCCCGCCGAGCTGCTGGCCGGCCAGGGCACCGACGACTTGACCAGCGCCACGGTGTCGCGCAACCGCCTGCCGTTCAATGTGCTGCTCAACGTCACCGACCAGCTGAGCAAGCCTACCATCGGCTTCGACATCACGCTGCCCGAAAACCAGCGCGGCGCGCTCAGCGGGCAGGTGGAGGCCAAGCTGGCCCAACTGCGCCAGCCCAACCAAACCTCGGAGCTGAGCAAGCAGGTATTTTCCCTGCTGATTTTGGGCCGATTTGTGGCCCAGAATCCCTTCCAGACCAGCAGCGGCGAGGGCCTGGTGGCGTCGCAGCTGCGCGGCAGCGCCAGCGCCGTGCTCACCGACCAGCTCAACAGCCTCACCGGCAAGTACCTCTCGGGCCTGGGCCTCGACCTGGGCGTAACCAACCAGGCCAGCTACGGCACCAACGGCAGCCAGGGCAGCCGCACCGACCTGAACGTGGCCGTGCGCCGGCAGCTGCTCAACAACCGCCTCACCGTGCGCGTGGGCACCGACATTGCCCTGAGCGGCAACACCGGCAGCCAGACCACCCAAGGCCAGAACAGCCCCAGCAACCTGGCCGGCGACGTGAGCCTGGAATACACCGTGCTGGCCGACGGCCGCCTGCGGGTGCGCCTGTTCCGCCAAAACAGCTACGAGGACATCGACGGGCCCCTCATTCGCACCGGCGCGGCCCTGGTGTTCCAGCGCGACTACAAGGACCTGAGCGAACTGTTTTCGAAAGTCCCGAAAGACATCAAAGCCGAACGGAAAGTGAACCGCAAGCAGGAAAAGGTGGACAAAAAGGCCGAAAAAGACTCGGTACAGAACCAGCCCACCGCGCGCGCTGATACGCTTCGCTAGCGCTGCGCTTAATTAGGAATGAAGAATGAGGAATGAAGAATTTAATATGATTAACTACCAATCAGGAGTGAGAATCAGGCCGTTGCTAAAAAAGCAATTCCTCATTCTTCATTCCTCATTCCTCATTCTCTTATCGGCCTGCTCGGGCCTGCGCTACATTCCCGAAGGCCAGAAGCTGTACACCGGCAGCAAGGTCATCATCAAAACCCCCGAGAAAATAAAGAACCAGGCGGCGCTGCAAGCCGAGCTGGCCTCGGTGATTGCGCCCAAGCCCAACGGCTCCATCTTGGGCCAGCGGCCCAAGCTGTACTTCTGGCACCTGGGCGTAGGCAAGAAAAAAGGCCTGGGCAAGTTCCTGGCCACCAAGCTTGGCGAGGGGCCGGTGCTGCTGAAGGACGTGAAAATCAGCGCCACCGAAGGCCTCATCACCAACCGGCTCTACAACAACGGCTTTTTCAAGGGCACCGTGGGCCACGAGGTGAAAACCCAGGCCAAAACCGCGCAGGTCGACTACACGGCCACGGTGGGCAAGGTGTACACCATCAAGGAAATCCACTTCCCCGAAAGCGACACCGTGGTGAACGCCGCCGTGCGCGCCGCCCAGCCCGGCACGCTGCTCAAAGTGGGCGACGCCTACAACCTGAACGCCCTCACCGCCGAGCGCGTGCGCATCGACAACGTGCTCAAAAACGAGGGGTATTTCTACTTCGCCCCCGATTACCTGCTGTTCCAGGTCGACAGCACGCTGCACGACAAAGTGAACGTGTACCTGCGCGTGAAGCCCACCACGCCCGCCAAAGCCGCCCGCCCCTACTGGCTCGACCAGGTGAAGCTGAACACGAACTACGTGCTGACCGACACCACCACGCGCCCGCCGGTGCTCTACCGCAAGTACCAGTACTTTCCCGACGAGAAAGTGTTCAAGGCCAAGGCCATTGCCAACGCCACCTTCCTGAACCCCGACAGCCTGTACCGCCGCCGCCGCCGCGACCAGACCATCAGCCGCCTGATGAGCTTGAACACGTTTAAGTTCGTGGAAATCCGCCTGGCGCCGGCGGCGGCCGGCGACTCGGCCGGCCGCGCCCGCCTCGACGCCGACGTGCTGATGACCCAGCTCAAAAAGAACAGCCTGCGGGCCGACTTGCAGCTGGTGCAAAAAAGCAACGGCTTCACCGGGCCGGGCCTCAACGTCTCGTTCCGCAACCGCTCGGCCCTGCGCGGCGGCGAGCAGCTGCTGCTGAACGCCGTGGCCTCGACCGAAACCCAGAGCGGCAACGGCGAGGGCGGCCTGGGCCTCACCAGCTCCGAGCTGGGCGTGAACGCGCAGCTGCTCATTCCGCGCCTGGTGGTGCCCAAGCTGCCGCTGCTCGACCCCGGCCTGCCGAACTCCGATTTCCAGCCGCGCACCACGCTCGGCATCGGCGTGCGGGCCGTTACCCGCGCCAAGTACTTCACCCAGGACTTCTTCAACCTGAACTACGGCTACACCTTCAAAACCAAGATTACCAACGAGCAGGAAATCCGGCCCATCGACGTGACCTACGTCCGGTTTGTGCCCACCCAAGTGTTTACGGAACTCCTGAACAGCCCGGCAAAAAGCTTTCTGCGCAGCGCCTTCCAGCAGCAGTTCATCCTGGCCAGCTCGTACCGCTACACCTTCAACCAGCAGGTGCTGGAGCAGCGCCGCCAGCAGATTTATTTCAGCGGCCAGATTGAAGGCAGCGGCAACCTGGCCCAGGGCATCGTCACTTCCATCGGCGGCGCCACCGACGCCAACGGCAAGCACACCATCGGCGGCCAGGAATACAGCCAGTATTTGAAGCTCGATTTGGAGCTGCGCGAGTACTACCGCATCAGCCAGAACCCGGCCTCCGGCAACCGCATCGTGGCCCGCCTGCAAGCCGGCGTGGGCCGGCCCTACGGGAATTCCGACGTGCTGCCCTACCCCAAGCAATACGGCATCGGCGGGCCCAACAGCGTGCGCGCTTTCGCCGCGCGGGGCATCGGCCCCGGCACCTACCGCCCCCAAACCGAAACCCAGGACCTCAACAGATTCTACGACCAGGTGGGCGACATCCGCCTGGAAGGCAACGTCGAATACCGCCAGGATTTGGTGCCCTACCTCAAAGGGGCCGTATTTCTGGACGCCGGCAACATCTGGCTGGTCAACCCCGACCCCGGCCGCCCCGGCGCGGATGCCAAAGGCCAGCCCGATGGCCGGTTCGGCCAGTTCAGCGCCAGCACCTTCCTGAAGGAACTGGCCGTGGGGGCCGGCGTAGGCCTGCGCGTTGACGTGCAGTTCTTCGTCATCCGCTTCGACTTGGCCTTCCCGCTCCGTGCCCCGTACGGCAAGCCCGACAGCACCTCGGGCCGGTTCAATCTGGCCATCGGGTACCCGTTCTAACGTCAACCTCACCCCCTGACCCCCTCTCCTGCGGAGAGGGGACACCGGCCATGCTCCTAACATCAGCTTAGTTGAAGTCGTTAGGCTCCCCCTCTCCGCAGGAGAGGGGGCCGGGGGGTGAGGTTCCGCCTCACCTGATAATCGGCATCCGCTCGAACGGCCGCGCCCGGTCGAACAAGTGCCGGTACGTGGCGTGGGTTTTCACGATGGTGGCCCCGATGGAGCGCGTCGTGACCAGCATGCGGGGGTTGAAGTCGCCAATCCAGTTCATTTCCAGGTCGGCGTAGCCCGCGTCGAGGAAGGCCTGGCGGGCATACACGAGCATGGCCGCGTCCACGCCCTTGCCCTGGTAGTCGGGCACCACGCCGTAGATGATGCCGAACATCCGCTTGTCGGGCCGCCGCATGAAGCGCCGCTGCCCCCACAAAAAGCGCAGCTTGCCCCACAGGTTCAGCCGCCGGCCCACGTGCTTGAAAATCTGGTTCAGCTCGGGCAGGCTGATGAAAAAGGCCACCGGCTCGTCGCCGCGGTAGGCAAACCAGAGCAGGCGCTCGTCGAGCACCGGTTTCATCTCGCGCACCAGGTTGCGGGCCTGCTCCACCGTCATCGGCTTCACGCCCGAGTGCCGGGCCCAAGCCAGGTTATACACGTGGTGAAAATCGTGGGCCAGCTTCTCGGCGTCCTGCTTGCGGGCGTGGGCAAAGCGGAATTCGGCGGCGTGCTCCACGGTGCGCTTCGCAAAGCTGGCGTGCAGCGGCGCGGCCGTGGTGCGGTAGCAGGTGTACTGCTTGAAATACAGCTGAAACCCGTACTGCTCGAACAGCGCCCGGTAATACGGCGGGTGCCAGAACATGCCGTAGTTGGGCTCGCGGTCGAACCCGTCGATGAGCAAGCCCCAGAACCGGTCGCGCTCGCCGAAGTTGATGGGGCCGTCCATCGCCGCCATGCCGCGGGCCGCCAGCCACTGCCGGCCCGCGTCGAAGAGCGCCGTGGCCGCCGCCGGGTCGTCGATGCACTCAAAAAAGCCCAGGCCGCCGGTGGGCAGGTCGGCGTTCTGCACGTCCACCGCGTCGCGGTTGAGGAAAGCCGCCACCCGGCCAATCGCCGTGCCCGTGGCATCGGTCAGCACCCAGCGAACGGCTTCGCCGTTGGCAAATTTGGCGTTTTTGGCGGGGTCGAACACGGCCTCCACCTCGTTTTCGAGCGGGCCGATGTAGTTGGGCACCGCCCGGTGCAGGCGGGCCGGCAACTCAATAAACTGCCGCGCCAGGCGGGCATTCGTAACTTCAAGCAGCGGCATAGGCAAGGAGTGGAGAGCGAAGCCTTCCAACAAAAAAGGTCGAAAAAGGCCCGGTAAGGCTGCAAAGAAACACCCCGCCGGCCGCTCAGGGCCGGCGCAGCACCGTGAGAATGGCGGCCCCGCCCACCCGGATGGTGTGCACCGGCCGCCCCATACTGGCCGGATACGGCCGTGGGTGCCAGCGGTAAATGGTAAAATAATATTCCGCTTCGGCGGGCGGCACAATGCGCAGGCGGGCCCGGTCGGCAGGGGGCAGCATTTTTTGGTTGATGAGCAGCGTAACGGCTGTGCGCTCATCCATTACCACCGTCAGCACGGGGCGCGGGTCGTGGGCCAGCAGCCATTGCAACCCCTGCTTCACGGAGAGGCCCCAATAGTCGCGCTCGAAGTTTTGCTCAATGGTTTTTCCGGGCAAAAAGCTAAAATAAGCGTACTGAAACGGGTGCCCGGCCGCTATGCGCCAGGCCACCTGCACCGTGCCCAGGGCCACCAGCGCCAGCACCACGCCCGCGCTCCGCGCACCCGTTGGCCAGGGGGCTGCCGGGCTGCGCCACCTGCGCCAGGCCCGCCACACGGCCCGCAGGCCCTGCCCGGCAATCAGCACAAAGGCCGGGTACACGAAATACAGATGCCGCCACCCGTCATAAATGGCCGAATGCAGCAACATTACCCCCAGCAGTGGCCCGAAAAACCACGCCAGTACCAGCAAGTCGCGCCGGGCGGTGGTGCGCCGCAGCCAGCGGCTCAGCCCCATTTGCCACGCGGCCCGCCCCAGCGCCACCAGCCCCGCGCCAAATAGCGCCACGTAGGGCAGCGGCGTGGTAATGAGCAGCCACACCGGCGCATAATGCCACGCCAGGGCTTGAACCGACACAAAGCGCCCCAGGTAAAACACTTCCAGCGGCTTGCTGTAGTGCCCAAAGCTGCGCAGCGCCGCCAGGAAATGGCCCACCGGACTTTCCCACAAATACGGCCAGCCCAGCACCACCAGCCCCGCCGCCACGGGCAAATACAACGCCGCCGCCCTCGCAAACGCCCATAGCCGGCCCGGCCGGCACCCCATTTCCAACGCGCCAAACCCCAGCGTAAGCAGCGGCAGCAGCACGCCCATGGTGCGCACATCAATGGCCGCGGCCGTGGCCAATGCGTGCAGCAGCGCCCGCCCGGCCGTGGGCCGCCGCAGCAACCGCGTGAGCGTGAGCATGCCCAGTGCGAACAGGCTCAGAAACACGATGTCCTTGTAGTTGTAAAAAGCCTCGGCGAAAATGCGGGGCGACAGCACCAGCAGCCCCGCGCCCACCAGCCCCCAACGCCAGCTGCCGAGGCGCGCCCGGCCCAGCCGGTACACGGCCCACACCCCCGCCACAAACAGCAGAAACCCCGCCAGGTGCCGACGGTAGGCCCACTCGGCCGGGTCGGAACCGGGCCACAGGGCTTCCAACGCCACCCAAGGCAGCATAAAGAGCACGCCGTGGTCGGCGTCGCGGTATTGGCGCAGGTCGGGAACGTCGGCCAGGCGGGGCTGCCGCCTGGCCAGCGCCGGGGCAAGGCGCAGGGCCACGTATTTGGCGCTCACGAAGGCGTTGAGGCGGTCGGAGGGCTCGTCCCAGCTCATGCCATAGTCGCGGTGCAAGGCGAGGCCCAACAAAACAAGCAAGCCCAAAAAGACGCTCACCGCCCAGCGGCGCGAACAAAAAAGGACAGAAAGAGCTGGCAAAGGCAAAGCAGCGCGAAAAATAGCAGTAGCAAAGCTGCAAAGATGCTCCGTAGCCGCCGCACAATGTTGAGCCGTTCCCGGTCGCGCTCACTGGGTTAGGTAAACTTAGAGCAGTGTTCAGGATGGTTTGCGATTTTAGGGCATCTTTTGGCAGGAAAGCCGATTCGTTGGGTTTGCGGGAGCGGGTGGCCGTTGCCGGTGGGCCGCCCAGGCGCCCCGTGTGCCACGTCGCCGCCCGGTTCAGCGTGTCGGTTTGCTTTGGGGCAACCACCGGGAAAGATGGTGGGCGCCCCGGTGGGCACCGGCACAAAAAAGC
>CAXTCS010000086.1:0-15615 GCA_964242365.1 uncultured Hymenobacter sp. | reverse complement strand
AGCGCAGCGCACCATCAGCGTGGCGGCGCGCCTGGCGCTGGCCACCCTGGCGCCGCCCCTGCCCCCGGCCGATGTGTACCTGCTCGCCGTGCCCGACGCGGCCGTGGCCCCGCTGCTGGCCCGCGTGGCCTGGCCGGCCGGCGCCCTGGTGGCCCACCTGGCCGGTGCCCTGCCGCTCGCGCTGTTTGCGGCCCAGCCGGCCGTGCGCGGCGGCGTGTTTTATCCCCTGCAAACCTTCAGCCCCGGCCGGGCCATCGATTGGCCCGCCGTGCCGCTGTGCATCGAAGCCGCCGATTTGGGGTCCGAAGCTACTTTGCTGGGCCTCGCCGGCAGCCTCAGCCAGCACGTGCGGCGGCTCGACTCGGCCCAGCGCCTCCAGCTGCACGTAGCCGCCGTGTTCGCCAACAATTTCACCAACCACCTGTTGGGCATTGCCGACGCCTTGCTGGCCGAAGCCGACTTGCCCGCCGCGCTGCTGGCGCCGCTGGTGCGCGAAACGGTGGCCAAAGCCCTGGCCAACCCGCCGTTCACGGTGCAAACCGGGCCGGCCGCCCGCCGCGACGCGCCTACCCTGGCCGCCCACCAGGCGGCGCTGGCGGCGCATCCGGCCTGGCGGGCGCTCTACGACCAGCTCACCGCCAGCATCCAGCGCCAGCTTTGATGCCGGGGGCGGGCCGAGTACCTTTGCGGCTTCAACCCCGCGTTTTTTCGCCTTTTTTGCCTCCTGCTTTGCCTGTCTCCGCCACCACCATCACCTTCCAGCTCAGCGACGGCCAGCCGGCCCAAACCCACGTGGCGGCCCCCGGCGAGTCGGTGCTCGACGTGGCCCTCAACAACGGCATCCAGCTTCAGCACAACTGCGGCGGGGTGTGCGGTTGCAGCACCTGCCACGTCTACATCAACTCGGGCGGCGAGGCACTGCCCGAAATCAGCGACAAGGAAGAAGACTTCATCGACCGCGCCGAAAACCCGCGCATCAACTCGCGCCTGGCCTGCCAGTGCGTGGTCGAAGCCGACATGCAGCTCGTGGTCACCGTGCCGCCCCAGCACTTCCTGGGCCACTGATGCAGGGGAATTAAAAATTATAAATTAGGAATTAAAAATGAACGCCGCCGACGCTTGCGCATTTTCAATTCCATAATCAAGCTATTGGGGAATTCACGAAAAGCATACAGACCGTCATGCTGAGCGCAGTCGAAGCATCTCGCCCGCTTCGTTGAACGGTTCAAACGAAGCGGGCGAGATGCTTCGACTGCGCTCAGCATGACGGTTCAGCGAATTACCAAATAGCTTCAATTTTTAATTCTTAATTTATAATTTTTAATTCAAAGAAAATGACCCATTTCGAGCCGCCCATCCACTGGGCCGACCACGAGGACGTTGCCATGGCGCTGTACGAAAAGTTTGGCAACGAGTACTCCGAAGCCAAAATCTACCGCATCCGGTTCACCGACCTGATTGAGTGGGTGCTGAGCTTGCCCAATTTCGACGGCACCCGCGAGCAGGCCACCGAAGGCCACCTCGAGCAGATTCAGGCTAAGTGGGTGTACGAGTGGCGCGACAACCAATAACGGACGAGGTGCCCGCCCGCCGGAGCCAACCCCGCGTTGGTTTCCCGCGTAAGCTGGCCTGAAGTGGACGTAAAATGCCATTTCAGGCATTCCCGCAGCCTTTACCCGGGCACTTATCCACCTTTCCATTTAGTTTTTGCATGAAAACCGGCATCATTAAATTCTTCAACGAAGCCAAAGGCTACGGCTTCGTGACCGACGACCAAACGAAGGAGGACTTCTTCGTACACGTAACCGGCCTCAACGGGGCCACGGTGCAGCAAAACGACCGGGTGGAGTTTGAAACGCAGGAAGGCCGCAAGGGAATCAACGCCGTAAACATCCGCAAAGTCTGACCTGGCCCCGGCCAGCAAGCTTGGGGAAACCCACCAAAAGCTTCTCCCGCCCCGGAGAAGCTTTTTTGTTGCCCATACTTGTCTGCCCCGCGGGCCCGGCCCGTCACTTTCGCCGACCTTTGCACCTTGCCCGTGCGCCCGATGAACCTGCCCCCGCCCCCGCCGCCCGACGCCGCCCTGCCCCCGCTCCCGGCCGAGCGGCTGCGCACGGCCCTGCCCACGCTGGTGCGCTGGCCCAACCTGCTCATTATGCTGCTGTGCCTGGCGCTGGTGCGCGCCGGCCTGCTGCTGCCCGAGCAGCCGCTGGGCACGGCGCTGCTGGCCCCGCGCTTTGGTGTTTTGGTGCTGGCGGCGCTGCTGGTGGCGGCGGCCGGCTACATCATCAACGACTATTACGACGTGAAAATCGACGCCATCAACCGGCCCGACCGGCTGGTGATTGGCCGCGTGGTGCGGCGCCGCAAGGCCATGCTGGCCCACGTGCTGATGAGCGGCGCGGGCGTGCTGCTGGCCGGCTGGCTGCACCCGGTGCTGGGCTTCGTCACGCTGGGCACGGCCCTGCTGCTGTGGGGCTATTCGGCTCGCTTCAAACGCGTTGCATTGGTGGGCAACCTCAGCATTGCCACGCTCACGGCGGCGTTGGTGCTGCTGCCCGAGCTGCAATTGCAGCTCGGGCGCCACGACGGCCGCAGCGTGGTGTGGCCCTACGCGCTGGCCGCGTTCCTGCTCACGGTGGTGCGCGAAATCCTGAAAGACGTGGAGGACATGCGCGGCGATGCCCAACATGGCTGCCGCACCCTGCCCCTGGTCTGGGGCGTGGCCCGCACCAAGTGGGTGGCCGGTTTTTTCCTGGCCTGCCTGGCGTTGCTCACGCTGGGGGCCACGGGCCGGCTGTTTGTGAGCGGGCACTGGCCGCTGGGCACCTGGCTGGTGCTGCTGGTGTTGGGGCCGATGGCGCAGCTGGCGCGCCTGCTCATCCGGGCCGACCGCCGGCGGCATTTTCACTACCTCAGCGCGTGGTGCAAGGGCATTATGCTGGCCGGCGTGCTGAGCATGGCGCTGGCCGGCAGCGTGGGCTAGCGCCAGTTGTCGGCCCCAAGCCCAATAACGTCTGCTTGTCAATTGTTAAATCATAATTGTTAAATGAAAACCTACCGCCACCTCTTTTTCGACCTCGACCATACGCTCTGGGACTTCGAGAAAAACGCCAACGAGACGCTGCGCACCCTGTTTGAGCAGCACGATTTTGCCCGCTTCGGCACCTTCACGGTGGAGGAATTCATCCGGGTGTACAGCGACATCAACCACGCGCTCTGGCGCTTGTATCAGAACAATAAAATCACGCAGCAGCAGCTGCGCGCCGTGCGCTTCACCCGCACGCTGACCCGCCTGGGCGTGGCGGAAGCCGACATTCCGGCCAATATTTCGGCGGAATTCACGACGATTCTCCCCCGGAAATCGGCGGTATTTCCGTTCACCCACGAGGTGCTGGACTACCTGCGGCCCAACTACCGCCTGCACCTGATAACGAACGGCTTCAACGACATCCAGAGCATTAAGCTCGCCTCGTCGAACCTGACGCACTACTTCGAGGAGGTCATCACCTCCGAGCACAGCGGCCACCTCAAGCCCGACCCGCGCATGTTTGCCCACGCCTTGGAGCGCACCGGCGCCACGGCCGCCGAAAGCCTGATGATTGGCGACAACCTCGAATGCGACGTGCTGGGCGCCTACAACGCCGGCATCGACCAAGTGTATTTCAACCCCGACAAGCGGCGCCATTTCAACCAGATAACCCACGAAATCAGCTGCCTGAGCGAGTTGAAGGAATTTTTGTAAATATTTAGAATGACTGAAGTAAGCCCGTCATGCCGAGCGCAGCCGAGGCATCTCGCGTGCGGCAGTAATCAACACCGAATGCAACGATGCGAGCGAGATGCCTCGGCTGCGCTCGGCATGACGGGCTATTTTATCCGCCCATTCCCACTTTCCTATGATACACCTCATTGGCCTGTCGGGCCGCCGGGGCAGCGGCAAAGACACGGTGGCCCACCTGCTTCAACAGCTCCAGCCCGAGCGAATCTGGCAAATTCGCTCCTTCGGCGACTCCATCAAATCCGTCTGCGCCGCGCTCACGGGCGAAGCCGTGGCCCCGTACTACACCCAGAAAGGCAAGGCCGAAATGGTGCCCACTTTCCACCGCACGCGGGGCGAAATGCTCCAGCAAGTAGGCCAGGCCCTGCGCGCGTGGGAGCCGCTGGTGTGGGTCGATGCCTTCTTCGCGGCGCTGCCGCCCGATGCTTTCGTGCTGGTGCCCGACGTGCGCTTCGCCAACGAAGCCGACCCCATTCGCAAGCGCGGCGGCCTCATGCTGCGCGTGGAAGGCGACCCGCTGCACCAGCGCGGCGACGGCACCCGCGACGACGACCACCCCAGCGAAACCGCCCTCGACGGCTACCCGCATTTCGCCGCCACCCTGCACAACACCGGCTCGCGCGACGACCTCACGCGGCAGGTGCGCGAACTGCTGGGGCAGCTGTAAAAGCACCAGAATTAGACAGGCGAAGCCACACCACGAGGGCTATCAGGACCGTAGCGCATGAAACGAATACCTACCAAAGTCTGGAATAGAATAGAAATGCTCCAGCAACCTATTGCCACTGAAATCACTGTGCCTGGTAATGCAATAAGGAGATGGGTGTCCATCCGTGTAGCCCACCCGCCTCATCTATACTGTTTAGATGATGAGGTGTTCGATGTCAGTCTATTAGAAGCACATTCGCCTTATGGCGATGAGGATTTGGCACTTGTAAAAAGCGCATGTTACTATGCCAACGACATAGCTCAGCTTTATGAAATATTGCGCCAGCTTGAAGTTGACCCTGAATCATTCAACGCCCCTTGGCATGTGAATCATCCGCAATTCTAGTGGATGCCATACTGCCCTACCTTTGCCCCATCCCACCCCAACCATCCAAGCACCTAACCCAAAAACCACATGGCCAACGGCTTTTTCAACGTCCCCATTCCAATTAACGAACCCGTCAAAGGCTACGCGCCCGGCTCGAAAGAGCGGCTGGAATTGCAGCAGCAGCTCAAAACCCTGAATCAGCTGGAGCTGGACATTCCCATGCACATCGGCGGCGAGGAAGTGCGGACGGGTAACCTCCAACGCATTAGCCCGCCGCACGACCACCGGCGCACCATCGGCCACTTCCACTACGGCGACGCCCGCCACGTGACCCAGGCCATCGAGGCCGCGCTGGCCGCCCGCACCGCCTGGGCCGAAATGCCCTGGGAGCACCGCGCCGCCATCTTCCTCAAAGCCGCCGATTTGCTGGCCGGCCCGTATCGCGCCCGCATCAACGCGGCCACCATGCTGGGCCAGAGCAAGAATGCGTTCCAGGCCGAAATCGACGCGGCCTGCGAGCTGATTGACTTTTTCCGGTTCAACGTGCACTTCATGCAGGAAATCTATAAGCAGCAGCCCGAAAGCCTGCCCGGCATGTGGAACCGCCTGGAAATGCGTCCGTTGGAAGGCTTCGTGTTTGCCCTCACGCCGTTCAATTTCACGTCCATCGCCGGCAACCTGCCCTCTTCGGCGGCCATGATGGGCAACGTGGTGGTCTGGAAACCGGCCGACACCCAAGTTTATTCGGCCCAGGTGCTGATGGATTTGTTTCAGGAAGCCGGCGTGCCCGCGGGCGTGATTAACCTGATTTACGCCGACGGCCCGGTGGTGGGCGACGTTGTTTTCAAGCACCGCGACTTCGCGGGCATCCACTTCACCGGTTCCACCAAGGTGTTCCAAACCATCTGGCAGGAAATTGGCCAGAATGTTCACCTCTACAAATCCTACCCGCGCATCGTGGGCGAAACCGGCGGCAAGGACTTCATCCTGGCCCACCGCACGGCCCACGCCAAGGCCGTGGCCGTGGGCATTTCGCGCGGCGCGTTTGAGTATCAGGGCCAGAAATGCTCGGCCGCCTCGCGCGTGTACCTGCCCAGCAACCTCGCCGATGAGGTGCTGGGCTACGTGAAGGAAGACTTGGCCTCCTTCAAAATGGGCGACGTGGAGGACTTCGGCAACTTCATCAACGCCGTTATCAGCGAGGTTTCCTTCGACAAGCTCGCCAAATACATCGACGGCGCCAAGGCTGACCCGAACGCCGAAATCATCGCCGGCGGCGGCTACGACAAGTCGAAAGGCTACTTCGTCGAGCCCACGGTCATCGTCGCCAAGGACCCGAAATACGTCACGATGTGCGAGGAGCTGTTCGGCCCGGTGGTCACGGTGCACGTGTACGACGCCGACAAATTCGAGGAAACCCTGGAGCTGGTCGATACCACTTCGCCCTACGCCCTCACCGGCGCCGTGTTTGCGCAAGACCGGTACGCCATCGACCAGGCTTCGAAGAAGCTGGTGCACGCGGCCGGCAACTTCTACATCAACGACAAGCCCACCGGCGCCGTGGTGGGCCAGCAGCCTTTCGGCGGGGCCCGCGCCTCCGGCACCAACGACAAAGCCGGCTCGATGCTGAACCTGCTGCGCTGGGTGTCGCCCCGCGCCATCAAGGAAACCTTCGTGCCCGTCACCGACTACCGCTACCCCTTCCTCGGCTCGGAGCCGGCGGAGGACCTGAACCGCGACAAAGGCTTGTAACCGAAACGGCCCGCATCAGCTGATGCGGGCCGTTTTTTTAGTAGTCTTCCCGATTCTTGTAGTCAGGGTCTTCCGAGTCGAACCGGACGGTCATCTGCGTAACGTCCGTGTCTTCGTATAGGTCCTGTAAGTGCAGCGTCAGTTCCAGCTCGGGAATAACTATTTCGTCCGTAAACAAGGCTAATGGCGTGAAGGACCACACTCCGCTTTCCTCCCGGCGGTACCACTCGACCAGGCACGTGGCTTGCGAAACCAGCAGGTAGTGGCGTAGCGAAGGCAAGTGCTTGTATTGGTTGAATTTCCAGCTTCGGTCGCGGGTTTCGGTTGATTTCGACAGTACTTCAATCAGTAGGATGGGCGCTGTCACAGTGCGCTCGGCGAGTAAGTCGGCCGGCGCGCAGGTTACCATTACATCGGGGTAATTGTAGTACCGGCCTTGCTCGACGGCCAATTGTACGCTTTCAGAAAATGCCCGGCAGGCCTTTCCCCGAAGACTTGCACGCAACGCTAAATAGCAATTACCAACAAGCAGATTGTGCCGGATGGTAGCGCCCGCCATCGCAAACACTTCGCCCTCAAAGAATTCGTGGCGCACATCGCTCCGCTCTTCCAAGGCCATGTATTCTGCTACTGTGTAGCGCTTTGCTGAGGGCTTTTCCTGTTCCATTAGTTCTTGCTTTACCCTCAAAGATACCCTGCAAAGCGGCGAGGCGTTTTCAACGTTGCGCCCCAACCCCGTGGGCGCTACCTTTGCCCTTCAGCGCCCGTCGGGCCTGCTTGCTATTAATCTGACTGCTATGTACCTAGCCCTGCCGGCTGCCAATTATCAGCCCTCCGATTACCTCCCGATTATCATTCAGTTCGGCCTGGCGCTGGCTTTCGTGGCCTTCGCCATGGTTGTTTCGCACCTCGTGGGCCCGAAACGCACCAGCACCGTGAAGGACGCTTCCTTCGAGTGCGGCATCGAATCGGTGGGCAACGCCCGGACGCCGATTTCGGTGAAATACTTCCTGACGGCCATCGTATTCGTGCTGTTCGACGTGGAAGTCATCTTCATGTACCCGTGGGCGGTAAACTTCCGCGCCCTCAACGCGAACGGCCACACCGGCTTCATCGAGATGATAATCTTCATGGCGCTGCTGCTGGCCGGCTTTTTCTACATCATCAAAAAGGGCATTCTGCGCTGGAACGAAGCCTAATTCGGCCAAACTTTTGCGGCGCCGGCGGTGTTCGCAGTCAGGCCGTTCGGCCCCCAAATCTGACTTTCCGACTCTATGGATACCCGCGTTCCAGAAATTAAAACGGTTGAGGCCCCCGAGGGCGTCGAAGGTGCCGGCTTCTTTGCCACTTCGCTGGAGAAAGTGGTGGGCATTGCCCGCGCCAACTCGCTCTGGCCCTTGCCCTTCGCCACTTCCTGCTGCGGCATCGAGTTCATGGCCACCATGGGCTCGCACTACGACATTTCGCGCTTCGGCTCCGAGCGGCCCAGCTTCTCGCCCCGCCAGGCCGATTTGCTCATGGTAATGGGCACCATCGCCAAGAAAATGGCGCCCATCGTGAAGCAGGTGTACGAGCAGATGGCCGAGCCCCGCTGGGTGCTGGCCATGGGCGCCTGCGCCTGCTCGGGCGGCATCTTCGACTCGTACTCGGTGCTGCAAGGCATCGACCGCATCATCCCGGTCGACGTGTACGTGCCCGGCTGCCCGCCCCGCCCCGAGCAGGTGCTCGACGGCCTGATGCGCGTGCAGGACCTGGCCCGCAATGAATCGTTCCGCCGCCGCAACGCCCCCGAATACCAGGCCTTGCTGGCGTCTTACAACATTAAATAAGTTTCTGGTTGCTTGTCTCTGGTTTCTAGTTTAGGCAATGACCACAAGCCGAAGTGCCTCAGCCAGAAACAAGCAACCAGAAACCCGAAACGAAAAGAATGACTCCTCAGGAACCTGCCGCCGCGCCCGAAGCGCCCGTTGCCGAAGACCCGAAAAAGGCGCAGAATGCGCGGGTGCTGGCCTTGCTCACCCGCCTGTTTGGCGAGGCCGCGTTCACCGACGTGGAAGAGCCCTACGGCCTGCTCACGGTGACCACCACGCGCGAGCGCATCCACGAAGTAATTGCCGGCTTGCAACAGGAACAGGAAATCAAACTTCATTTCCTGACCACGATGTGCGGCATCAATTACCCCGAGAAAGAAGGCCAGGAGCTGGGCATGATTTACCACCTGCACAGCCTGACGCAGAACATTCGCCTGCGGATTAAAATCTATTTTCCCCTCGCCGACCCCACGGTGCCGACCCTGACCGACCTCTACGCCACCGCCAACTGGATGGAGCGCGAGGCCTACGACTTCTTCGGCGTCGTTTTTACCGGCCACCCCAATCTCATTCGCATCCTCAACGTGGAGGATATGGACTACTTTCCGATGCGGCGCGAATACCCGCTGGAAGACGGTACCCGCGAAGACAAAACCGACCTGTTTTTCGGCCGATAACCAGACAACTATTTGTCATGCCGACGAACCGAAGGTCGGCGTCAGTCAAGAAAGCATCTTATCACCGCTGCTTTCGCCAGAATTTATAGCAACAACCTGCGGCGCGGACGTGATAAGGTCTTTCGCTGCGCTCAGGATGACAATAGTAAAATGGCAGTAAACGACGCCCTGGCAGGCACCCATAAAATTCAAGAAGAGGCCGCCGCGCAGCGCCACGGCCAGCTCATGCCTTTGCTCAACGACTTCAGCCAGGAGCTGACGACGCTGAACCTGGGCCCCACGCACCCGGCTACGCACGGCATTTTCCAGAACATCCTGCAAATGGACGGCGAGCGGATTGTGTCGGGCGTGCCCACCATCGGCTACATCCACCGCGCATTTGAGAAAATCGCGGAGCGCCGGCCGTTCTATCAAATCACGCCCCTCACCGACCGGATGAACTACTGTTCGTCGCCCATCAACAACATGGGCTGGCACATGACGGTGGAGAAGCTGCTGGGCGTGACCGTGCCCAAGCGGGCGCAGTACATGCGCGTGATTATGATGGAGTTGGCCCGCATTGCCGACCACCTTATCTGCAACTCCATTCTGGGCGTGGACACGGGCGCTTTCACCGGCTTCCTGTACGTGTTTCAGGAGCGGGAAAAGATTTACGAAATCTACGAGGAGGTGTGCGGCTCGCGCCTGACCACCAACATGGGCCGGGTGGGCGGCATGGAGCGCGATTTCTCGCCCGTGGCGCTGCAAAAACTGCGCGACTGGCTGAAGACCTTCCCGGCCGTGATGAAGGAGTTCGAATCGATGTTCAACCGCAACCGCATTTTCATGGACCGCGTGGTGAACGTGGGCCCGATTTCGGCGGAAAAGGCCTTGAATTACGGCTTCACCGGCCCCAACCTGCGGGCCGCCGGCGTCGACTACGACGTGCGCGCCATGAACCCTTATTCTTCTTACGAAGACTTCGAGTTCGACATTCCGGTAGGCACCAACGGCGATACTTACGACCGGTTCATCGTGCGCAACGAGGAAATCTGGCAGAGCCTGCGCATCATCAAGCAAGCGCTGGAAAACCTGCCCGAAGGCCCTTACCACGCCGACGCCCCGCACTACTACCTGCCCGCCAAGCAGGAAGTGTACAAGAACATGGAGGCCCTGATTTACCACTTCAAAATCATCATGGGCGAGATTGACGCGCCCGTGGGTGAAGTGTATCACTCGGTGGAGGGCGGCAACGGCGAACTGGGCTTCTACCTGATTTCGGATGGTGGCCGCACGCCGTACCGCCTGCACTTCCGCCGGCCGTGCTTCATCTATTATCAGGCTTACCCCGAAATGGCCGTGGGCACCACCCTGTCGGACGCCATCGTCATTCTCTCGTCCATGAACGTCATCGCCGGCGAGCTGGACGCCTAGTTTTTCTCATGCAGCTCACTGAACAACAGCTACAAACCATTCGCCAGTTCTGCCGGAAGCGTCCGGTGGTGCGGGCCTATGTGTTTGGTTCGTACGCGCGGGGCGAGGCCACCGAGCAAAGCGACGTGGACTTGCTGCTGGAGTTGGATTACGACCGTTTGGATGCCCTCGACTTTTTGGTATGGCCCCGAAAACTGGGCCGCCAGCTGAAGAAAAAGGTAGACATTGTCTCCGGTTTGAAACCCCGTGGCGTGGGTTCGAGCCGGCTTTATGAACGTATCATGGCTGACCGCCGGCAAGTGTATGAAACAGCCGCTTAGCGACCGGACCCGCTTGGAGCACATGCTGGAAGCGGCCGAGGCGGTAATAACTCAGTATCAGGCCCTGCCAGCGGGCCAGTTGCCAGCTGGTGATTTTCGGTACTATGCTTTCGTGAAATGCGTCGAAATAATAGGCGAGGCCGCTTATTGCCTCAGTCGGGACTTTCGCAAAGACCACGGCGAAGTTGAATGGCCCAAAATCATTCGCCTGCGCCATATCTTGGTTCACGACTACCACAGCGTCGATGAGGACGCGCTTTTTCACATCATCAAAACACACGTGCCAGTGCTGCGCAACTGGGTTGCGAATTACTTAGCCACTACCTCCGAGGCATGAATGCTGCTATAAAACCGACCTTCTCGCCCGCCGCCCAGGCGGAAATCAAGCGCCTGCTCACGCACTACCCGGCCGAACGGAGCAAGTCGGCCCTATTGCCAATTCTGCACATCGCGCAAGCCGAATTCGGCGGTTGGGTGAGCCCGGAGGTGCAGGATTTGGTGGCCGAAACCTTGGGCATCAAGCCGATTGAAGTGTACGAGGTGTCGTCGTTCTACACCATGTACAACCTCAAGCCGGTGGGCAAGCACGTGCTGGAAATCTGCCGCACCGGCCCCTGCATGCTGCGCGGCTCCGACGAGTTGACGGCACAGCTGGAGCGCATCACCGGCGCCAAAGTGGGCGAAACCTCGCCCGACGGCAATTTCACCCTGAAAGAAGTGGAGTGCCTGGCCGCTTGCGGTTTTGCGCCCATCGTGCAGGTGCGCGAGAAATACTACGAGGAGCTGCACACGCCCGAAGCCGTGGATGCCATGCTCAACGAGTTGCGCAGCCTGGTGCACCGGCCCATCCTGTCGTGGGAAGAAAACAGCCTGCCGAATTCACTCCAGAACAATTAAGCTCATGGCCGAACAGAATCAGGATTTGCCGCTTGTCGTGTCAGAGATTTTAATCGAGATTCACGGCCTGGGGGAACGCCTGACAGGCGTGGAAAAAGCTGTGAACCGCATGGCTGAGGTGCTGCTTTTGCAGCAGCAGGAAACCAACCGTAAACTGACCTTGATGCTGGAGGGCAACAAATCCAACACGGAAATGCTAATCGAAGCATTTCGAGGAGAAGCCACCGTTACCCGTGCCCGGTTGGAAGACCACGAGAGCCGCATCGGCAAGCTAGAGAATAAATAACCGCCACTATAATGGGCCGCAAGCTATTAACCGAACACATCAACGTCGAAGGCATCCACACCTTCGAAGTATACCGCAAGCACGGCGGCTACCGCTCCGTGGAAAAGGCGCTCAAAACCATGACGCCCGACGAAGTGACGGAGGAAGTGAAGAAGTCGGGCCTGCGCGGGCGCGGCGGCGCGGGCTTCCCGGCCGGCATGAAGTGGGGCTTCCTGGCCAAGCCGGAGGGCGTGCCGCGCTACCTCGTCTGCAACGCCGACGAGTCGGAGCCCGGCACCTTCAAGGACCGGCAGCTGATGTCGAAACTGCCGCACCTGCTCATCGAGGGCATGATTACGGGCAGCTACGCCCTGGGCGCGCGCACCAGCTACATCTACATTCGCGGCGAGCTGCTGTACGTGCTGCGCATTCTGGAAAAGGCCATCGCGGAGGCTTACGCGGCCGGTTTCCTGGGCGAGAACATCCTCGGCTCGGGCTACTCGCTCGATTTGCACGTGCATCCGGGGGCCGGCGCCTACATCTGCGGCGAAGAAACCGCGCTGCTCGAATCGTTGGAAGGCAAGCGCGGCAACCCCCGCAATAAGCCCCCTTTTCCGGCCGTGCAGGGGCTCTACGCCCGCCCCACGGTGGTGAACAACGTGGAAACTATCGCGGCCGTGCCGGTTATCGTGAACGAGGGCGGCGAGGAATACGCCAAAATCGGCATCGGCAAAAGCACCGGCACCAAGCTCTTTTCGGCCTGCGGCCACCTGAACAAGCCCGGCATCTACGAAATCGAGCTGGGCCTGCCCGTCGAGGAATTTATCTACTCCGATGAGTACTGCGGCGGCATCTGGAAAGGCCGCGAGTTGAAGGCCGTGGTGGCCGGTGGCTCGTCCGTACCGATTCTGCCCAAGGAATTAATCCTGAAAACGGCCGCCGGCGAAAACCGCCTGATGACCTACGAGTCGCTGTCCGACGGCGGGTTTGTGACGGGCACCATGCTCGGCTCGGGCGGCTTCATCGCGATGGACGAAACGACGTGCATCGTGAAGAACACCTGGAATTTCAGCCGCTTCTACCACCACGAGTCGTGCGGGCAGTGCTCGCCCTGCCGCGAAGGCACCGGCTGGATGGAAAAAGTGCTGCACCGCCTGGAGCACGGCCACGGCGCGATGCACGACATCGACCTGCTGGTGAGCGTGGCCAAGCAGATTGAAGGCAACACCATTTGCCCGCTGGGCGAGGCCGCCGCGTGGCCGGTGGCCGCCGCCGTGCGCCACTTCCGCGACGAGTTTGAATGGCACGTGCAGCACCCGAAAGAAGCGACGCAGCCCGGCGCCGTGTACCGCGGCGCGGCCGTACTGGCCTAATGGACAAGTAAAGGGACGTCATGTCGAGCGCAGCCGAGACCTCTCGCGTGCAGCAGTATCAGCCTTCGTTCAACGAAGAGAGCGAGAGGTCTCGGCTGCGCTCGGCATGACCCAAAGATTTATAAATCGATAAACCAATGGCTAAAATAACGTTCGACGGCATTGAGGTGGAAGTTCCCGACGGAACAACCATTCTGAACGCGGCCCGCCAGATTGGCGGCGGCATCGTGCCGCCCGCCATGTGCTACTACACCCCGCTGAAGGGCACCGGCGGCAAGTGCCGCGCCTGCCTCGTGCGCGTGGCGGCGGGCTCGGCCAAAGACCCGCGCCCCATGCCCAAGCTGGTGGCCTCGTGCATCACCACAGTGCAGGACGGCATGGTGGTTGAAAACACGACTTCGCAGCAGGTGATGGACGTGCGCAAGGGCATCGTGGAAATGCTGCTCATCAACCACCCGCTCGACTGCCCGGTGTGCGACCAGGCCGGCGAGTGCGACCTGCAAAACTTCGCCTTCGAGCACGGCGTGAGCACGACCCGCTACGAGGAAGAGCGCCGCACGTTCGACAAAATCGACATCGGCCCGCTCATCCAGCTGCACATGACGCGCTGCATTCTGTGCTACCGCTGCGTGTACACCGCCGACCAGCTCACGCCCGAGCGCGTGCACGGCGTGCTGGGCCGCGGCGATGCCTCGGAAATCGGCACCTACATCGAGAACATCATCGACAACGAGTTCAGCGGCAACGTCATCGACGTGTGCCCGGTGGGCGCGCTGACCGACAAAACCTTCCGCTTCAAGCAGCGCGTGTGGTTCACCAAGCCGGTGAATGCCCATCGCCAGTGCGAAAACGAGAAGTGCTGCGGCAAAGTAACCCTCTGGTACAAAGGCAAGGACGTGCTGCGTGTAACGGCCCGCAAAGACGAATACGGCGAGGTCAAGGAGTGGATTTGCAACACCTGCCGCTTCGACAAAAAAGAAACGTCGGACTGGGTGCTCGAAGGCCCGGCGCACATCAACCGCGCCTCGGTTATCGCCCAAAACCACTACGAGCTGCCGGTGATAAACCCGCAGGTTATCGCTGATTTGCCGGAAAGCACGACGCGCGAGCTGGAACGCAACCCGCCGCTGCGGCTGGGCGGCATCAATGGCTAGCATAGAACGATAATTAAAAGAACGTCATGCAGAGCGCAGCGAAGCATCTCGCCCGCTTCGTTGAGTTAGAAACCCGAGCAAGATGCTTCGCTGCGCTCTGCATGACGTTCTAAATACTTAGTAAAAAGCAATATGACTCTCCCCGCTCTGGGCTGGCAAGGCCTCGTCGTTCTGGTGGTTTTCGGCGTTTCGCTGCTGATTGCCACGTATTCTACTTACGCCGAGCGCGTCATCGCCGCGTTTTTGCAGGACCGCGTGGGCCCCGACCGCGCCGGGCCCTTCGGCCTGCTGCAACCGCTGGCCGATGCCGTGAAGCTCTTCACCAAAGAAGAGTTTTTTCCGGCCGGGGCCAACCGGGCGCTGTTCGTGTTCGGGCCGTGCCTGGCCATGACCACGGCCCTGATGTCGTCGGCGGTAATTCCGTTCGGCAACGTGCTGCAGTTTGGCGAAACGTCCATTCACCTGCAAGGCATCGAAATCAACGTCGGCATGCTCTACGTCTTTGGCATGGTATCGCTGGGCGTGTACGGCATCATGATTGGCGGCTGGGCTTCGAACAACAAGTTTTCGCTGCTGGGCGCCATCCGCGCCGCTTCCCAAAACATCAGCTACGAGCTGGCGATGGGCCTGGCGCTGATTGCCGTGCTCATGATTTCGCACACGCTGTCGTTGCGCGAAATCACGTTTCAGCAGGCTTCGGACGCGCCGTTTGTGTGGCGCGATATTTTCAACTGGAACGTGATGAAGCAGCCGCTGGGCTTCGTCATCTTTATCGTCTGTGCTTTTGCTGAGACGAACCGCACGCCTTTCGACTTGCCCGAGTGCGAAACCGAGTTGATTGGCGGTTACCACACCGAATACAGCTCCATGAAAATGGGCCTTTACCTGTTTGCCGAGTACATCAACGTATTCGTGGCCTCGGCCGTGATGAGCGTGCTGTATTTCGGCGGCTTCAACTTCCCCTTTCAATTCGAGCTGCGCGACTGGCTGGTGTCGTCGCGCGGCCTGGAATTGGTGACCGCCTCAAACATAATCACCATCCTCGGCCTCGTGGGTTTGTTCGCCAAAATCTTCGGCTTCATCTTCTTCTTCATGTGGGTGCGCTGGACCTTGCCGCGCTTCCGCTACGACCAGCT
>CAXTCS010000085.1:0-15619 GCA_964242365.1 uncultured Hymenobacter sp. | reverse complement strand
GCCCGCTTCGTGATGCTGGCCCCCTTGCAGAAGCTCATGAAGCCGTGGTAGGCCCCGGCGTACAGGTGCAGCTCGGTGGGCACTCCGTGCCGGAGCAGGTTTTGCGCGTAGCGCAGGTTCTCGCCCACAAACAAGTCCAGGTCGCCAATAAAAAAATAGCTGGGCGGCAACCCACTGATATAAGCGGTAAATCAAAAAATGCGGTCAGACAATTCAATTAGTTGAACAGCCCGCTCGCTTAAACGCCCATTTAACGGCTATTTAATTACCGAAAAACGGCTAACAAACAGCGCTGGCATAATTGACTTTTATCAATAAGCTGGGGTGCCAGCGCAGCCGGCAAAGAGGCCACGAAAAAGGCCGCCCCGCGTAGGCTGGGCGGCCTTCCCCGACCGCTTAGGTAAGACCCTTGCAGGCCACCAGGCTTCAACAAGAACCGGCCGGGGCCGCAAGATACGGCGGGCCGTTTATTAAGGATTCGCGGGTGACTGAGCACGGGCCGCCTGACGCTTGCGGCGGGCATCGTAGCCCCCGTAAATCACGCATTCAATCGTAGAAACTGCTAGGAAGAACTTATCGGCGACTTGTTGCAGCATGTACGCACGGCTGTATTTTTTGAGGGCTACCAGGGTGGCGTATTCGTTCTTGATTTTGGCTTCTTGGGTGGCTTGCCTCTCAGGGTTGCGCATGAACTTCGGGAACTACTGGTTGCAGGGCCGCTTACCCATGTTTCACGTTGGGGTTCTCAAGGCTGCTAAAGTTGCCCACTACCTTGCCCGCCAGCGCAGCGGTAACGGCTAGTTTGAGGTTGGCCCCGCCGTCGCCTGGCGTGGGCACCCAACTGGTGAGCGTGGTTTGCAGGGCCTCTACCACGGCATTGGTTTTGTTGAGTTGGGCTTGCAACTCCTCTACCTTCACCAAGCCCCCGAAGCCATCCCCGTTCAACTGCACTTGCCCGGCCGGGGTTAGGCGAAGGCTCACGCCGTTGTCCAACCGAAGCACCCACTCTTCAATGTCCGACATTTGGCTAACGAATGTCATCTCTTCTAGCCCTTCCAAGACCGAGAGTACCACGCGGCTGCCCACTTTCGGGTAAGCTCGCAGGCCCTTCGTTGGGTGGTCCAACGTGGCCAGTAACCGAACGTCGTAGTAGCGGTCCACGTCGTGTCTATCGCCCAGGGCGACGAGCGTACCGGTTTCTTTATCGACGCTTTCCACGGTGGCCAGCACCGCCGCATCGAGTAGCATGTCGCGCACGAATTGCTGCAACGCTTCCCGTATTTCTGCCCGGTAATCCATGTTTGTGGGTTAGAGAGGTTAATTGCCGCTGCTCAGAATAATTTCCGAATCGCGCACGGAGCCCACGATGAGGCTGGTAACGTGCCGGCCGATTTCCTCCATGCCGCGCCCCGCCGCGTCGGCGACCTTCACGTTCACCTCAATCTTGTCGATGCGGGTGTTCACGATGCGCGCTTTGCTGCTGTCGCCCTGAATATCCGCGCCCTTGTTCTGTTTGCCCAGCGCCGTGGTGAGCGGGCCGGCCCCCGAATTCTTTTGGTCATCGGCCCGCTTGGTCGCCAAGCCAAAGAAGTCGGAGAAGTCCGCCGATTTCCCCTTGACGCCCATGAAATCCGAGGCATTGGACCACGCGCCGCCGCGCATCCTGTCCATTTTTTGGCCGAAAGCATCCATCCGCTTGCTCGCCTTTTCGAAGTGGCCTTCCGACACGTCATCAATTGCACCCAGGGCCACGTTCAGGTAGTCGAAGAAGTTGCCCAGGAAGCCTTTGATTTCCTGCCACACGCCACTGCTGCCCCCGAACAGTTGTTCGATGAGGGTGCCCATTGAGCCGCCGCCCAGGTCCGAAATCCAGGTAAGCACGTTCCACACGCCCTTCAGGCCCGACCACATCAGCCGGATGGGGGCCACGGCCGCGCCAAAATAATTGCCGATGCCTTCGCTGTGGGCCTTAATCTTGGCCACGACGCCCAGCCCCCATTCCAGCGCGGTGTTCACGTAGGGCAGAATCTTGTAGCCGATTTTGGTCATCACCAAATCCCACTGATTCAGCAGGATTTTGAGCTTATCGGCCGGGTTCAGGCTCCGCTTGTACGCCGCGTCCATTTCGCCCGCGCTCTTCGTGGTGCCCTTCACGAATTCGCGCAACAGCTTCGAATTCTGCATCAGCACCGAAAAGGCCGACGTCGCTTCCACGTCCAGGCCCAGCCCGGCCATGAACTTCTGTTTCTGCTCGTCGTTTAGGCCGGCCGTTTCCTTGCGCAGGTCGCCCACGATGTCCACCAGCTTGCGCATCCGGTGGTGCTGGTCGAAGATGGCAACGCCGCTCTGCTGAAAGCCCTTCGCCGATTTCGAGCCGTAGATAACTTCCGTCTTGCCCAGCGCGCTCATGATGTTGCGCAGCCCCGTGGCCGCCGCTTCCGCCTTCTGGCCCTTGGCCGTCATCAAGGCAAACGCGCCGGCCACCTCCTGGTAGCCAATCTTCACGTTGTTGGCCAGCGGGATGATGGTGGGCAGGTACTGCGCAAAGTCCTTGAACTCGCCCTTGCCCAGGCGCACGGTGGCAAACAACGTGTTGAGCACGTCCGTGGGCAGGGCATTGCCCACGGACCCCATCACGTTGGTCAGCGAGTCCGCCACGGTGCGGATGTCGGTAAAGCCCGCTTGGCTGGCTTTGAGCGCCGGCCCGAACATCGCCAGCGCGTCCTTTGAGTTGCCCACCGCCGAAATAATCTGGTTGAAGGCGTCGGGAATTTCGGCCAGGGGCACCGTTGAATCGGCGCCCATCGTCAGGAGTTGGTTGCGCAGGTTGTCCAACTCGGGACGGCTCAACCGGGCGGTGGTGTTAATCTTGGCCATGCCCCGTTCAAAGTCCATCGCCCGGCCCGTGGCATTTTTCAACGCCAGACCCACGCCCACGACCCCGGCCGTAACCGCCACGTAGGGGTTGGTCACCAGCTCCAGCGCCCGGTTCAGGCCCGGCACCTCGCCGGCCGCCGCGCCCAGCTCCTTGGAAAAGCCGCTCACCCCGCTTTTCAACTTGCCGAAGAAGTCCCCGCCGCCCGCGCCGCCTTTGCCCAGCCGCGCCGCCGCCCCCGTGGTTTCGTTCAGTTTTTTGGTGGCCTCGCCGGCAATGTTCGCGATGCCCTGCATCGGCCCCGACACCAGGTCCACCAGCCGCATGATAAAGCTGGCCTCTTTTGCTCCTGCCATGTTCGTACAAGAAAAACGGTTAAGATTTATTCCCGAAGGCTTCGGTTACCACCTGGCGCAAGACGCCCAGCAGCAGGTTGCGGGCGCTTTGCCGCGCGTAGAGGTAGTCGTACCATAGCTTGATGCGGGCCTCGTCGTCGAGGGCCTCGGGCTCTACGCGGCAATGAAGCCGAAGCAGTGCGTCCACCTTGCGGTCGTCCTGCACTCCTTCGGCTTCGTCAATGGCCAGCGTCTGGTGTAATTCGGCTAGAGCTTTTTTTTCGCCGCGACCAGGCCCTGCACTTCGCCCAGCAGGCCGAAGAACAATTCGTCGTCGTACTGCAATTGGTCCAGGTCGCCGGCCAGCACCCCCGTATTAATGAGGAGGTCGTTGTTTTTTTCCGTGCTGGTGCCCGCGTCCTGCATCATGGCCAGTTGCTGGCGGTTGGGCTTGGCAATCCAGAAGCGGGCCGGCGTATCGGGCGTCACGTCGGACGGAAACTGCACGAGCTGCACTTTGCCCCGGCTACGGTTGGTGTCTTTGCCCTCAAAAGCGGCAATCTCGGCTTCGGAAAATTCGGCGGGTTTGTTGGTGTTAACCATCGGTTAGGGAATGAAAAAGATGAAAAAGGGACGTGAAAAGGGCCGTTAAACCCCGGTTAAAAGACGTTTTGAGAAGGGTTACCAGCTCCGTTTTTCCTGCTTGTTATGGCTGCCAGGCGTAGCATAGTCGGTGCCGTAGGCTTGCTTGTAGAGCTGCATAAAGAGCGGCGTGCGGGCGTTCATCTGAGCTACCAGCCCAGCGGAGTCGTTCCGCTGCCAATCGTTCAGCGTCCAATTCGCCCGGTTGGTGGGCGCAGTGGGCGTGTGAGCTGCTGGCTGGGAAAATTGCCCGTTCTGTGGCTCACGGCCGGCTGGTGCAGGTTTATCGGTGCCAAAGTGTTGCTTGTAGAGCTGTTGCGCCAGCGGGGTGTGCGCCTGCATGTGGGCTTGCAAGCCGGCCGGGTCGTTTGCGTGCCAGTCGTTCATCGTCCAGTTGGCCCGGTTGGCGGGCGCGGTGGTCGAGGACGGGCGCGGGGTGCCTAATGCCTGATTTACGACGCTGGGCACCCCGGCGTAGTGGTACTTGTTGAGCACCTCCGCCGTATCGGCGGGCAGGTCGGCCACCTCCCCACTGACCGCCGTAACAAAGCCTTTCGCTTTGGCCGTGGGGGCATCCATCCAGGTGGTGGCCTCCATCATGGCCGCAATGTCCGTAGCCGGCAGGCCCGTACGTTTGGCATAAATGGCAATGGCTCCCTGTCGCACGTTTTCGTAGAGCTGGGCCGCCGACCGCATCTCTTTGTCCCCGCCCGAAGCTTGCACAATCGGGTTGTGAATCATGTACTGCCCGTTGGCGGCCATTTCAATCCCATCCGAAAACGCACAGGCAATGGTGGTGGCGGCGCTGGCAACCAACGCGCCCAGCCGGCACGTCTTGCGGCCGGGAAAGCCCGCAATCAGGTTGTGGATTTCATTGGCCTCCCACATGGAGCCGCCCCCGGAATTGATGTAGCCGCGCAGTTCCGTGGCCCCAGCGGCGCGCAGCTCGTTGAATTGGCGGGTGAAGTCGGCCGAATTGTTGTTCCACCAATCAATGTCCCCAATGATGGAGAGGTCGGCCACGTGGCCCTGCATCTTGATTTCGTACTGACGGGCCATGATTAGCGGGCGTAATTGATGATGAAGTCAGGATTCGGACGCACGGGGGCCGGGCTGCCGTGCATCGGCACAATTAGCGCCTCATCCAGCCGCCCCCCGCCGCTCAGCAGGTTCCCGCCCGACAACACGCCGGTGCGCAGCCGATTTAAGACGGTGCAAACGGCCGTTAAATCCGTCAGCAGCGCGTCTTGCGCGGCCGTGGTCGTGTAGCGTTTGAAGCGGGCTTCTTGTGCGGCGGCGGCCGTAGCCGACAGATTCACTTGCCCGTTGCCCGCTACCGCATAAGAGGCGGCTGAACGCAACTCGTAAGCGAGGCGGGCAAACCAGACGGTTGTTTCCTGTGCCGCTGCAATGAATTCATCGAAGCCGGCCGGGCGTTGCACCAGTTCCAACACTTTTTCCGGGTATACGGGCAAGCCGCCCAGGGTAAAAGTGCCGCTGCCACTGCCCAGGAAGCGGCCCACCAGCCAGGCTTTGGGGTCGGCGGTGAGGTCGGGCAAATCGGCGGTGGCAACGGGGGCGGCGTTGGGTAAGTTGAGCGCCGCGAACCGGGCCACCAGGTCCGTTAGCCGGCCGGCCATTTCCGCGCCTTCCTGCTGGGCGCGTTGGTTAGCGGCTTGGTCGTAATAAATGAGTGTTGGCATCGGAGTACGGAAAAAGAATGAGAGGGGCAGGAAGGGCGTTTAGACCCCGTTTAGTTAAAGGCGGTGGGCGTTGCGGCGGGGTGCTTGTGCGACACGTTCACGGCGGCGGTCGTATTCGCCCCAGTAAATTCGGGCGACGGTTTCCGGTTCCACGTAGAATTGCCGGGCGACCTGGCTAAAAATGTACTCGTTGGAATACACCAACTTTTCGCGCCAGGTCCGCACCGCTGCTTTGATGTCCGCTTGCTTGCGCTGTTGATTTACCAGCGCAGAACTCATGTAGGAATAGGCAAGGGCGACGTTTTCAATTCGGCGGCTTTGGCGCGGCGCTTTTCGTAGTCGCCGTAGTAGATGCTGGCAATGGTGGCGGGCTTCATGAAATACTTTTCGCCCAGCCGCACAAACGCCGCGTCGGAACGCACTTTGTCCACCGTTAGCAGGTGCTGCAAATCGGCTTTAATGGCCGCTTCTTTCTTAAGATTTAATTCATTGTTGCGGGCCATGGAGCAGGGCATTTTTCCCTATTGGGTAGGCAATATTACCCGGCACAGTAGGGGGTACACAAATGAGGGAGGAGCTTAAAATCAAGCAATAGGGTGTTTTACCCTACACAATCGGGTAAAGACAGCGGCTGTCTTTGGCTTCTTTTCGCAGAGTCCAGCGGCCCGAAGTAGGTTTGTAGCACTAGGGGGCGTGATGGCTACCCTTGTTTATGGTATCAGAAATAGCTTGCTCATTGGGCGAGCTTTTTTTGGGCCCGCCTTCTACCGAAAGCGCCCGCCCCGCTGGGCAGCGGAACGGGCGGAAACGGGACACTGGCGGGCCGTTAAGCAGGGGGCAAGGGCAACGCCAGGCGAGTGTTAAGCTGCTCTAATTGCGTCTTGAGGTCGGCGTTCTGCTCTACCAACTTTAACGCCCAGCCCGGAATGCCCTGCCCCGCACAGTGGCGTTGCAGCATGGGCCGCCAGCGGTCCCAATCATCGGTCCTCTTCCACTTGGCTACCGTGGTGGCCGTGCCACCGACTAAGCCCGGTATCTGGGCAAGTGGAAAGTCGAGGCAGTAAAAAATAAAGGCCTGCATCCGGGCGGCGTGGCGGTCATTCACTGGGCGGCGGGTTTACGGGTGGAACGGGCACGGCGGGCCGGCTGGGCGGTGGGCAGGTTCAGGTCGGCCAGCAGCTCGGCCACGGCTTGCCCAGCGGCGCGGTTATCGGCCGACGCCTTCACGTGCTTTTCAATCAGCTCAAATTGGGCCACCAGTTTGGGCAGCTCGGCGGGGGCGTAGTAGTTGAGCGGCTTTTTGAGGTAGCTCTTCGTCCGTAGAAAGGTGTCGAGCTTGGCGCGGTTCATGGCCCGGTCTTCGTCGGTGTCGCCACTCAACCAGCCAATGGCCCGACCGATAGCAAAAATCTTGCGGCGCATCCGGTTGGCGGCTTCGGGGCTGGGCACGGCTTTGGGCTTGCGGACCCGGCTGCTGCCCGGCTTCGCGGCGGGGGCCGAAACGACGGGCGCGGCCTGAGCTGCGGGGGCCGCGTGGCGCGGCGGGGTGTAGCCGGGCAGTCCGGCTTGCGTAGCCAGGTGCTCAATTAAGGCTTGCGCCTGGTGCGGTTCCAGGTCTTTGCGCGAACCGGAACGGTTGGCCGTGAAGTAAAGCACCAGGGCGCTTTTCTCGGCTTCGCCGTTCATGCCCGTTTGCGTCAGCAGGGCGTTGAGGCGCTTGTTTTGGGCGGGGGACATTTTCATACTAGCGGGGGCTTGATATGGGTTGGAAATAAGACTTAGGCAGCGGCGCGGGCTTTCGGCTTAGCCACTTTTTCCTTGAATATGGCCTCAATGGCATCCATCTGTTCTTCGTTGAATAGGCTAGCCCGTAAGAGCCGAAGCAAGGGGGGCGCTATCAGTTGTTGGCGGGGCTCATCCGAGAAACATTCTTCCTCAATCGCCCCGGCAATGCTCATTTGCAGAAATAACAAATCCTGCAAGCTGTCGAGGGGCATTACTAAGTTCATGCCTTGGTTGGTAATGGCAATCATGGGAATACAGGTTAGAGCGTGACGGATGAAGTGTGAGAAAGCAGTTCCTGAAACCGCGAAACTTGGCGGTGGTGAACCCTGCGCAGAGCGGCCAGGCGCTGGGCAAAAAAGAGGGAGTTGAGGGCCGTGGTGGCAACTTGCGCCAGCGCCCCGGCCGTGTCGAGTTCCAGGCGCTGGGCGCGGGCCGTGGCCGTAGCCAGGGCCGTAGCTGGGCAAGTATTCATAGCCTAATTGGGGTAATAGGTAATGAATTGCCCAGGGTAAAAATCCGTGCTGACCGTGCGGGCCGCGAGCTGCTGTTTTAGCCGTTGATTTTCGGCTCTCAACTCCTCTTTTTCATCTGCTAGCGTATCGTATTTGAACGCTAAGCTGCTGTATGCCATCCCTTGCGTGTGAGCATCTTCACGCCAATACTTTTGCGATTCTGCCCATTCTTCACACTCTTCCTCAAGACGGTCAACTTCTTCGCCCAACTCCTCATTAGCAGCCAATACTTCGTCACGAAACGTTTCTAACTGCTTGATTTCCTTTCGGGCTGATATCAGTTTGGCGTGTAGTGCCTCTACTGAACCGTGCTCAGGTTTTGCCTTTCTAAGGCGCTCATTTGATGCCCGCAATTCAGAGTTGACTTGCAGGCGTTTCGAGTTCATTTCCCTTGCCTTTAACCACTGCTCAAAGCAGTAGCTGGCAGCATTGATTACGCGTTCAGGGCAGCAGCCAACAAGCTCCTTTTTCAAGTGAGCTTGGAACTGCGTTAGTGTAGCCTTATGATAATCGGCTTGATAGAGTAGCATGGTTTACAGGTTGGTTAAGTGAAGTTTTTCCAGCAGCAGCGCATTGGTCAGGTTGCCAAAATCATGGTGTCGCTGCATAGCCCGCACGGTTTCGGTGTCGGTCACGCCGTGGGCCTCACACACGGCCTTGATTTCGGTATTGGTGGGCCGCTGCAATTCCTGCCACAGGTTGATGCGGCGGTAGAATTCGGCCGCGCCCTCCTTCTGACGGTTCACATCTTTCAGCAGGTTAGTTTGGAAATAGGGCATTCCCGCCAGCACAATGCCGCAATTGCGCTTGGTCTTTTCCCGCAACACATGCAGAAATAAGTAAAGCTGATGGGTCAGCTTGCCCGCCTCGTCAATAATCAGCAGCGGGGCTTTCTTGCCGTTCAACTCGTCGGCCACCCGGCCCAACATTTCGTGCACCGAACCCGCGAAGGCCACGCCCATTTCTTGCAGCAGGGCCGCAAAGAAGTGCTTCGGGCGCATGGTCTTATCGTAGGCCACGTAGTACACGCGGGGGCGGCGGGCATACCGTTCCAGGGCGGTGGTTTTGCCCAGGCCGGTATTGCCCAGTAGCCCAATCATGAGTTGGTTGGTTTGCGCGTGGCCGCAAGCGCGTTCCACCGTAGCCAGGTTGTTGGTTTGCACAACCGGCACGGCTTGCACGGCGCCGCCCACTTCCTGCCAGATTTTGAGCCACATCTTTTCATCAATGCCCTCCCACTTCTCGTTTTCAATTTTGCTGAGCGTGGCCCCGCTCACGCCCAGGCGCGTTGCCAGGTCGGCTTTGCTGATGCTGCGCTCCCGGCAACAGGCATTGATAGCGGCGCGGATTTCGGATTTTTCCGGTAGGTTTGTCATACAATTGTGACGGTTTAAAGTGTGTTGAATGCGCGTTAAATGGTCGGTTAAGGCCCCGCTACTGCCAGGTATCGGGGCTTTTTTGTGGTCTTAATCGTCCTCGTAGGTCGGGTTAGGGTCCAGTATTTCCAGGCTGCCCGTGGCTTGCAGCGGGCTTTTCTTTGTTGTCAGGGCGGCTTTGCGGGCCGTACGGCTGAACACGGTTCCTTTCAGCGGGTCGATTTCCCGCACGGGCACCAGCAGGTCTTCGTTCACGTCGTGCTCTTTCAGCACTTGGCCTATCCGGTATTCCGTGTCGGCAGTGTAGTAGTCTGCTTTAGGGGTGGTGAGCTTGCTCATCAGTTCGTAAGGCACCTCGCCATGCTTGGCGTCCACTTCGTCCCGTAGCTGCTGGTTGTTTTGACGTTTTTGCTGCTCTATGCCACGCAGCAGGTGCCCTTGCTTGGCATACCCGCTCATGTCCGCCCCCTGCTGATTCACCTTGGCCCCGTGGACAGGCTTTGCCCGGTCAATTGCGCAGATGGGAGCCTCGTTAGCCGGGTCAAACAGGTACACGCGCTCGTAATCGTCGTCGTAGCGCACCACCACCGTTTGCTTGTACCACCGCTCTTGCAGTTCCCCCGTAGGCAGTTGGAAGTAGTGGCGCTGGCCTTCTTTTTCCAGCGTGACGCCGCCCCGCCCAACTGTGCTGCGCGTGGTTTTCCAAAACAGCTCCATGAATGCGGTGGCCTCCACCGGGCGGGCGTTGGGTTGCGCCGATGCCGCGTACCGCTCGTTTGGGCTCAAGGGCTGGCGGGTGGTGGTAGAAGCCGCGTTGGCCTCTTCCAGCAAGCGCGTCATCAGGGCTATCACGCCCTCCTTCGTTCGGGTGTTGGCCGTCTTTTTCAGTTCGTCCCGCACCTCCATTTTGGGCCGGGCGTTCAGCTTGTGGCTCAGCGGGCTACCGCCTATCCAGCCTTGCACGGGCTTGCAAAACCGCTCATCAAACAGGTTGAAATACCGTTCAATAATGGCCTTGTGTTGCGGGTTCATGGTCACGGTCCATTCCGTGCCCAAATCTTCCATCGCTTGCTTGAGGTATTCCGCTTCGGCCGTTTTGTTGAACGAGTGGTTATCACTTACAATTTCAGCCGGCAGCTTGCCCGTGTTCTGCACGGCTTGCCGGATAGCTTTCAGAATCAGCGCGGTGTTTTCCGTTTCACCAAAGGCATAGCCCAGCAGCTTGCGGCTGTGCGCGTCGCGCACGGCAAACAGCACCAGGCGCTGCAAGCTGGTGACCGTGCGGCCCGCCCGGTTGGTCACCTGTGCGGGGTGGCAGAACGGCACATGCCAGCCATCAATCTGCCATTGGTCGTTCGCAAACAGCGCCGATTCCAACGGCAGATACGGCAGTTCTTTGCGGGCCATGTCGAGGCCGAAACGATAGCCATCGGTGGCAAACCGCACATCGGGCCGGGCCAAGTATTTCTTTACCCAACTCACCTTGACTTTGCGCTTAATGCCCAGCTCATCGCACATCCAATTCACCTTTTCGCAGATGAAAGGAGCCTCAAAGCCCTTGCCCATGCTCACCAGCAGCCGCGCCCAATAGCCATGTTCGGGCAGCGTATCGTTGGCGTTTTTGTTGCCGTGGTTGCCGTGCCGCACAAATTCTATCAGGCTGCCCGCTTCGGCCGCGTCAATGGCCCGCCGTAGGGCGTTGCCGAACGATTCAGCCGACTTGTAAGCGTTCGGCTCTAAGGTGTCGTAGGCCGCAAATAGCGTCGCTACCGTGTGCTTTTCCCGCAACTGAATCAGTTTTGCCCACACCACATACTTTTTGGCATAGGCACGGGCTTTTTCACTACCGTAGGCCAGGTAATGCTTGCGGCAATCCACGTAGCCTTTCTCCTGTACTGATTGGAGTTGCGTGAAGAGTGACAGCACCTCTTGGCTTACCTGCTGCTGGCATCCATCGGCCTCACTTTCGCGGATTATATCGCGTAGTTCAGCCTCATTTTTCCAGGGCAGCCGGGCACGGGTGCGGGGCGGTATCGAGTCATACCGATACCATAGCCCACGCTTCGGCACCGCTAACCGCTCCACTGCTGCGCCAGGCTTGCCCCAAGACGTGATTGTAAAGGGAGACACCTCTAACTCTTTAGTTAGATAGCACCAACTCAGGAAAGGCACTCCCGCAAAGAGTTCGGCTTTGCCCTTCATATTTTCTCTCCTCGCTCAGCAGCTGCCAACTTTGCTTTGCGGGCTTTCGCAGCCGCTACGCATTCGCCGTACACCTCAATAGCTGCATCTTCTAAGCGGACGCTATTGTAAAGTCCCTTAAACCAATTGCTAACGGTCCCCTCAGTAACCCCAGCCCGGCGGGCTATCTCGGCTTGCTTACCGTGGGTAAGAGCTGCCTTCACTTTGTTCCGGTCTAACATACCTTGCGTTTGATTTGGAAATCCTACACAAGATTAGGGAAAATATTCCTTAATCACTAACGATTTTCCTTTGTGAATACAAACAAAATTCCTGAACAAGTGAAACAAACGCACAAAGACCGTGTAAATGAGCTTATTAATGCCCTCGGGGTATCGAAGAATAAGTTTGCAAAGCAGATAGGCACTTCCAGTGCTATGATTTCAAAAGTGACTACTCAAGAAATCAACTTTGGCGTAGACTTAGCCGAGAAAATAATTAGCACTTTTCCAAGCGTTAGCCCGACTTGGCTGCTAACAGGTGTTGGCGAAATGATGCTACCTAAAATAGGCACTGAATCACTAGTCGAACCACTAGTCAAATCACTACAAGACAAAAAGTGGGAAAATAGTAGTGATTCAGGAATACAGAGCGAAAACGCTTCTGGAACTACTGTAGAGGCCGAAAAACGCATCACCAACGTCATAGAAGCGCAACAGGTGGGCGGTGAGCGTGCCAAACGTTGGGCACAAGTCCGCATGTTGGAATCCAGGCTCTACAAAAGACACCCAGGCTTAGAACCTTTCGCACTACACGAAGCCTTTGAGCTGTCAGGCATAGGCACTTATGCTGACCAACTGCTTACCTATGTCACCAATAAAACGCAGGGAGACATAGACGATGTGCTGATGAAGCTTATGGACCGTGAAATCACGAATGATGCAGTAATCAGCCGGATAAAGGAGGTTACAGCGCCATTAAACGCACTATCTACCTTCTTTATCACAGCAGAGAAGGCAATGTTCGACATGATAAGAGAGGTCGTTCACCACTATCCAGAAACGGAGGAAATGATTGCTGGTACTCCGATAGCCCTTGATATCATGGGAGATATACAGTTCGTAGGAGAGGCAGAAGTATCAGAAATGATGGATGAGCCACAGGTAGACACTGTAGGTGATGAATTCGGCCGTATGCTAAATGAGAAGCTACGCAAAAGCGAAAAGCAGCCCGCCAAGCATTCCGAAGCAGAGTAAACACGCTAAAACGGCCCCAACACCAGCGTTTAAGCAGTGTTTTGGGGCCGTTTTGGCTTGAAAAATGAACGTTTGGCAGTGGTTTGAGATGCTTTTTACCTTAAGAATTAACCGTTGACTGAGGTTTGCCTGTCATTTGAATTGCACTCCACCTTTTGTTTTTCGAAACGCAATACGCGGAAAATTTCAAAATTGCCCAATAATCAGTCACTTAGCCCTATAAAGTTGAGCTACGCTCTCCCCTCTCATTTGCACTCTTTGTTATCTCCCCCATACTGAGGTCCTCCGCCCGGCCGGGGGCGGCGTAGGCGGGCGGGGTCCGGGTGCCGGGCGCGTGGCCCAGCACGGCCCCCCAGGCGAAGCGGTTGCTGGCCGCGGTCCAGAGAAACTCGCCGACTCCCGGCAGGGGGTCCGGCGCGGCGGCGGTGCCGGTGCGGTCGTCCAGCATGGGGTTTTGCAGAAACTGGGCGGAGAGGACCGGCCCGCCGTGGTCGCGGGCATACAGGGCCAGGGCGGCGGCCAGGCAGCCCCCGCCGCTCTCGCCCGCCACGGCGATGCGCGCGCGCGGCAGGCGCAACTCGTCGGCGGCTTCGTGCAGCCACGTCAGGGCCTGGTAGCCGTCTTCGAGGCCGGCCGGATACGGGTCTTCGGGGGCCAGCCGGTAGTCGATGGCCACCACCACGCACCCCAGCAGGTGGGCGAAGTAGCGGCTCTGGGCCTCGTACTGGTCGGCCGTGCCCCGCACCATGCCGCCGCCGTGGAACCAGAGCAGCCCGCCGGTTCGCGCCGGGGCGGCCGGCAGATAAACCAGCACGCGCAGGGCCGAGCCGTCGGGCCGCGGCAAAAGCCGCTCCTCGACGCTCACCCCCGGCGCGGGCGGGGCCGACGACTGAAAATTGGCCAGCGCGATTCGGTCCGCGGGCAGCAGTTCCGCCGTGAGGGTGCGGGTTTGTATCCCCGCCAGGGCCTGCGCCAGCTCGGGGTCAACCAAGTGCTTCGTGTTCATGGCCAAGTTAATGTTGCTAGTGCCTGTTAGTGCCGCATTTTCGCAGCCAATTGCTGGCCCCTGCTTAGGTACCCGCAAGGGCCAAGGTCGCATGGGCCGATGCAGGCCCCAACCGGTTGGTCTATGCTTCAGAACCGGCTTTTGACGTTGGCATACGCTTCCGGCCCAGGTGGGGCCGGGGGTTGAAAACCAGCTTCCTACCCCCCTCAGAAGGGGCCCGGCACCTACGCGGAATACTGTGCGGACCAGGCGGCGGTGCTTATTGCGGGTCGAAGTAATGCCCCTGTGCTAGGTCCGCCAGCAGCATGGGCTGGGTGGGCTGCCAGCCCAGGCGCTGTTGCGTGAGCTGACTGGCGGCCGGGGCGTCGAGTTGGGTGAAGGCGGCGAACGAACCAAAATGCGCGGCGGCCTCTTCGGGCGATTTGGAAACGACCGGCAGGTTCAGGCCCTGACCGATGGCCTCGGCAATCGCGCGGAACGTAATGGCTTCTTCGGCCACGGCGTGGTAGCGCGCATCGACGGCCCCGTGCTCCAGGGCCAGGCGGAACACCCGCGCCGCATCGAGCCGGTGCACCGCGTTCCAGCGGTTTTCTCCCTGGCCGACGTAAGCCGACACGCCCGTGGCGCGGGCAATGCCGATGAGCGCCGACACGAAGCCGTGGTCGCCCACGCCGTGCACCGACGGCGAAAGCCGCACCAACGCGACGCGCACCCCTTGGTCGGCCACGGCCTGCGCGGCTTCTTCGGTCGCGACGCGGGGCATTTGCTGAACGGTTAAGATGGAGGCATCCTCCTCACTCGCCAGGCGGCCGGGCGTAATGAGGGCGGTGCCGGAGGTCACCACGAAGGGCCGGTTCGAGCCCACGAGCGCCGAGCCGAGCGCCTCCACGGCGCGCCGGTCGATTTCGCAGACGGCCGCGAAGTTGGCAAAATCGTGGATAAAGCCCAGGTGTGCCACCGCGTCGGCCGCAGCGGCGCCCCGGCGCAAACTGTCCAAATCTTCCACATCTCCCCGGTGGGCCTGGGCCCCGGCGGCGGCCAGCGCCTCGGCGGCCTTGTCGGAGCGGGCGAGGCCAAGCACCTGGTGGCCCGCCCCTACTAATTCCTGAACGACGGCCGAGCCCACAAAGCCCGTAGCGCCAGTGACGAATACACGCATGATTGATTTCTTTAGTGAAGGTTGATTACCCCACAAAGGTCCGGCAGGGAGCTGGCAACGGCGCTGCGCGAGTCAATCCATCTACTGCATAATTCAATCAATGGCCACTGTCCCGCAACGCACTCGGGACCAGCCCCGTCTGCCGCTTAAAGAAGTTACAGAAATGGGCCAACGTCGGTAAAACGCAGGCTGTCGGCGATTTCGGAGATGCTCCAGTTGGTTTGCTTCAACAGCAGCTTGGCTTCCTGCGCCACGCGGTTGCTAATCAGGGCGGTGGTGGTGTGGCCGGTGGTTTCCTTGAGCACCTTGTTGAGGTGGTTGACGTGCACGGCCAGGCGGTCGGCGTAGTCGGCGGCCGTGCGCAGGGGCAGCGTCTGCTGCGGCAGGGCCAGCGGAAACTGCCGTTCGAGCAGGTCGGTAAAGCGCGTCGCCAGCCGCGCCGCCGCGTTGTGGGCAGGCACCAGGGCCGGGGCCGGCTGGAGCTTCTGACCCAAGTATATCAGCTCCAACAGATAGGCGCGCAGCAGGTCGTTCTCATAGGTAAAATCAAACGCCACTTCTTGGGCCATCTTCTCAAATACGGCTTCTACCGCCGCGTAATCGGCGGCCGTAATCTCCCACACGGGACAGCAGCCCGGCTGAAAAATTGACAGCTGATTCAGGATAACGCCCCCGCCCGTGGGCAGCAGAAACTCGTCGGTGAAGAGGCAGTAGTAGCCGACCTGCGCCGGGTTGTGCGGCAGCCAGCGGTAGGGCACCCGCGAGGTGGCAAACCACAGGGCCTGGGCT
>CAXTCS010000084.1:0-15887 GCA_964242365.1 uncultured Hymenobacter sp. | reverse complement strand
GGCCGGGTGCTGGCCGGTCTGGATGGCGTACTGCTCGGCGGGCAGGCCAAACGAGTCGAACCCCATGGGGTGCAGCACGTTGAACCCTTGCAGCCGCTTGTAGCGCGTCACGATATCGGAGGCAATGTAGCCCAGCGGGTGCCCCACGTGCAGCCCCGCCCCGGACGGGTACGGGAACATGTCGAGCACGTAGTACTTGGGCTTCTCAGAATGGTTGGCGGCCTGGAAGGTGCGGTGGGCTTTCCAGTGGGCCTGCCACTTCTTTTCGATTTCGTCGGGACGGTATGCGGGCATCTTGCGCGGAGTTTATTCGAGGCAAAGGTAGGACGTAGGAGAAAGTAGGGCGAAATTTGTTGACCGAGCGAACTGCCTCATTCCTCAGAACGCCATGCCGAGCTAGAAGAACGTCATGTCGAGCGCAGCCGAGACATCTCGCCCGCGCCAACCTCACCCCCTGACCCCCTCTCCAAAAGAGAGGGGGCACCGGAGATGAGCTGACGTCTGGCTCCCCTCTCTTTTGGAGAGGGGCCGGGGGTGAGCGCACGCGAGATGCTTCGGCTACGCGGACGCCAGATGAGCACGACACTCCAAGTAGAAAATAGCCGATACCCCGCCATCCATGGCCCGCATCCCCAAAGAATTAGTCGACCAGATTATTCAAACCGCCGACATCGTGGAGGTCGTCGGCGACTTTGTGCAGCTCAAGCGCAAGGGCCAGAACCTGTGGGCCCCGTGCCCGTTTCACAACGAGAAATCCCCGTCGTTTTCGGTCAACCCGGCCAAGTCGCTCTACAAGTGCTTTGGCTGCGGCAAGGCCGGCGGCGTGGTGCAGTTCGTGATGGACATCGAGGGCACCAGCTACGTGGAAGCCCTGAAGTACCTGGCCAAGAAATACGCCATCACCGTTGAGGAGGAAGAAAAAACGCCCCAGCAGCAGCTCGAACAGAACGAGCGCGACTCCCAGTTCATCGTGTCCGACTGGGCCAAAAACCACTACCACCGCCTGCTGCTCAACTCCGACGAGGGCATGAGCATCGGCTACGGCTACCTCAAAGAGCGTGGGCTGAACCTGAGCACCATCCAAACCTTCGAGCTGGGCTACTCGCTCGATAGCTGGGACGACCTGATGAAAGCCGGCGAAACGGCCGGCTACGACAAGAAATACCTCGAAAAAACCGGCCTCACCATCATCCGCACCGACAACCAGGGCCACGACACCGGCCGGCGCTACGACCGGTTCCGCGGCCGCGTCATGTTCCCGATTCACAACATCAGCGGCCGGGTGGTGGGCTTCGGGGCGCGCACGCTCAAGCGCGACGACAAGATGGCGAAGTACCTCAACTCGCCCGAATCGGACATTTACCACAAATCCGACGTGCTCTACGGCCTGTTTCAGGCCCGCCAGGCGATTCGCACCGAGGAAGTTTGCTACTTGGTGGAGGGCTACCTCGACGTGCTTTCGCTGTACCAGGGCGGGATTAAAAACGTGGTGGCCTCGTCGGGTACCTCGCTCACCGAGGGCCAGATTCGGCTCATCAAGCGGTATTCCGACAACGTGACGGTGCTCTACGACGGCGACGCGGCCGGCATCAAGGCCTCGCTGCGCGGCACCGATTTGCTGCTCGAAGGCGGCCTGAACGTGCGCGTGGTGCTCTTCCCCGACGGCGACGACCCCGACTCCTACATCCGCAAAGTGGGCGACCAGCGCTTTGCCGACTACATCGAAAAAAGCAGCCAGGACTTCATCACCTTCAAAACCACGCTCGTGGCCCGCGAGGCCAGCCACGACCCGGTGAAGAAGGCCGAGGCCATCCGCGACGTGCTGCACAGCATCGCCAAAGTGCCCGACGCCATCAAGCGCCAGGTGTTTTTGCAGCAAACCTCGGCCACCTTCGGCATCGACGAGCAGGTGCTCATCACCGAATACAACAAGCTGGTAAAAACGCCGTCGAAGTCGGCCGACAACCGCAGCGGCGGCAACTACGGCGGCCAGAGCCAGAGCGGCAACGGTTACGGAGGTAACTCAGGCAGCAGCTCCGGCGGCAATTCGATGCCCGCTAATCAGGGCCAGCGCCCCGGCCAGGCGCCCGCGTCGCGCCCGATGTCGGACGAGGAAGAGGCCGAAATGCTCATGTACGGGGGCTCCGAAGCCGCCGCGGAAGCCCTCGGCGCAGGCGCCAATTTCCAGTCCGCGCCCGCCAAAGCCGACACCGACGACGACCTGCCCGACATGCTCCAGGTGTGCGAGCGCGAGGTGCTGCGCCTGCTCGTGCTCTACGCCGGCCGCGAAATCGACCCCGAAATCAGCGTGGCCGCCTACCTGCTCGGCCAGCTGGGCGAAAACCCGCTCACGGTGCCGCTCTACGCCGAAATGTGGGAAATCTGCCGCCAGGAGCTGCTGGCCGGCCGCTTCCCCGACGCCCGCCTGCTGGCCCAAAACGAGCGCGCCGACATCCGCAGCCTCATTACCGACCTGGCCACCGAACGCTACGAAATCAGCCCCAACTGGCGCACCAAAGAAATCTACGTCTTCAACGAAGTCGACCTGCCCAAGCTGGCCTGCGACAACGCCGTGCTCCGCCTCAACAAAGTGCACGTGCAGCGCGAGCTGGACCAGTGCCTCGACCGCCTGCGCCACCCGCTCGAAGACGCCGAAATGTTCGAAATCCTCGGCGACATCAAGCGCCTCAAAGAACTCGACAACGAGCTGGCCGCCCTGCTGGGCACGGTGGTGGCACGCGGCGCGTGAGGGCATTTAACGCAGGCTGTTGAAGCTGTTTAGAATTCGCCAGACCGTCATGCTGAGCTTGCCGAAGCATCTCTCCCGCTTCGCCTGGGCCGTTTCAACGAAGCGGGAGAGATGCTTCGGCAAGCTCAGCATGACGGCCTAACCAGTCAACCAGAATTGATAAATGTTAATTGTTAAATGAAATGCTAAAGCGCACCAATTTCAACCGCATCGTGCTGGCCATCGCGCTTTCGATATCGAGCCTATTGGCTGGGATGACGGGCTTTATGGCCATCGAGCACTTCAACCCGGCCGATGCCTTTTACATGACGGTAATAACCGTTTCGACCGTGGGCTTTGGGGAGCTGCACCCGCTGTCGCCGGCCGGGCGCCTGTTCGTGGCCTTCTTCATCCTCTACAACCTGGTGGTGGTGGCCTACCTGGTGTCCGCGTTTTCCACGTTTATCTTTGACGGCGAGCTGCGCAAACTATTCCGAATGTACCGAACCGACCAAGAGATAAAGCGTTTCAGCGGCCACATCATCGTGTGCGGCTTCGGCCGCAACGGCCGCAAAGCCTTCCAGGAGCTGCGCCTGAACGGGGCGCGCGTGGTGGTGGTCGAGCAAAACGAGCAGCTGATGAAGGAGTTGACCGAAGGCCACACCGGCGAGGACTACGACGGCGATGGCGTGGCCGGCGGCAAAATCTTCACCGTCGTGGGCGACGCCACCAACGACCTCGTGCTTCAGCAGGCCGGCGTGACGCGGGCCTCGGCCCTCATCACGGCCCTGCCCAAAGACGCCGACAACGTATTCGTGGCCCTCTCGGCCCGCGCCCTGAGCCCGCACCTGAAAATTATCGCCCGGGCGTCCTACAAAACGTCGGAAAGCAAGCTGCTCTCCGCCGGGGCCGACTCGGTGGTGATGCCCGACGAAATCGGCGGCTCGCACATGGCCAAGCTGGTGGTGCGCCCCGAAGTCATCCGCTTCCTGGACCTGATTTCGGGCCTGAGCGCCGACAAGCTGCGCCTCGAAGAAATGAGTTTCCAGCAGCTGCGCACCGATTTGCACGGCCGCAGCATCCGCGAGCTCGACGTCCGCTCCATCACCGGGGCCACCATCATCGGCCTGCGCCAAGCCAGCGGCACCCTGCTCGTGAGCCCGCCCGTCGACTACGTGCCCGCCCCCGGCGACGTGCTGCTGCTCCTGGGCAGCGAAGAGCAGATTGAAACCTTCGAAACGCGGTTCCGCCAGCTGTGAGTCATTTAACAATTATCATTTAACATTTAACAGCTGTTCAAACCGCGCATAACCGCGCAAACCGCGCCATAAAAAATGTTAAATGATAATTGTTAATTGTTAAATGAATTAATGCACATTCTGCAACTCTGCCCGCGCGTTCCGTTTCCGCCCCACGATGGCGGGGCCATTGCCATGTACGACGTGGCCGCCGGCCTCGTCCGGGCCGGGCACCGCGTCACGCTGCTGGCCATAAATACGCCCAAACACCGCCAGCCTGCCGATGCCCTGGCGCATTTGGGGCCGAATATGCGGCTGGTAACGGTGGAGGTAGACACCGCTATTTCGGCCCCCAGGGCGTTGAAAAACCTGTTGTTCAGCCGCCAGCCCTACAACGCCGAACGGTTCATCAGCCCCGCGGTGGGGGCGAAGCTGCTGGAGATTCTGCAAACCGAACAGGTCGACGTAGTGCAGATGGAAGGCACGTTCGTGGCCTGGTACGCCGAGTTTCTAGGCCGCCAGCACCGGGCCGATTTCCGGGTGCCGCCCTTGGTCTTGCGGGCCCACAACGTCGAATACACCATCTGGCAGATGCTGGCCCAACGCGAGTCGAACGCGTTGAAAGGGCTTTTCCTGCGCACGATGGCGGCCCGGCTGGAGAAATTTGAGCGGCGCTACCTGCGCCAGTTCGACGCCGTGGCCGCCATCACGGCCGAAGACGGTGCCCGGCTGCGCGCCCTGCACTGCCCCGAGCCGGTGGTGTTCATCCCGGCCGGCGTCGAGTTGGGCCGCGTTCGGCCCGACCCGGCCCTCACCGCCAAGCCGCGCACGCTGTTCATGCTGGGCTCGCTCGACTGGCTCCCCAACCAGGAAGGCGTGGAGTGGCTGCTGCGCGAAGTCTGGCCCGCCGTTCACGCCGAAATGCCGGACGTCGAGCTGCACATCGCCGGCCGCAACGCCCCCGCGCACCTGCTCAACGTGCGCGCCGCCAACGTCTTCATGCACGGTTTCGTAGCGTCCGCCCCCGTATTTATGCAGCAATACGAGCTGATGCTGGTGCCCCTGCTGAGCGGCGGCGGCATGCGGGTAAAAATCATCGAAGGCATGGCGTTGGGCAAAGCCATTCTCAGCACCGGGCTTGGCGCCGAAGGCATTGCCGTGCGCGACGGCTACGACATCGTGCTGCGCGAGCCCGCCGCCTGGCTCGACGCCTTGCGCGCCTGGTATCGCGGCGGGCTCGACGGGCACGCAATCGGCGCGGCCGCCGCCCGCACCGCCGCCGAGGTCTACGACAACCGCCGGGTGGTGCAGCAATTCGTTGATTTGTACGAGCAGCTGCTGGTGCCCGCGCCGGCCGGCACGCCCGCTCATTCGCCGCCCGCATGAAGCTACTCGTGCTCCTTTCGCGCTTCCCGTACCCGCTCGACAAAGGCGACAAGCTGCGCGCCTACCACCAGCTGCGCTACCTGGCCGAGCGCCACGAAATCTGCCTGTTTGCCCTCACCGACGAAGACGTGTCGGCCGCGGCCAAGGCGGCCGTGCGGCCGCTGTGCCGGGGCGGCGTGGTGGTGCACCGGCTGCGGCGGCCCGGCATTATCCGCAACATGGCGCGGGCCCTGGCCACGGGCCGGCCGCTGCAAGTGGGCTATTTCTACGATGCCCGCGCCCAGCGGCAGGTCGATGGCTTGCTGCACGATTTCCGCCCCGACCACGTCTACTGCCAGCTCGTCCGCATGGCCGAGTACCTGCGCCCCCACGCCGGCGAGCGCCCGATGACCCTCGATTTTATGGACGTATTTTCGGCCGGCATGGCGCGCCGGGCCACGCAGGCGCCCCTGTGGCAGCGCCCCGTGCTGGCCCTCGAAGCCGAGCGCCTGCTGGCCTACGAAGCGGCGGCCTTCGACTGGTTTGGCCACCACACCATCATCAGCGACCAGGACCGGCAGCTCATCCCGCACCCCCGGCGCCACCAGATTCGGGTGGTGCTGAACGGCATCGACACCGATTTTTTTCAGCCCCAGCCCACGGCCGCGAAGGAGTACGACGTGCTGTTCTGCGGCAACATGAGCTACCATCCCAACGTGGACGCGGCCTGCTTTCTGGCCGAAGAAATAATGCCCCTGCTGCGCCAGCGCCACCCGGCGGCGCGGCTGCTGGTGGCCGGCACCACGCCCGCGCCCCGCGTGCTGGCGCTGGCCTCGGCGCAGGTGGTGGTGAGCGGCTGGGTGCCCGACATCCGGGCGGCCTACGCGGCAGCGCGGGTATTTGTGGCCCCCATGCGGGTGGGCACGGGCCTGCAAAACAAGCTGCTCGAAGCCCTGGCCATGCGCCTGCCCTGCGTCACTACCCCGCTGGCCAACAACGCCCTGGGTGGCACCGATGGCCAGCAGCTGCGCGTGGCCGACACCGCTGCCGCGCTGGCCGCCGCCATTGGTAGCCTGCTGGATAACGCCGCCCAGGCCGCCGCTTTGGCCACGCGCGGCCACGATTTCGTGAAAACCCGCTACACCTGGGCCGGCGCCACCGCCCACCTCGACGCCCTGTTCGGATAGACGCCCGCTGGGCGGGCTAACTTTGCGGGCACCGCCGTTGTTATGGCCCGAAATACCACCCGCTCCCATGCTTGATACCATCGAATCCGCCATCGCCGACATCCGGGCTGGCAAAGTCGTCATCGTAGTTGATGACGAAGACCGCGAAAACGAGGGCGACTTTATCTGCGCCGCCGAGTGCGCCACCCCCGAAATCATTAATTTCATGGCCACCCACGGCCGCGGCCTGGTGTGCGCTTCCTTGCCCGAGCAGCGCTGCGAAGAGCTGGGCCTCGACCTGATGGTGGGCCACAACACGGCCCTGCACGCCACGCCCTTCACCGTGTCGGTCGACTTGCTTAAAAACGGCGTGACCACCGGCATTTCGGCCTCCGACCGCAGCAAAACCATCCAGGCCCTCATCGACCCCGCCACCAAGCCCGAAGAGCTGGGCAAGCCGGGCCACATTTTCCCCCTCAAAGCCCGCAAGGAAGGCGTGCTGCGCCGCGCCGGCCACACCGAGGCCGCCGTCGATTTGGCCCGCCTGGCCGGGTTCGAGCCCGCCGGCGTGCTGGTCGAAATCCTGAAGGAAGACGGCGAGATGGCCCGCCTGCCCCAGCTGCAAGAGGTGGCCAAAAAGTGGGACCTGAAGCTGATTTCGGTGCAGGACCTCATCAAGTACCGCCTCGCCCACGAAAGCCTTATTCACCGCGACATTTCGGTGAAAATGCCCACCCAATGGGGCGATTTCGACCTTTATGCCTACACCCAGCGCAGCAACGGCGCGCACCACCTGGCCCTGGTGAAGGGCGACATCAGCGGCCCCGAGCCGGTGCTGGTGCGGGTGCACAGCTCCTGCGTAACGGGCGATATTTTCGGTTCGTGCCGCTGCGACTGCGGCCCGCAGCTGCACCAGGCCATGCGCCAGATTGAGCGCGAAGGCCGCGGCGTGGTCGTCTACATGAATCAGGAAGGCCGCGGCATCGGCCTGCTCAACAAGCTCAAAGCCTACAAGCTGCAAGAGCAGGGCCGCGACACCGTGCAGGCCAACGAAGAGCTGGGCTTCAAAGGCGACGAGCGCGACTACGGCGTGGGCGCGTCCATCCTGCGCGACCTCGGCATCTGCCAGATGCGCCTGCTCACCAACAACCCCAAAAAGCGCACCGGCCTCATCGGCTACGGCCTGCAAATCGTCGACACGCTGCCCATCGAAATCGACTCCAACCCCCACAACGAAGTCTACCTCACCACCAAGCGCGACAAAATGGGCCACGACATCATGCGTGCGGTACCGGCCGAAAAGCCGGCGGCGTAGGCAGTCATCATTTTTGGAAAAAGGCCGGTTGCAACCGGCCTTTTTCATGCCCAACCAGTAGCCCACTTAAAGGAAACCTGACCGCCGCCAGGCGCGCCTCCAACCCAAAATAATTGCGGGAAATGAACAGGTTTACGGCGAGGGTTGATGGATTGGAGCCAGCAGGCAACGGGAGTTGGATGAGTGCGTTCTTTAGAATATAATTTTGGGATGGAAGGGAAGTGCAATCTTCTCCTTTTGTTTCAGGGTTTCGTCCCTTAACATAAGATTCCTTATCCGACCACTCTTGGAAAAGTGGCGGTTTTGGCTCGACTGACGACTGCGGCCGGTGTGATACTTTTCCGGGGACCAAGTACCGGTTTGGGCGTTTACGAAACTCATATCCTTTTTGAGTTTCGTAAACTTTAAATCGTAGACGAGTTTCTTAAACTCACTCTGCGTTATGGGGCAAGCTGGCCACCTAGTGCCGGGCAGTTGCTGGGTGTTCAGGGAAAGGATGCCTTCGTCCTGTACTGAATCGACTAAGGAAAGACTGTAGCTACTCCGTAAGTGGCTTACGGGTGATGTTCCAGACCAGCACTGTGGGGCCAATGATAAACCCAATGCTAAACAGAAGCCCCCACACACCATCCACAACGAAGCTCATAATAAGATTCCCCACCCAATACGTCAGAAAACTTGTCGCAAGGATTGGCAATAGCGGAGCTTCATGGTAGGGCTGTCGTCGCTGTAATACACGATAAGTAACCCAACTAATGAGGACAGGAATAGCCAATGCCACAATGAGCATGGCTAGCATGACCCAAATAAAGCCGCTGTCGAGGTTGGCAAATGCGGTATCGGAAATTGCCCAGATAGGCAAGGGAGAACCCAGCACCTGTACCGCAATTAGGAAAAGGGAAAAGTACCGGTAGCGTGACATAGAGGCAAGGTGTACTTAGTGTTAATGAAAGCGATGGGTCAGTGAATATGGCTCACAATACGAGCTAAAGAATTAACTTGGGGCATGAATCATCTGCCCCTGTGGCTGCTGGCTGTAGGCGTGGCCCTGAGCAATCAACGACTTGCCCGTGCCCAGCCAACCGTCACCCTATACAACACCGTCAGCCAGCCGCCGCACTTGCCTGGCACGGGACCGGACCCGGGCTTCCAAGCGATGGAGGAACTCCTCCTCCGCAATTTTCACTATCCCGCCGGCGTGCGGCCCCAGCAGGTGACCGGGGTGAGCTACCTAGTCGTCGCGGTGACCCCGGCCGGCAAGGTTACCACTACCGAATTCGACCAATCCATCGGCACGGGCACCGTTCCCACCGCCGTAGAAGGGGCCATCCTCCAGGCCCTTCGCCAACTGCCGGCGTTGCTCCCTGCCCGTTACGCGCGCCGATCTGTCGAGGCTAAGTTGGCCATCACCTGGACGTTCAGCCGAAGCCAGCCAGCCCCGCATACGCCCGCGCAGAACCCAGTGGTGAACATGCGGGTGTCCGTCGACCAGCTACTAACCGGCATCGATGCCCTGGAGCTGTCGGGCGAGCCCACCAACCCGCCACCGGACGTTGACCCGAGCAAAACGTACACGTACGTCGAACAGATGCCGCGCCTGCCTAACGGCAGCGGAAACTTTAGTGAGATAGTAAACATCATCATGCGGTCCCTCGTGCTGCCTGCCACGGCCCAGGAAGGGCGGGTATTCGTCTCTTTTGTGGTGGACCAACAGGGCAAGGTAGGCGAAGCGAAAATTGTCAAAGGGTTGGGTGCCGTCACGGACGCCGCTGTCCTGGCCGCCGTCCGTCGCTTGCCTACCTTCTTTCCTGGAACGCAAAATAAAACGCCCGTGCGCGTTTCTATCACGCTGCCTATAACCGTTCACTTGGCCAGCAAACGCCCGCTGGTCCAACCCATTAAGCGCTGACAAGTAGCTCCTCTCGCTCCTATGGAGCGGCCCAAGCTCTGTGCTTGTCGATGGCAAGCGGAGGAGCGATTTGTTCAAATCAGGGGAGATGCACCGCCCAGCGTGGTGCAATAGCTAGTACCTAACAGTTGCTTTGCGGCGTCTAATAAAACGGTGTTTAGGTAAGGGGTAAGCCCTTTTACGAGTTGCAAACGACCGTTTGCAATACGTAAAAACGTGCAAGAAATTAGTAAATCCATCTTTTCCCATAAATTATGTCATGAGTAAATACGGAAGACTTATCCATGAAAAATTCTCGTGTTACTCGTAAATATTAGCCCCGCATTCTTCAGCTCAACTGCTGCCGCAGCAGCGTTAGTGCCGACTGCGCCGCATATTCCACGTTCAGGGCGCGGCCCCGGTCCAGCACGTACTCGCGGCTGATGGTCTGATTCGCGTCGGCATAGGCGAGGCAAACGGTGCCGACTTGCTTGGTGTCGGTGGCGCCGCCGGGGCCGGCGATGCCGCTGGTGGCTACGGCCACGTCCACGCCCAGGCGGCGGCGGGCACCTTCGGCCATTTCGCGCACGGTGGCTTCGCTTACGGCGCCGTATTGGGCCAAGGTGGCGGGATTGACGCCCAATTCGGCCTGCTTGATGTCGTTGTGGTAGGCCACGATGCCGCCCCGGAAATAGCCCGAGCTGCCGGGCACGCCCGTGAGGCGGTGGGCCACCAAGCCGCCGGTGCAGCTTTCGGCGGTGCCCACGGTGAGGTTTTTGGCGAGCAGTAATTTGCCGATGGCGGCTTCCAGCGTGGTTTCTTCCTCGGCAAAAATGTATTCGCCGATGCGCTCGCGCAGGGCGGGCAGCAGGGCCAGCATCCGGCCGCGCAGGTCGGGCTGGCCGTCGGCGGTGCCGGTCAGGCGCAGGCGCACGGCCCCAAAACTAGGCAAATATGCCAGCTTGATGTTGGCGGGCAGGGCGTCTTCCCAGTCGGCAATTTTCTGGGCCAGAAACGACTCGCCGAGGCCAGCCGTCATCACCACCACGTGCTCGATGGGAGCGAGGGCAAACTGGGCTTGCAGGCGCGGCAGCACGTGGTCGGTCATCAGCCGCTTCATCTCAAACGGCACGCCGGGCATGCTCACGAACACCGTGCCCTGGTCCCGAAACCACATGCCGGGCGCCGTGCCCACCGCGTTGTGCAGCACCTCGCAGTTGGCCGGCACCAGCGCCTGCTGGCGGTTCACATCAAGCATGGGCCGCTGAAACCGCTTGAATATTTCTTCGACGTGACGCAGCGTGGGTTCGTGCAGCACCAGTTCCGTGTGGAAATAGCGCGCCAGTACGTGCTTGGTCAAATCATCCTTGGTTGGCCCCAGCCCGCCGGTGATGAGCACCACCTGCGCCCGCTGGCGGGCCTGGTCCAGCGCCGCCACAATTTCATCGGCGCGGTCCGATACCGACGAAATCTGCCGCACGCGCAAGCCAATCTTGGCCAGCTCCTGGCCCATAAAGGCCGAATTGGTGTCCACCACCTGCCCGTAGAGCAGCTCGTCGCCAATGGTCATGATTTCAACATCGGGCGGCGCGGCGAGCGTAGTCAATGCAGGAGCAGCGGGCGAAAGCGGGGCAGTGGTGGACATAAAAGGGGAGGGGAAAATAGGTTTGGCCGCAAAATTGTCTTCACTTTGCACACGCGGCGGTCCAAGGACAGCCACAGGGGCCATCCGGTTTTCCCGCCGCAGCTGTTTGTTCCATGTTTATACGAATTGCCAGTGCCTTGCTGGTGGCCGGCCTGCTGGCCACCGCAGCACCTGCTGCCCACGCCCAAACCCCTGCGGCCAAGAAAGCGGCTGCCGCGAAAAAAGCCGCGGCGGCCAAAAAAGCTGCCGCTGCTAAAGCTGCCGCCGCCAAAAAAGCCGCCGTAAAAGTGCCCGCTGCCGTTGCCACCCCCGCTGCTCCGGCCGCCGCACCGCTCACCGAAGCGCAGGCCAGCGCCGGCGTCAAAGAAGCCCTCAACAAAGGCATCATCAAAGCAGTGCAATTTGCCTCCGAGCCCGACGGATTCAACCTCAACGACGACATTCACATCCCGACGCCGCCCGACCTGGAAATCGTTAAATCGACGGTAGGCCGCCTGCCGGGCATGACGACGTTGTTCACCCAGCTCGAAACCCAGCTCAACCGCGCCGCCGAAGCCGCCGCCCCGAAAGCCAAGGACATTTTCCTCAACGCCCTGGCCAACATCAGCATCACCGACGCGCTCACGCTCGTGACCAGCGGCTCGACCGATGCCGCCACGCAATTCCTGCGCAAGTCCACTCAAACCCAGCTCATTTCGGCTTTCCACCCCGACATTGAAGCTGCCATCGACCAGGTAGGGGCCGGCCGCGCCTACGCCACCATCACCAGCAAGTACAACAAAATCCCGCTGATGACCCCCGTCAACCTCAGCCTGGCCGACTACACCACGCAAAAAGCCGTCGACGGCCTTTTCATCCTGCTGGCCCAGGAAGAAGCCAAAATCCGCAAAAACCCCGCCGCCCGCACCACCGACTTGCTCAAGCAAGTGTTTGGCCGGAAATAAATACGGTCGCTGGTCCTGAGCAATCAGTATTTAGCCTAATAGAAAAGCCCCGGTTGGAGATTCCAGCCGGGGCTTTTCTATGGGGTTGAACAGCCAACGCTACCCGCCGGTATTTCCGGTCTGGTTTTCCGCTGTCTGGTGTTTAACTGTCAGGCAATCAATAATCGTCGCTGTCGAAACTGCTGCTGCGGCCACCGCGGCCGCTGCTGTAGCCTTCATCCTCCTCGTCGTCTTCATCGGCAAAATCGTCGTCGTCGTCGAGGCTGGTGAAAGCGCCCCGGTCGGCATTTTCGGCCCGTTCCGCTTCCACAAATTCTTCTTCGCTCATGTTGGCCAGGTCCAGGGCCTCGTCGTGCGAGGAGCCCGTGTCGGTCCACATCAGGTAGTCGGCGTATTTGGCCGAGAGCCGGTCCTCGCTGGTGCCCAGGGCAGCAGCGCCGCCTTTCGCGGCGTAGGTATCCAGGTTGTCGTCGTCGTCGAGCAAGTCGTCGTCCAGGTCGTCGTGGTCAATCATGGCCGGGGCGGAGTTTAGTTTAGTTGACAAAAGGCCGTAAGCTGGCCGCGAAGATACGGAACGGGCGGATTCCCGGTTGGGTTTCAACGCTGTTTTGCTGATGAAAATGTAAGCTCAAGCGTCGTAAACAGCTGTTGATACGGCTGTATAGATTTTGCTGGCCTCGGAAAAAGCAGGGGTTTTCCCTTCCTCAAAGCGCCGCTATTTCTCGCGCTTCATCTGAAAGTCCGTCACCAGCAGCTGGTCGTCGCAGAAAGCATACTCGGCCGGCACGTTCGAGCTGAGCAGCAGCGTGCGGCCGGCGCGGGTGGCCCGCACGTGCTCCTGGTACCAGGCCACGCCCGTGGCGTCGAGGTTGGTGGTGGGCTCGTCGAGCAAGAGGAGTGGGGCCGCCGCATACAGCGCCAAAGCCAATTTCAGGCGCTGCTTCATCCCCGAGGAAAACTCGCGTACCAGTTGGTGGCGCGCCTTTTCGAGGTACATGAGCCCGATTAGCGTATCCAGCGTCACGCCCGGCTGCAAAGGCTTGAATTGGGTATGAAACCGCAGCAGCTCCAGCAGCGTCAGCTCCTCCAGCAGCTCCAGGTAGGGCGCGGCGTAGGCCAGGTGCTGCGGCAAGTTCTCAACGGCCACGGCGCGGCCCGCCAGGGCGTAGGTCAACGCGCCCTCCGTGGGCAGCAGCTGGCCCGAAATCGTGTTCAGCAGCGTGCTTTTGCCCGCGCCGTTGGGGCCCAGCACGGCCGTGGCGCTGCCGGGCCGGAAGGTGCGCGTCAGCCCCCGAAAAATCCAGTCGCGCTGGAAGCGCTTGCCCAAGCCGGTGGCGTCGATTCGCAAGTGGTTGGTTATCAATTAGGGGTTGCCAGTTGTTAGCGTTAAGTACTTGCGCATAAGTAGTCGTATTGTCATGTCGAGCGTAGCCGAGACATCTCGCGTGGGGTAGTAATTCTTTTCTTGCGATTGGATTACTGCTGCACGCGAGATGTCTCGGCTACGCTCGACATGACGTTCTTTCTGGTGCGCTTACTTATGCACCACCACTTAGTAAAGGTCATCCGTTTTACCAGCGCCCCGACAACTGACAACCAACTACTGACAAATAGAGCGGTTCTCCGGTTCGTGTACGCGGCGCGAGCGGCAGAACCTCACGGGACCCCTGCGGGGCAGGCCCCGGGTCGCTTGAAGCGCGAAGCCCAAAGAGAGGGGAGCCAGACGACCCGTACACCATCCGGAGAACCGCTGTAAAAGAGCTACTCCGACTCGCTGCCGTCGGGGCGGCCCCGTTTGGGGCCTTTGATAATGCCGCGGGTGGCGGCCCGCACAAAGCTCACGGCCATTTCGCGCTCGGGCGATTCCGGCAGTTCCCGCTCGATTTGTGCCAACGCATCCTGGTTATTCAGCCCGCCCAGAAAGAGCGTGCGGTACAGCTGCTGCACCATGTTAATAGACTCTTCGCTGAAACCCCGGCGGCGCAGGCCCACCGAGTTGGCCCCGGCGTATGACAGCGGCTCGCGGCCGGCTTTCACGTACGGCGGCACGTCTTTGCGCACCAGCGAGCCGCCCGAAATCATGGCGTGCGCCCCGATTTTAACGAACTGATGCACCGCCGACGAGCCCCCCACGATGGCGTAATCGCCAATTTCGACGTGGCCGGCCACCTGCACGGTGTTGGCCAGAATGCAGTGGTGGCCGATGATGCAGTCGTGGGCAACGTGCACGTACGCCATCAGCAGGCAGTGGCTGCCCACGCGGGTTTCGCCGCGCTCCACGGTGCCGCGGTTCACGGTCACGCACTCGCGCAGCACGGTGTAGTCGCCGATGACGGCCGTAGAAGGCTCGCCGGCAAACTTCAAATCCTGAGGAATGGCCCCGACGACGGCGCCCGGAAATACCTGGCAGTGCCGCCCGATGCGGGCGCCGCTCATGATGGTCACGTTCGGCCCAATCCAAGTGCCTTCCCCAATCTCGACATCCGCCGCAATCGTCGTAAACGGGTCAACGGTTACGCCCGGCGCGAGGCGAGCATCGGGGTGAATGTGGGCAAGAGAAGAAATCATATGTTCATTTAACATTTATCATTTAACAATTAACATTTTACAGTCAACATTCCAGGCGGCGCGGGTCGCAATTCCGGCCCTGATAAATGTTAAATGATAAATGTTAAATGATTCTAAGCGTCTTTGCGGACGATGGCCGCGCTCATTTCGGCTTCGCACACCACTTTGCCGTTCACGAACGCCTGGCCGCGCATCTTGGCGATGCCGCGCTTGATGGGCGCCAGCAGCTGGCAGTGAAAGACGATGGTGTCGCCGGGCAGCACCTTCTTGCGGAAGCGGGCATTTTCGATGCCCAAAAAATACTGCCAGTAGTTTTCGGGGTCGGGCACGGTGTTCATCACCAGAATGCCACCGGTTTGGGCCAGGGCTTCAATCTGGAGCACGCCGGGCATCACCGGGTTACCAGGAAAATGGCCCTGAAAGAACGGCTCGTTGATGGTCACGTTTTTCACCGCCGTCACCATCTGGTCGTCGAGGTGAATGACCTTGTCAATCATCAAAAACGGAAAGCGGTGGGGCAGCACCTGCATGATGCGGTTCACGTCCATCACCGGCTCGCGGCTGGGGTCGTACAGCGGCACGGGGTTGCTGCGGGCCTCCAGCATCTTCTTCTTAATCTTCTTGGCGAAGGCCACGTTGGCCGCGTGGCCGGGGCGGGCGGCCAGAATCTGGCCCTTCAGCGGGCGGCCCACCAGGGCGAGGTCGCCCACGAGGTCGAGCAGCTTGTGGCGGGCCGGCTCGTTTTTGTGGCGCAAATCCACGTTGTTCAAAATGCCTTCTTTCTTCACCGACACGCGCGGCTTGCCCAGCATTTTGGCCAGGTCGTTCAGCTCGTCGTCGGTCACCACGCGGTCGACCACCACGATGGCGTTGCTCAAATCGCCGCCGCGAATCAGGTTGTTTTTGTAGAGCATTTCCAGCTCGTGCAAAAAGCAGAACGTGCGCGAAGAGGCGATTTCGGCCCCAAACTGGCCAATGTCGGCCAGCGTGGCGTGCTGCGAGCCCAGCACCGGCGAGTTGTAGTCCACCA
>CAXTCS010000083.1:0-16207 GCA_964242365.1 uncultured Hymenobacter sp. | reverse complement strand
CCAGGCCTACTCGCCCATGGTGGTGCGCTTCTTCCTGCTGCAAGCCCACTACCGCTCGCCCATCGACCTGAGCGACGACGCCCTGCAAGCCGCCGGCAAAGGCTACCGCAAGCTGATGAACGGCCTGCGGCTGCTCGACAAGCTCGGCGTTGGCTCTTCGTTGCCAGGTGTTGGCGAAGGCGATGCTGAGCTACCAACTCTGCCCGGCGACGCCGACCTGCGCAAGCTCACCGCCGACCTCTTTGCCGGCCTCGACGACGACCTGAACACGGCCCGCAGCATCGCCAGCCTCTTCAACCTGCTGCGCAAGCTCAACACGCTGGCCACCACGCCCGCCGCGCGGGCCGACGTGTCGGGTGCCGCGCTGGCCGAGGCCGTGGGCGCTTACCGCACCCTCGTCACCGACATTCTGGGCCTGCAAGACGAGCCCCGCGCCAACGCCGAGCAATTGCTAAACCTCACGCTGGGCTTTTATGCCGAAGCCAAGGCCGACAAGGCCTACGACAAAGTAGATTTGATTCGCGCCGCGCTCAAAGGCCAGGGCATCGTCATAAAAGACACCAAGGCCGGCGTGGAGTGGGCGTACAGCGAAGACTAACCGTCGCCCCGTCATCGTTCTAAATCCCAATTCGCAACAATCGTCAGGCTCCCCCTCTCCACGGGAGAGGGGGCTGGGGGGTGAGGTTCACCGTCCGCGCCGCATCGTCCGCCGCATGAATTTCCGCCCTTTTCGCCTCTCCCTTGCCGCGCTGGCCGGCCTGCTCGTCCTCACCGGCTGCCCCGATAAGAAGGCCGCCGAAACCGCCGACACCAGCGCCCCCGCCGAGGCCAAGCTGCCCAAGGCCCCGGTGTTCAACGCCGACTCGGCCTACGCTTTCACCGCCCGGCAGGTGGCGTTTGGGCCGCGCGTGCCCAACTCGAAGGCGCACGTGGCCGCCGGCGACTGGCTGGTGGCCAAGCTCAAAAGCTACGGCCTGAAGGTGATGCAGCAGCCGTTTGAGGCGATGACCTTCGACGGCACCAACATCCACGCCCGCAACATCATCGCGCAGTACCAGCCGCAGGCCGCCCGGCGCGTGGCCATCTTCGGCCACTGGGACACCCGGCCCTTTGCCGACAACGACAAGGACCACAAAAACGCCCCCATGGACGGGGCCTCCGACGGGGCCAGCGCCGTGGCCGTGGCCCTGGAAATGGCCCGCGTGCTCAGCCAGCAGCCCGATAGCCTGGCCCCCAACGTGGGGGTCGATTTCGTCTTCTTCGACGCCGAAGATTGGGGCCACGACGACACGACCCAAAAAGACCTCAAAAACCAGCTCGACGGCAGCGGCACCGACTCGTGGTGCCTGGGCTCGCAGTACTGGACGGCCCACCTGCTGCCCGCCAACTACAAGGCCGAGTACGGCGTGCTGCTCGACATGGTGGGCGCCAAGGGCGGCACCTTCACCCGCGAAGAAACCTCGCGCACCAACGCCCGCACGGCCCTCGACCGCATCTGGAACACCGCCGCCGCCCTCGGCTACTCCGACTTCTTCCGCTTTCAGGACACCGGCGGCATCACCGACGACCACGTGTACACCAACAAGGCCGGCATTCCGACGCTCGATATTTACGACCACCCGACCTTCGGCGACGACTACTTCCCAGCCTACCACCACGCCACCACCGACAACATGCGCATCATCGACCGCAAGACGCTGAAGGCCGTGGGCCAGACCATGACGCAGGCGCTCTACGTGGAGTAAAACGCTGCCCGCCCGGCAAAAAGCAAGGCCAAACCGGCCGGCAGCGCAACCTGCCGGCCGGTTTTGGTATCAGTTGATTCTCCGCTCACCCTTTTTTGTGTTGCCTGATGCGCGTCGTTTGCCTTTTGCTTTTGCTGGGAATGAGCTTTCCTTCGTTCGCCCAGGCCCAGCTCAAAACCGTTGTCAGTCCGGCCTTTTTCTTCCGGCAGCGCGTCGACGTGCGGGCCTACGCGGGCAAGCCCTACCGCCTGGCGGCCCGCGTGAAAGTAGCCGCGCCGGCCGGCGACAGCGCCGATGCCAACGTCTTCACCGTGGCGCTGGATAAAAACTACAAGTACCTGCCGGGCAAAGGCGATTTTGGCCGGATGCACGCCCGGCGCCGCGACGGCCGCTGGCGCTCCTACACGAGCAACGGCCGGCTGCCGGCTGCCGCCGCCTACTTCGCCCTGTGCGGCCAGGTGTACCTGAACGGCACGTTCGGTTTCGATGATTTCAGCCTGGACGTGGAAACCAGCAAGGGCCACTGGCAGCCGGTGCCGCTGGTAAACGGCGACTTCAACGCGGCCGTGGCCGACAGCGCCAGCGGCTTTCCCAACGGCTGGCGGCCCATCACCCACGTGGCCGAATTCACCAGCCGCACCGTGCCCGCCGAAACGGGCCCGGCGGGCAACCGCTACCTCGAAATAACCGGCCAGGGCGTGGTGCAGTACGGCAAAAACGCCCGCGCCGGGCACACGGCTGCCGTCAACGGCATCAAAGTATACTACGAAACCTACGGCAGCGGCGAGCCGCTGCTCTTGCTGCACGGCAACGGCCAGTCCATCAGCGCCTTCGCCGCCCAGATTCCGGTCCTGGCCCAGCACTACCAGGTAATTGCCGTCGACACCCGCGCCCAGGGCCAGTCCACGACCAACGGCCAGACGCTGACCTACGACCTGTTTGCCGAAGACATGAACGCGCTGCTCGACGCCCTGCACACGCCCGCCGCCAACGTGCTGGGCTGGAGCGACGGGGGCAATACCGGCCTCAGCCTGGCGCTGCATCACCCCGAAAAAGTGAAGCGCCTCGTGACCATGGGCGCCAACCTCTGCGCCGACACCACGGCCGTGACGGCCGCCACCCTGGCCGAAGTGCGCCGCACCAAGCGCGAGGTTACGCCGCTGGCGCCGTTCAATAAACAGGCCCGCCGCGTGCGCCAGCTCATGGTGCTGCTGCTCGACTACCCCCGCATGAAGCCCGCCGAGCTGCACGGCATTGCCGCGCCCACCCTCGTGCTGGCCGGCGAGAAAGACCTCATTAAGGAAGCCCATTCGCGCCTCATCGCCGCCAACATTCCGCGCGGCCAGGTGCAGATTTTGCCCGGCCTCAGCCACTACGCCCCGCAGGAAAACCCGGCCGTGTTCAACGCCGCCGTGCTTCAGTTTCTGGCGCAGCCGTAGGGACCGGCGCCTACGCCAGCCGCGCCCCGTCCGCGTCAACCGTCAGCTGCATTTGCTGCCCCACCACCAGGGCCGCGTTTTCGGCCTCGTGCCCCACGGGAAAGCCGTAGCCCACCGGGAAATCGTAGCGCCGGGCGTAGCTGTCGATGATTTCGTACGCCGTGCTGCCAAAGGGCACGGTGTTGTCGCGCATGGCCGAGAAGTGGCCCACCACCAGCCCGGCCAGCCCGGCCAGCTGCCCGCTGCGGTGCAGGTGCAGCAGCATCCGGTCGATGTGGTAGAGGTACTCGTCCAAATCTTCCAGGAACAGAATCCGCCCCGCGAAGCTGGCCTGCGAAGCCGTGCCGGTGAGGGTGTGCAGCAGGCTCAGGTTGCCGCCCACCAGCGCGCCGGTGGCCGTGCCGGGCCGGTTGAGCGGGTGCGGCGGCCCGGCCAGGGGCCGAAAGGTCTCGCCAAATAGGGCGCGGCGCAGGCTTTCCAGCGCCGTTTCGCCGCCGGGCTGGTGAAACAGCACCGGCATCACGCCGTGGATGCTGGCGTGGCCCAGGGCCAGCAAGTGGCAGTTGAGCACGGTCACGTCGGAGAAGCCGGCCACCCATTTGGGATGGGCGATGAAGCCGGAGAAATCGAGCCCGTCGATGATGCGGGCCGTGCCGTAGCCGCCCCGCGCGCAGAGAATGGCCCCGATGCCGGGGTCGTCGAGCTGGCGCTGGAAGTCGCGCCGCCGCAGGTCGTCGTCGCCCGCGAACTGGTGGTGGCGGCCGGCGATGCTCTCGCCCAGCACCACCTCCAGGCCCCAGGCCGTGAGGGTGGCGATGGCCGGCGCCAGCTCGGCGGCGCTGATTTTGCGGGCGGGGCTGACCAGCGCCACGCGCTGGCCGTGCCGGAGGGCCGGCGGAAACTGAACGGTCATTGTAGAGGAGACAAAATTGGCCGCAAGTAACGCAGGCCGGCCCGGCGGCGGCGCCAGGGCGCGGCCGGGCGATGCAAACATATTAGTCTTTTGCTATGTCATTACCAGGGCGACGCGCCCATTCGCTTTTGGTGACAACCCTTAATCCCTTGCGCGATGAAATCAGTGCTTCTCCTCGCAACGTGCGTGCTGCTTAGCGCCCTGCACCCGGCGCGGGCCCAGGTCGATACCACCCGAGGACGGTATTTCCGGCCCATCTTCCCGGCCGTGGCCGTGGCTTCGGGCGTCAATTACGGCGCGGCCGTGGACGTGAACGGCGCCACCCAGCCGCTGCTGATGGACATCTACCAGCCCACCGGCGACACGGTGCGCCGCCGGCCGGTCATCGTTTTCGCGCACCAGGGCGGGTTCCTCGTCGGCTCGCGCACCGATGCCTACATGGTGGCTATCTGCACGCGGCTGGCCCGGCTGGGCTACGTCACGGCCAGCATCGACTACCGCCTGGGGTTCCCGCTCACGGGCCTGGCCGCGCCGGCCGACACGCCCGGCGTGGCCCGCGCCGCCGTGCGGGCCATGCAGGACCTGCGCGCCGCCGTGCGCTTCTTCCGCAAAGACGCCGCCACGGCCAACGCCTACCGCATTCACCCCGGCTACATCGCGGTGGGCGGCTCCTCGGCCGGCGCGTTCGCGGCCCTCGAAGTCGGCTACCTCGACAAGCCCAGCGAAGTGCCCGCCTACGTGGGCATCGCCGCGCTGGGCGGCATCGAGGGCCAGAGCGGCAGCCCCGGCTACAGCAGCGCCGTGCTGGCCGTGCTCAACCTGAGCGGCGCCACCGAAACCCCCAACATCATCGAGGCGGGCAACGCCCCGCTGTGCAGCGTGCACGGCACCGCCGACGCCACGGTGCCCTATTTCCAGGGCCGGGTGGGGGCGTTGCTGCCGCCCAAGTACGTGTACGGCAGCGGCCGGCTGCACCCCCGCGCCACGCAGCTGGGCATCCGCAACACCTTGCGGCCGTTGCGCGGGGCCGGCCACATTCCCTTCGAAAACAACCCGGCCTACGCCGACACCACGTTCCGCACCATCCGCGACTTCCTGCGGCCCGGCCTGGGCCAGGCCGGCACCGTCGTCACGGCCACCAAAGCCGCCGCCCGCCCCACCGCGCCCCGCGCCCAAGCCTACCCCAACCCCGCCGACGCCGCCGTGCGCCTCCTGCTGCCCGCCGCCTGGCCCCTGCCCGCCGAAGCCCAATTGCACGACGCCGCCGGCCGCGTCGTGCGCACGCTCAGCCCCAGCGCGCACGAGCTGACCGTGCCGCGCGGCACGCTGCCAGCCGGCCTCTACTTTCTGCGATTTGACGGCCAGGTGCCCGTGCGCATCGAGTTTAGGTAGAAGCCTGGCTGGAGCGGATTCCAAGCCGGCGTGCCGGTTTCACCTCACCCCCGGCCCCTCTCCTGCGGAGAGGGGTGCCAGTTTGGCCTCGTTGAACGCACCCCTCTCCGCAGGAGAGGGGCCGGGGGTGAGGTGAAATCGTCAGGGCCAACGCCTACCCCGACCCGAAAAAGGCCCTTAAGCCACCACCCCGGCCTTTTCCACCCTTGCCGCACCCGGCGCGCCCACGGCCTCAACCGGCCGGACCTCGCCCAGCCGGGCCACAAACACCCGGGCGGCCCGCAGCTCGTGGCGCCGCGCCCAGAGCGTGGGCAGGGCCACGGCGCCGGTAGCGTACGCGCCGTCGGCATCGGTGCGCACGGCCGCTTCGGGCAGCCGCAGCCAGCCCATCGCTTCGCGCAAGCCCGCGGCCTCGGCGTGGCGCACATAAATATCGACTTCCAACCCGTCGGTCAGCTGCGCTTCGGGAGCTGCCCCGCGCTTGGCGTAGCCGTAGCGGAAGCCGCGCCCGATGGCCAGCACGTCGGCCAGCACCGCCGAGCCGGTGGGGTGGCCGCCGGCGCCCCGGCCCCGCAAAAACTGGGGGCCCGCAAACGCCGCCTCAATCACCACGCCGTTGAACTCGTGCTCCACGCCGTAAAGAGGTGATTTCGGGCCCACGAGCTGCGGGGTGACCAGCGCCGTAACGCGGCCCGAGGGCAGGCGGTAGAGCCCCGCCACGACCTTGATTTTCTGGCCTTGCGCCGTAGCCCGCGTAATGTCGGCGGCCCCGATGTGCTCGATGCCCAGGTTCAGCACCTCGTTCGGGTCGAGGAACACCCCGTAGGCGTGAGCGGCCAAAATCACGGCTTTCGAGCGGGGGTCGAAGGCGCCCATGTCCAGCGACGGGTCGGTTTCGGCGAAGCCCTGGGCCTGCGCTTCGGCCAGGGCCGGGCCGTAGTCCGAGCCTTCTTCCGTCATGCGGGTCAGCACGTAGTTCGACGAGCCGTTGAAGATACCGCTCACCGCGTGCAGCGGCTCGTGGCTGAAGTAGTTATCGAGCGTGCGAACAATGGGGATGCTGCCGCACACCGCCGCCTCGTACAGCAGCGCGCCGCCAAAGTCCCGCTGCAACTGCACCAGCTCGGGCAGGTGGCGGGCCAGCATGGCCTTGTTGGCCGTCACCACCCGCCGGCCCCGGCGCAGCGCCGCGCTCACCAGCCGAAAGGCCTCGGCCGCGTCGTCGATTACCTCAATCAGCACGTCCAGCGCCGGGTCGTCCACCAGCTCATCGGCCCGAAAGCCGAACCGCTCGGCCGGCAGCGTGCGGGGCTTGCTGGCGCTCTTCACCGCAATGCGCGTCACGGCCAGCCCCAAATCGGGCTGCTGTTGCACGATATCGTAAAACCCCTGCCCGACGCAGCCGAACCCAATCAGGCCTATGCGCACGGGCTGTTTATCAACGCTCATTCTTCTAGTGGTTTGTAGTTGGTATTGAAAGTGAATTGGCAGGGCAGGAGGTAGGGAAGGAGGGAAGGGGCACCGTCACATTGATAAACAGAACGTCATGCAGAGCGCAGCGAAGCATCTTGCCCGCTTCGTTGTGGCAGTAACTCAACGATGCGAGCAAGATGCTTCGCTGCGCTCTGCATGACGTTCTGTTTTGCGAACCTGACGTTCTAATCTGACGCTCTTATCCCTCATGCCACCACCGCCCGCACGTCCAGCGCATCAAGCAAGCGTTGCTTGTAAGCTTGAAAATCAACATCGGTCCGGCGGCGTGGGCGCGGCAGCTCCACCCGCACGGTTTCGTGGATGTGGCCGGGGTGGCCGCGCAGCACCACCACCCGGTCGGCGAGCACGAGGGCTTCTTCCAGGTCGTGGGTCACGAGCAGCAGCGTGGGCCGGTCGTAGGCCCAGATGTGCAGCAGGTGCTCCTGCAAGTCCATCTTGGTGAACGGGTCGAGGGCGCTAAACGGCTCATCGAGCAGCAGCAGCGCCGGCTGGGCCACCAGCGCCCGCGCAATGGCCACCCGCTGGGCCATGCCGCCCGAGAGCTGGCGCGGCCACGCCCCGGCCACGCGGGCCAGCCCCACCCGCTCCAGAATGGCATCGGTGCGCGCCTCCTGCTCGGCCCGCGCAAGGCCCGCCAGCCCAAAGCGCACGTTGTCCCGCACCGTGAGCCAGGCCATCAGGCGCGGCTCCTGAAACACAACGCCCACGGCCGGATTAGGCCCCGCCAGCGGCTCATCATTGATAAAAACGCGCCCGGCCGTGGGCGCCTCCAGCCCCGCCACGATGCGCAGCAGCGTGCTCTTGCCGCAGCCGCTGGCCCCCACCAGCGCCACGATTTCGGCCGGCCGCACGCGCAGGCTCACCTCGGTCAGCGCCGCCGTGCCAGTGTCAAACTGCTTGCTGATGTGTTCGATGCGGAGCATTATCAAGAGTGACTGAGTGAAGAGTGACTGAGTGGCGGAATGACTGAGTGGCGGAGTAGCGGGGTGATTGAATGATGTTCCAAAACGTCACTCAGTCACCCCCTCACTCAGTCACTCTCCCGTGCGTGTCTTGCCAGCGCAGCAGGTAGCGGCTGAGCGCCGCCAGTGCCGCATCAGTCGCCTGGCCCAGCACGGCGAAGAGCAGGATGCTGGCCAGAATCGTCTGGGGCCGGCCGGTCATCTGCCCATCCACCAGCAAAAAGCCGAGCCCTTGGCTGGCCCCCATGATTTCGGCCGCCACCACAAACATCCAGCCCAGTCCCAGCCCGTTGCGCAGGCCCACCAGGTAGGCCGGCAGCGTGGCCGGCAAAAACACCCGCCGCACCAGCTGCCACCCCGATAGCCGGTGCACCCGGCCCACTTCCACCAGCTTGCGGTCGACGCCCTGCACGCCGTTCATCAAATTCAGATACACCGGGAAAAACACGCCCACGGCAATCAGCACCACCTTCGAGGTTTCGTAAATCCCCATCCACAGAATAAAAAGCGGCACCCAGGCCAGCGACGGAATGTTGCGCACCCCTTGCAGCAGCGGGTCGAGCAGCTGAAACAGCCGCCGCGAGTAGCCCGTGGCCGCCCCCAGCACCGTGGCCAGCGCGCCGCCCAGCCCAAAGCCCAGCGCCACCCGCCCCAGCGTGATGCCGATGTGCCCCCACAGCTCGCCGGTGCGGCCCAGCTCCCAAATGGTGCCCAGCACCTTCGACGGCGCCGGCAGCAAGTTGGCCCGCAGCACGCCGGCGCGGGCCAGCGCCTCCCACAGCGCCAGCAGCGCCACCGGCAGCACCGCGCCCGTGAGCCAGCCCCAGCGCCGCCCCGGCCCCGGCGCCCGAGCCGCCGATTTTGGCCCGGCCGCGTTCGCCACGGCCGGAGCCCGGCGCGCGCCCGGCGCAAACAAAGAAGTGGTTTCAGCCATTGGGAAGGGTGATGTTATAGCGGTTTCACCATCGCTGTACTCTTTCGCCTGGCTCCCCTCTCTTTTGGAGAGGGGTCGGGGGTGAGGTTCCACCGTTGCGCCCCGTTCACCGACGCCAAAAATGCTAATAACCGGCCCCGCGCCTACTTGGCGGCGGTCGCGCCCTTCGCCGCGGCGGTAATTTTGCTGGCGAAGCGGCTGTCGATTAGCTCGTTCACCGTCTTGTTCACGTCGGTGGCTTTGTCAATCACGCCGCTTTTCTTCAGCACGTCGCCGGCCGCCGTGATGGTGGCAACCTGCGCGGGCCCGAAGGCGATGTTGGAAAAATCGGTGCGCTCCAGCTGCCGCGCGGCCACGGCCGCGCTGAGCTTGGCCTCGCTGGCCAGGGTGTTTTTCAGCTCCTCGGGGTGAGCCAGGGCCCACTGGCGCGCCTGCTCGTAGGCGGCCAGCACGCGGTCCACCAGTTCGGGGTGCTGCTGGGCAAACTCGGCCCGCACGTCGAGCACGCCGTAGCTGTTGAACTCGGGGTTGCGGTACAGCAGCTTCGCGCCCGATTCGAGCTCGGCCTTGGCCATGTGCGGGTCGAGGCCGGCCCAGGCATCGACGTCGCCTTTTTCGAGGGCGGCGCGGCCGTCGGCGTGTTGCAGCGGGACGAGCTCGATGTCCTTCTCGCTCAGCCCGGCCTGGTCGAGGGCGCGGAGCAGGAAAATGTACGGGTCGGTGCCGCGCGTGGCGGCCACGCGCTTGCCCTTCAGCTCAGCCACCGATTTAAGGGCGGATTTCGGCCCCGTCACCAGCGCCGTCCACTCCGGCTTCGAGAAAATGTAAATGGCTTTCAGCGGGTTGCCGTTGGCCCGGCCGATGAGCGCCGCCGCCCCGGCCGTCGAGCCAAAGTCGATGCTGCTGCCGTTCAGAAACTCCAGCGCCTTGTTGCTGCCCTGGCTCAGCACCCATTCAACCTTGATGTGTTGCCGGGCCAGGTCTTTTTCCAGCCAGCCCTGCTGCTTGAGCACCAGGCTCAGCGGGTTGTAATAAGCGTAGTCCAGACGCACCGTTTCGGGGTTGGCGGCAGCAGCTCCGTTGCCCGACCCGCCACAGCCCGCCAGCCCCACGGCCAGCCCCAGCATAGCGCCGAGCAAGGCGAGCAAACGAGCCGGATTAGCACGAAAAGCGGGTTTGGTGTTCATAATGAGGTTGTTAAAAAAAGATTATGCTGCGTGCTATTTGTCGTGCTGAGAGAAGCGAAGCATCCTCTCACCGATGAGCAAACCGTTTCAGCGTGAGAAGACGCGTCGCTCCGCCGACGCCAGATGAGAACTGCCCGGCGCTATTCAATGCACGAACGTCGGCGCATAAAACAGCTCCAGAAAATGCGTAATAGCCGCCGTTTCCAGCAAAAAGCCGTCGTGCCCGTAGCGCGAGTCCAGCTCGGCGTACATCGCGCCCGGAATATGAGCCGCCAGCTCGCGCTGCTCACTCAGCGGAAACAGCACGTCCGACGTAATGCCCAGCACCAGCGTGCGGGCCCCGATGCGGGCCAGCGCCGCCGGCACCCCGCCCCGGCCCCGGCCGAGGTTGTGGGTGTCCATCGTGCGGCTCAGGGCCACGTAGCTGTAGGCATCGAAGCGCGCCACCAGCTTCTCGCCCTGGTAGCGCTGGTAAGTGCTGGCGCGGTGCTCGCGCAGCAGGGTGTCGTCCGGGTCGGTTTGGGTTTCGGCGTAGGCCGAGTAGCTGCGGTAGCTGAGCAGGGCCACGGCGCGGGCGGCCCGCAGGCCGTCGTCGCCCCCGCCCGGCTGGCCGGCCCGGTACGTCGGGTCGGCTTCAATGGCCAGCCGCTGCGCCTCGTTAAAGGCAATGCCCCAGGCCGAGTGCCGGGCGTTGGTGGCAACCACCACCAGGTTATCAAACAAGTCGGGCCGCGCCACGGCCCACTCCAGCGCCTGCTGCCCGCCCAGCGAGCCGCCAATCAGGGTGTGAATGTCGGCCAGCCCCAGCTCCTGCCGCAGCGCCTCGTGCCCCGCCACCACGTCGCGCACCGTGAGCAGCGGAAACTGTTGAAAGCGCGGCTGCCCGGTGGCCGGGTCCGCATCGAGCGGCCCCGTGCTGCCGTAGCACGAGCCCAACACGTTGGCGCACAAGATGAACCAGTCCGACGGGTCGAAATAACAGCCCGGTCCCACCAGGCCCGGCCACCAGGCCAGCACGTCGGCGTTGGCCGTGAGGGCGTGGCACACCCACACCACGTTGTCGCGCTCGGCGTTGAGCCGTCCCCAGGTCTGGTAGGCCACGTGGGCGCCCGCGAGGGTTTCCCCGCTTTCCAATTGCAGGTCAGGAAGATGAAAAAGATGGTCTGGCATGGATAAATAGTGGTTAACGATTAGTGGTTAGTGGTCAGTGGTTTTCGGCTGTCTTAACGGTTAGTGGTCGCCGATTGAAAATCGCCGACCACTAACCGTTAATCACTGACCACTAATCACTAACTTACACTTCCAGGGGCTGGGCGTGCTCCAGTTCGGGCTCGCCCACGGCCTGGCCCTCCGTGGGCTGGCTGGCGGTGTTGCCCACCGCGTCGAAGGCCAGCTGCAAGTCGGCTTTGATGTCCTCAAAATGCTCGATGCCCACCGAGAGGCGCAGCGAGGTGGGCGTGACGCCGGCGGCCAGCTGCTCGGCTTCGCTCAGCTGCTGGTGCGTGGTGGCCGAGGGCTGGATGATGAGCGTCTTGGCGTCGCCCACGTTGGCCAGGTGGCTGATAAGCTTGAGGTTATCGATGAACTGGGTCGCCGTTTCCTTGCTGCCCTTGATGCGGAAGCTGAGCACGCCACCAAAGCCGCGCGTGAGGTATTTCGAGGCAATGGCGTGGTACGGGCTGCTGGCCAGACCGGGGTAGTTCACGCTTTCCACCTGCGGGTGCTGCTCCAGCCAGTTGGCAATTCTGAGGGCGTTTTCCACGGTGCGCTCCACGCGCAGGCTCAGGGTTTCGAGGCCGATGAGCAGCTGAAACGAGTTGAACGGGCTGATGGCCGGCCCAAAGTCGCGCAGCCCTTCCACCCGCGCCCGAATGATGAAGGCGATGTTGCCAAACGGCCCGCCCTTGCCAAACACGTCGTTGAACACCAGGCCGTGGTAGCCCTCGCTGGGCTCGGTAAACTGCGGGAATTTGCCGTTGCCGAAATCATACGTGCCGCCGTCCACAATCACCCCGCCGATGCTGGTGCCGTGCCCGCCAATCCACTTCGTGGCCGACTCGACCACGACGTGCGCGCCGTGCTCCAGGGGCCGGAACAGGTAGCCGCCCGCGCCAAACGTGTTGTCGACCACCAGCGGCAAGTCGTGCTTTTTGGCAATGGCCGCGATGGCCTCAAAATCGGGCACGCTGAAGCTGGGGTTGCCGATGGTTTCCAGGTAAATGGCCTTGGTCTTGTCGTCAATCAGCGCCTCAAAGCTGGCCGGGTTGTCGCCGTCGGCAAAGCGCGCCTCAATGCCCAACCGCTTGAACGCCACCTTAAACTGGTTGTAGGTGCCGCCGTAGAGGTAGGCCGTGCTCACGAAGTTGTCGCCGGCTTGCAAAATATTGTTGAGGGCAATGAACTGGGCCGCCTGGCCCGAGCTGGTGGCCAGGGCCGCCACGCCGCCTTCCAGAGCCGCCACGCGCTGCTCAAACACGTCGGTGGTCGGGTTCATCAAGCGGGTGTAGATGTTGCCAAACTCCTTCAGGGCAAACAAGTTGGCCCCGTGCTCGGCGCTCTTGAACACGTAGGACGTGGTTTGGTGTATGGGCACGGCGCGCGAGCCGGTGGTGGGGTCGGGCTGCTGGCCGGCGTGGAGCTGGAGGGTTTCGAAGTGCAAGGGTTGAGCGGACATGGTGCGTGATGGGTTGAAGTTGAAAAAACCAGAAAATGCAAGAAAAAAGCGCTTAAAGACCTAAAAAGTCGATTTTGCAGCGCAGCAAACCCCTGGGCAAGCCCGTGTTGCGGCGGTGGCCCAAGCCCCGACTGCCGAATCCCCGCAAGGACCAGCCGTGGGCCCGAAGGCTACCAAAAAATCCAAAAAGAGGGGAGGGGTGCCTAAGCCGAAGTCAGCTTAGCAGCAACACGGGCCACAACAGCACATGCGCATTCGGGCCGGGCGCGGTGCGGTAATTCGGCCAGCGGGGGCCAAAAGCAGGAAGCCCGAGCCCACGGCGCGCAAAGCAGCCGAAGCATTCGGGACAAAAAAAGCGGAAACAGCGAAATTTTCCATGGCACTTGAGTCATATGCCCCACCACGGCCGAAGCCATTGATGGGTAGGAATTGGCACCTTTCGCCTAATCGAAGGTTGCCAGCGGGTCACGGAGCCTAGTCTCTCGCCGCTTCTGTATAAAACGTAACACTGCCCCGCCGATAGCGGGAAGTACCTGGGTGGTGGGGCAAATGTACGCGAGAAATTTTTTTATGACCAAACGGCCGAAGCTTTTTTTGCAGCCCTCCCGCCAAAGCCCCGATTTGGGGTCCCGGCGGGGCAGGGTTTCCGCCTCAAATTTCAGGCAGTGATTTTGCCCGGCGCTTCAGCGCCGGGAACCGCAGTCTGGCATTTTGGGGGCTTTAGCCTTGGCGGGCGGCCGCCGCGACTAGGGCTAAAGCCCAAAAAAGAGGTCGGCCCTCAGCTCCCGGCGCTGAAGCGCCGGGCAAAATCACTGCCTGAAGGTTAGTGCGGAATCCCTGCCTCACCCTCAGGCACACAAAAAAGCCACCCCGAAACGGAGTGGCTTTTCTCACCTTTTTTCTGCAAAAAAGTACCTAGAGACTAGGTATGGTCAACACCTGGCCCACTTCGATGAGGTCGGGGTTGTTGCCGATGAGGGCCTTGTTGGCCTCGTATATCTGGTGCCACTTGGCGGCATCGCCGTAGTGGTTTTTGGCAATTTTCGAGAGCGAGTCGCCGCTTACTACGGTATACGAGTCGCCGGTGGTTTCCGGTTTGTTGCCGAAGAAATCGGTGCCGCCAGCCGCCGGCTGAGCCGCGGGCGCTACGGGCTTTTGCTCGCCTTTGTCGCTGAGAAAATCAAAGAGTCCCATGGGTTGGTGTGGTTAGATGAAGGGATAAACGCGACCAGCTTGCCCGCAGGCAAAGCAATCAGGGCACGTATACGGGCCCGCCAAGGCGGGGTTTCGCCCTAAACCCTTTTGCGCGCGGGCCGTAAGCCGACGAGCCCGCACCTGCGGGCCTTGTTTCTTCTTTCTTTCACCATCATCCCCCGTTCGCATGAAACCTCAGTCCCTCTTTTCGCTCCGTTACTTCGCCAGCCTGTTGCTTTTGGTGTCGCTGTTTGCCTCGTCTTGCAGCAACGACAAAGGCAAAGTCGAAGGCGTGAACATGCTGTACGGCACCGATAGCAAGGTCTGGAAAACGGCCAAAGAAACCGACACCACCGGCGACAAAGTGAAGCAAAGCGACGCCCAGAAACAGGAGGAGCTGCGCATTTTCGCCAACGGCACCTACAACATGACCGGAGCCAGCGGCGCCGTGTCGGGCAAGTACACGTTCGACCAGGCCGGCAAAACCATCACCATGACGCCCGACGGCGCCGCCACCAGCAACACGTTTGCCGTGGAAACCCTCACCGACAAAAAGCTCACGCTGAAATCGGCCGACGGCGCGGCCCTGATGCTCGAAGCCCAATAGTACCCGCTGCCTGCAAGCCCGAAAAAGGCCCCGGACCCTTGCGGTTCGGGGCCTTTTTTGGGTCGTAGCTACTGCGGCAACACGAGCTACACCGTTCGCGCCGCGGGCTTTATAAACACCCGCGCCACCCAGCGCGGCAAAAACACGCTGCCCAGCACCAGGTACAGGTAATACGTGACCACCCGGTAGAGCAGCACCATGAAGCTGGTGAGCGTGGCCGTGCCGATAAACTTGCCGAAAAACGTGGGAAACGCGCCCTCCACGATGCCCGCGCCGCCGGGCGTGATGGCCAGCAGCAGCAGCACCTTATAGGTGAGGTTGCGGGCGAAAATGAACAGGAACGTGTCCACGTTCATCGGCACGAAGGCGGCGATGAGGCAGCCGATGACCAGGTACCGGGCCGTCCACACGAAGAACGTGCTCAGGCCGGCCCGCCACCAGTAGCCCGGCGGGTTGCCGCGCAGCTGCACCGAGGCGTCCATCATTTCCTGCCCGTGCTTGTAGGCCGCGCGCTGCCAGCGCCGCAGCAGCCGCCACGAAAACAGCCGCACCAGCCCCCGCCGCACCGACTTGGGGTTGACGAAAATGGCGTACAGCATCAGCCCCGCGTAGGCCGACACCGCCACGTAGCTCATCACAAACACCACCCGCAGCGTGGCGATGAACGCGCCCTGCATGGCCTCGTGCGGGTAGAGGCCCGCCCCGGCAATGAGCACCACCAGCGGCACCATGATGACGTAGTACAGGTTGTCCATCAGGGCCGTAACCATGACGTAGGCCAGCGATTTGCCCAGGGTGATGCCTTCCTTGTTCAGAATAAACGAGGCCACCGCCGTGCCGCCCACCGCCGAGGGCAGCACGCAGGACGAAAACTCCCAAATCATAATCACGTCGAGGCTTTGGCGGTAGTTCAGCTCCCGCTCGGCAATGTGCCGGATGCGGTAGATGTAGCCAAAATCGCGGGCCACCAGCACCAGCAGCGTCACGAGCAGCCACGCCCAGTTGGCGTGGGCCAGCGGAGCGAGGTCGCCGGGCTTGTAGCTGCGCCAAAACATAAACCCCACCACGCCCAGCCCGATGACGATGGGCAGAATCAGCCGCGAAGGCTGCAAGCGCTGCAAAAAGTGCGCGTCGTCGTCGGGAAGGGCAGGCAGCAGCTTATCGGGCATCGAATGGGGTTAGAGGCGCCAGGTAAAAGTACGGCCTGGCCGGGCCACCGCCGGTTGGGTCGGTCAGCTGGCGCACCAGAACGGCATGCCAGAGCGGTTTCATAACTGGCAAGCGGGTGTAGAGACGCAACATTTTGCGTCTCTACACCCGCTTACGAATTGTAAACCGCTCTGCATGAATTTATTTCATTCTATTAAACCCCCCATTACGGCCGGCCGCCGGGGCTGCCAGCGGGCGTAACACCGCCCGGCGTGGTGGTGCCCGGCGACGGCGTATTAGCCGGCGAATTGATGGGGTTGTTGACGGGCGCGGCGGGCCGGCGGCCGGTCGAGTCGGCGGGCTGGGCCGTGGGGGCGAGCGCGCCGGGGGCCTGGCCGGGCAGCGTGGCCGGCCGGGTTTTGGTCGAGTCGTTGGAGAGGCTATCCGGGGCCGGGGCGCGGCGTTGCGTGCCGGCTGGCGCGCCAACAGCTCCGCCGGGCCGGGCGCCGGGTGCGCC
>CAXTCS010000082.1:0-16394 GCA_964242365.1 uncultured Hymenobacter sp. | reverse complement strand
CCACGCCGGGCACGGCCTTCAGGTTGCGCTCAATCACCCAGTCTTGCAGGGTTTTGAGCTCGCGCACGCTTTTGGTTTTGCTTTCGAGCGTGTAGCGGTAGATTTCGCCGGTCGGGCCGTAGGGCGGCTGCACGTCGGGGGTGATGTTGTCGGGCAAGTCGACTTCGCGCAGCAGGTTGTTCACCTGCGGGCGGGCGAAGGCGTCGTCGACGCCGTCGTCGAAAATTACCTTCACCACCGACAAGCCAAAGAGCGTGGTCGAGCGCACCGAGGCCTTTTTCTGCACCGGGTTGAGGGCGATTTCGATGGGCACGGTCACGAACTTTTCCATCTCCTCGGCCGAGCGGCCGGGCCACTGCGTGATGATGGTAATTTCGGTGTTCGTGACGTCCGGAAACGCCTCGATGGGCGTGTTGCGGTAGCTCACCACGCCCATGATTATCACGGCCAGCGTCAGCAGGAAAACGAAGCCTTTGTTTTTGAGGGAAAAGGCAATAATGCCCTGAATGAACTTGTTCACTTCTTTCGAATTATGAGTTGCGAATTATGAATTATGAGTTGGGCACGGCGCGGCCATTCCGACCAGCAAAAGCGGCGGTTGGGGGCTGAATCAGGAGTAAGAATCGGCCTGCTTATCAGACTAATTCATAGCTCATAATTCATAACTCATAATTTGATAATCAGTCGTTCAGCTCGTCGTACACGAGCAGCTGGTCCTTGGCAATCACCACGTCGCCGGGCTTGAGGCCGGCGGTCACGTAGCTGTAGTCGCCCACGGTTTTGCTGATGGTCACGGGCCGGGTTTCCACGTGGGTGCGGTCGCGGTACACCATCACAAAGTTGCGGTCCTTGTCGAACACCACCGACTTGGCGGGCACGGCCAGGGCCTTGGCGCCTTCGGTATTTTCCACGCGCACCTGGGCGTACATCTCCGGCTTGAGGAGGTAGCCGGGGTTTTCGAGGCGCACGCGCACTTTCATCACCTTGCTGTCGGGGTCCAACACGTTGAACACCTTGTCGATGCGGCCCCGGAAATGCTTGTCGGGGTACGACAGCGTCGTAACATCGGCCGCGTAGCCCACTTTCACTTTCGAAATATCCGACTCAAACACGTTGGCCATAATCCAGACGTCGTCGAGGTCGCTCACCGTGAACAGGTTGCCCACGTTGCTGTCGCTGAGGTTGAACTGCTCGTGCTCGGTGGCCTTCTTTTCGGTGATGAAGCCGGAAATCGGGGCCCGCAGCTCGTACATGCCGTCTTTGCCGATGCCGTAGACGCTGAGCTGCTTCACGTTCTTGCCCACGGTGCCGCGGGCTTTGGTCACTTCGGCCCGCGCCAGCACCACGTCGCGCTCCGAGCTCAGGCCGGCTTTGTACATATCTTCGGCTACGGCCAGGTTTTTCCGGGCAATGTCGAGGTCGGAGGTCGAGGCCGTGGTCTGGTTCTGCACGTCGGCAATCTCGCCCGATTTGATAACGGCCAGCAGCTGGCCTTTGGTCACCTTGTCGCCGAGCTGCACGTTGAGCTTCTCGACCACGCCGCCCACCTGCGGAAACACCTGCACGGTTTTGTCGCCGTCGGAGGCAATTTCGCCGGTCAGCACCAGCTCGTCCTGCACCGGGCGCAGGCGCACGGTATCCAGCACGATTTGCTGCATCATGGTGTCAGACAGGCGGAAGCCTTCTTTCTTCTCTTCTTTGATTTCGGGCTTCGAGCAGCCGGCCAACGCGACGGCGGCTAGCAGGGCAATGTAGGTGCGGTACATTATGGTTTGGTTTCTTACAGAACGTCATGCAGAGCGCAGCGAAGCATCTCGCGTGCAGCACAAATCCTTTTAATTCAACAATTAAGTCACTATTGCGTGCGAGATGCTTCGCTGCGCTCTGCATGACATTCAAATCCTATTCGGCCCGAAATACCGGCTTGCCGACGGCAAAGTTCAGCTGCTCGAACGCCCGGATGCGGTTGGCGCGCAGGGTATTCAGCTGCACCAGGTTATTCTTGTAGGACTCGAAAAAGTCCAGGTATTCCACCACCGACAGGATGCGCTTGGCGTAGCTCTGCTCGATGCCCACCATCAGCCGGGCAAAGGGGGCGGTGTCGCGGTCGGTGTTCTGAAAAAGCTCGTCGCTGCGGGCCGCCAACTGGTAGGCCTGGTGCACCTCGCTCTGCACGACGAGCTGCTGCTGGTCGACGAGCAGCTTGCTGCCGGCTATCTGCGCGTGGGCCGCCTGAATGTTGCCCTGGTTGCGGTTGAAAATCGGCACGGCCACGCCGAGCGTCACGGCGTGGTAGTTGTTGATGTACGAGCCGGCTTTGTCGTAAGTGTAGCCCACGGCCAAGTCGGGGGCAGCCAGCTTCTGCTGCAAGCGCAGGTTCAGGTTTTGCTGCTCCAGGGTGGCGCGGCGGGCGTTGAGGTCGGTGCGCAGCACCAGGGCCGTGTCGGCCAGCTGCTGCTCCGAATAGCCTTTCAGGTTCAGGTCGCGGGTGCGGCCCAGGTCCACCACCGGCACGTATTGGGCGCCCGAGGCGTCGCGCAGCAGCACGTGCAGGTCGGTTTGCTCGGCGGCCACGTCGTTGAGAATGGCTTGCCGCTCGCTTTGCAGCGTAAACAGGAAGGCGCGCAGGCGGATAACTTCCTTGAGCGCGATGTTGCCCTTCTCAAACTGCGTCTGGTACAGGCCCACGGTGCGGGTCAGGGAGGTGATTTCCGTGCTGTAGGCTTTCAGCGTTTGTTGCTTGAAAAACACGTCGTAGTACGTGGTGCGCAGCTGGTAGCGCAGCGTGCGCAGCAGGTCCTGCAAATTATACTGCTCAACCACGGCGTTTTGCTGGGCCACGCGGCCGGCGGCCTTGCGGCGGCCCGCAATCGAGAACAGCTGCTGCACCTGCACCACCACCTCGCCCGGACCGTGGCCCTCGAAATGGTCGCGGTTGATGTTTTTGTTGATGGCGTTTTGCTCCAGCGTCACCGTGGGGTTGTCGATGATGCGGGCCTGAATGGCCTGCGCCTGGGCCACGGTCACGTTGTACTGCTGGGCCAGCACGGCCAGGTTGTTCTGGAAAAAGCGCTGCTCGGCGTCGGGCAGCGTGAGGCGCACGGTATCGGTAGCTGCCGCCGCAACCGGCGCAGCCGCACCCGGAGCCAGGGCCTGGGCAGCCACGGGCAACAGCGCGCCGCTTCCCAAACCCAAAAACACTAAAAAAGACAGACGGAACATATTCGGCGTTGATTTCTACGCAAAGGTGGCAGCTCTAGCATGAGGATAAAATGAATCCTCCTTCACACCATCAACTGCGGTACGCCACGTTGAATGGTATTTTCAAGCTGAACAATAGTTTTGTCAAACATATAGTTATAAAACAATTGTAATCTCTTAGAATTCCCTTGCCGGCAAAGTTTCTTTTTATTCGGCCCCAAGAGCCGATGTCCCACCCGCCCTTTTCCGGTCCTCGCGCTAATCGTCTTCGTAGTCGAGGCCCAGGCAGCTGTTTAAGGCTTGCAGCAGCTCGCTGGCGGCGTGCTGCTGGCCGGCTTTGCGGGCCACGGCCAGGCCGGTGCGGTAAACCTTTTCGGCCTCGTCCTTCTTACCAAACTGCTCCAGCAGCTTGCCGGCGTGGTAGTACGTGCCCACGTAATCAGGGTGTTCGGCCAGCAGTTTTTGGTAGTATTCCCACGCCTGCGCCGGCTGCTGGGCCCGGTATTCGGTGGCCAGGGCGTATATAGTAAAGGCGTCGGCCGGGTCGGCTTCGTAGAATGCCAGCAGCTGCTGCAAACGGGTGGGCGGGGTGTTCATCAGGGCAGGAGTTTTGTTTACCTTTGGGGCAAAATTGCGGCTTTTCTTCCGCATAATGCCTCGCCAAGACCAGCTGCCGGACGCCGGCAAGCTCCTACGGGTTGTTATGCATGCCGCCTTTATTCCGATTTCGCCACCCAAACCCCGTTTAGATGAAGTTTCTGGTTTGTATTTCCAACGTGCCCGACACGACCACCAAAATTGCTTTCACGCCCGATAACAAGGAGTTTAACAAGGCCGGGGTGCAGTTCGTGATTAACCCCTGGGACGAATACGCCCTCACCCGCGCCATCGAGCTGAAAGAGGCCGCCGGCAGCGGCACCGTCACCGTGCTCAACGTGGGCGAGGCCGACACCGAGCCCAACATCCGCAAGGCCCTGGCCATCGGGGCTGATGACGCCATTCGCGTGAACGCCGCCCCGCAGGACGCCTATTTCGTGGCCGAGCAAATCGCCGCCATCGCCAAAGAAGGCGCCTACGACGTGATTCTGATGGGCAAGGAAAGCATCGACTACAACGGGTTCCAGGTGCACGGCATGGTGGGCGAGATGCTCGGCATCCCGACCGTGGCCCCGGCCATGAAGCTGGACATGAGCGGCAACACCGCCACGCTCGAGCGCGAAATTGAAGGCGGCAAAGAAATCGTGACCGTAAATACGCCCTTCGTGGCCTCGTGCCAGCAGCCCATGTGCGAGCCCCGCATCCCCAACATGCGCGGCATCATGACGGCCCGCACCAAGCCCCTGAAAGTGGTGCCCGCCGTGGGCGAGCCCGCCCGCACCACCGTGGCCGAATTTGCGCTGCCGCCCAAAAAGCAGGGCGTGAAGCTCATCGACGCCGCAAACGCCGGCGAGCTGATTAAGCTGCTGCGCAACGAAGCGAAGGTTATTTAAGTGAATTATGAATTGCTAATTATGAGTTATGAATTGCCGTGTTGGGATTCTCAGGTCTTGGCTGTCAATTCATAACTCATAATTAGCAATTCATAATTTCTAACTCATAATTCATAATTCTCTTCAGATGTCTGTATTAGTTGTAGTTGAATGCGCCGATGGCGAAGTAAAGAAGTCGTCGCTCGAAGTTGCCTCGTACGGGGCGCAGGTGGCCGCCCAGCTGGGCACCACCGCCACGGCCATCGCCGTGGGCGAAGCCAATGCGGCCAACCTGGCCAAGCTCGGCGAGCAAGGCATTGCCAAAGTGCTGTACGATGCCGAGCCCCGGCTCAAGGACTTCGTGAACAATGCTTACACCAAGCTCATCGCCACGGCGGCCGAGCAGGAGCAGGCCAAAATCATCGTGCTGGCCAATTCCAACATCGGCGCGGCGGTGGGTTCGCGCCTGTCGGTGCGGCTCAAGGCGAGCCTGGCCACCAACGTGGTGGAGCTGCCCAAAACCGACAACGGCCAGTTCACCGTGAAGCGCGGCGCGTTTTCGGGCAAGGCGTTTTCGGACGTGGTGCTGAGCGGCGACCGCAAAATCATCGCCGTGAAGAAAAATTCGACCGAAGCCAAGCACGACGCCGGCAAAACGGCCGAAGTGGCCAATTTTTCGGCCCAGCTGGCGGACGCCGACTTTGCCGACGCGCCCACGCAGGTCGTCATGCAGGAGCAAACCGGCGGCGTGCTGCTGCCCGAGGCCGAGCTGGTGGTATCGGGCGGCCGGGGCATGAAAGGGCCCGAAAACTGGCACCTGATTGAGGATTTGGCCAAAGCCCTGCATGCCGGCACGGCCTGCTCGAAGCCCGTGTCGGACGTGGACTGGCGCCCTCACCACGAGCACGTGGGCCAAACCGGCATCACGATTTCGCCGAACCTGTACATTGCCTGCGGCATTTCGGGCGCCATCCAGCACCTGGCCGGCGTGAACAGCAGCAAGGTGATTGTGGTCATCAACAAAGACCCCGAGGCGCCTTTCTTTAAAGCGGCCGATTATGGCATCGTGGGCGACGTTTTTGACGTGCTGCCGAAGCTAACCGCTGCCGTAAAGGCATTGGGCTAACATAACAGTCAGCTAGTTGGGGATTTAAGTGCCTGGTTTTCGCAAGAAAGCTAAGGGCTTAAATCCCCGAACTTTTTTTGGCAATTCCGTATTTCAGGAAGGCTTTCTAGGGTAGATGCCCGGACTTTTCTTTATTTGCACGTACATCCCTCCTACCGGCCCCGGCCGGCCCGCCGCCTTCCTTCGAAGGCTCCCCCAAAACACCCAGTTCCCCAGTCCCTTGAAAAAAATCCAGCTTGAAATCCTGGGCCTTTCGTCCAGCCAGTCGCAGTCTGGCTCCTTTGCGCTCATTTTGGGCGAGAAGGGCGGCAACCGCCGCTTGCCCATCATCATCGGCATGTTTGAAGCGCAAAGCATTGCCATTCAAATCGAAAAGATTAGCCCCAACCGCCCGCTGACCCACGACCTGTTCAAATCGTTTGCCGAGCACGTGCACGTGGTGATTCTGGAAGTCGTGATTTCCGACCTGAAAGAAGGCGTGTTCTATTCGCGCATCGTGTGCTCCGACGGGGCCACCACGTTTGATATCGACGCCCGGCCTTCCGACGCCATTGCCATCGGCCTGCGCTTTGGAGTGCCCATTTTCACGGTTGAGAGCGTGCTGAGCGAGGCCGGCATCATCCTCTCCGACCTCGACGAAACCGAGAGCGACCCCGAAGACGACGAGGACGACGAAGACGACGAAGCCAGCACCGAAACGCCGCGCCCCAGCCGCCCGCAGCCCGAGCCCCGCGACCCCAGCGGCCAGGTGTCGCTCGATGAGCTCACCAAAATGCTGGCCCAGGCCCTGGAAAAAGAAGATTACGAAAAAGCCGCCAAAATCCGCGACGAGCTAAACAAGCGCAACGGGTGACGCGGACGCTGCGCTTAATGAGGAATGAGGAATGAAGAATGGTCATTGCGAGCCCAGCGATGCAATCCGTCTTGTTCTCAGCGACTCACCTTGGAGTGTAGCACGCCTTTTTTCTGACCACAAAAAGCCCCGATTCTGAGCGGTTTCGGGGCTTTTCACATTATTGGGTTGGTCGCTTTGACAGGACGGATTGCTTCGTCGTCCCTCCTCGCAATGACACAATTCCTCATTCCTCATTCTTCATTCCTCATTAAGCGCAGCGTTCATGGACCTTCATTACCCTATTGGCCGCTTTCAGACGCCCACGGCGGCGCTCACGACGGCCGAGCGCACGGCGCTTATCCAGCAGATTGCCGAGCTGCCGGGGCAGCTAGCGGCCACGGCGCGGGCGGTGGGCGGCGAGGGACTGCAGCGCCCGTACCGCCCGGGCGGCTGGACTGGCCGGCAGGTCATTCACCACGTGGCCGACTCGCACACAAATAGCTACATCCGCTACCGGCTGGCCCTGACGGAAGACAACCCCACCATTCGCCCCTACGATGAGAAGGCCTGGGCTGAGCTGCCCGACGTGGCCGCCACGCCCGTCACGGTGTCGCTGGCGCTGCTCGAAGCGCTGCATTCGCGCTGGGTTACGCTGCTGCACCACCTCAGCGAGGAGCAGTGGCAGCGCACCTTTTATCATCCTGGCTACAACACCACTTCCACCCTCGACCAGGCGCTGGCGATGTACGCCTGGCACGGCCAGCACCACTTGGCCCATCTCAAATTATTGATTGCCGCGGGTTAACCGTGGTTTTGCCGCGATTGACAACCCGACCCAAAATCGGCTCATTTGCAGCCGGGTATTCCAAACAAAAAAGGCGCCCGATTGGGCGCCTTTTTTGTTTGCAAAATAATCAGCGAAATCACGGTTAATCAGCCAAAATCAGCGGTTTAGATGCCGCCACCGAACTCGCCTTCTTCGGCAAAAGCGGCCATGCCGCCTTCGGTTTCTTCGTCGACGCGCTTGGCGGCCCGCACCAGGCTGCTGCTGAAAATAAATTCGCGCAGCTCGGGCACGGAGGCGTTCAGAATTTCTTCTTTGGTGCCGTCCCACAGCTTGCGGCCCTGGTGCAGAAAGATGATGTGCTCGCCAATCTCGATGACGGAGTTCATGTCGTGCGTCACGACGACGGTGGTGATGCCGTACTCGTGGGTGATTTCGTGAATCAGCTCGTCGATTTTGATGCTGGTGGCCGGGTCGAGGCCCGAATTGGGCTCGTCGCAGAAGAGGTAGGTGCACTGCGGGGCAATGGCGCGGGCAATGCCCACGCGCTTTTTCATGCCGCCCGAGATTTCGGCGGGCATTTTGTTGCCCGCGTTTTCGAGGCCCACCCGCTTGAGGCAGAATTCTACCCGGTCGCGCCGCTCGGGGGCCGTCATTTCGGGCGTCAGCATTTGCAGCGGAAACTCCACGTTCTGGGCCACGGTCATCGAGTCGAACAGCGCCCCGCCCTGGAACAGCATCCCGATTTTGCGGCGGATTTCCTGGCGAATGTCAATCTTGCTGTTCGTGTACACCGTGCCATCGAAGGTGATGGAACCGATATCGGGCTTCATCAGGCCCACAATGCACTGCAACAGCACGCTTTTGCCCGTGCCCGAGCCGCCGAGCAGCAAGTTGCACTTGCCGGTTTCGAACACGCACGAAATACCCTTGAGGACGGGCGTGCCGTCGAATGATTTTTCGATGTTGGATACTTCAATCATAGTAGTTGTCAGTTGTTCGTTGCCAGTTGTCAGTCTTTTTGATGCGCTGTCAATTGGCTAACAACTGACAACGAACAACTGACAACCAAATCAGAGCAGCAGCGCGGCCAGGGCGAAGTCGGCAATCAGGATGGCGATGATGGAATTGGTGACGGCGCCGGTGCTGGCGGCGCCTACTTCGAGGGCGCCGCCGGTGGTGAAGTAGCCTTTGAACGCCGAAATGCCCGACACGAGGAAAGCAAATACCACCGCTTTGATGAGGGCAAACAGGATGTTGTAGGGAACAAAATCGGTGCGAATGCCTTCGATGTAGTCCTGGGCCGTCATCACGCCGGTGAGGGTGCCGGCCAGGTAGCCGCCCAAAATGGACAGCAGCATGGCCAGAATAACCAGCAGCGGGAACATGACCAGCGCGGCCATAATGCGCGGCAGCACGAGGTACGACGTGGAGTTGATGCCCATCACTTCCAGCGCCGACACCTGCTCGGTGATGCGCATGGTGCCCAGGCCGCCGGCGATGCTGCTGCCCACTTTGCCCGCCAGCACAATGCTGGTGATGGTGGGGGCCAGCTCCAGAATGGTCATTTCGCGCACCATGTAGCCGATGGTGGACTGCGGAATGAGCGGATTGGTGAGGTTGTAGGCAATCTGCACGCAGGTCACGGCCCCGATAAAGGCCGAAACGATGGAAACGATGACAATCGAGTCGACGCCGATGAGGATGGCTTCGTCGATGGTGCGGGTCCACATGACGCTGAACCGCTCGGTGCGCGTGACCATGCCGCGCAGGAAGAGAACAAACGAGCCGAAAGTTTTGAGCATGGGAAGCTGTTGAGGAATAAAAACCGAAGTTTGGGCGAGCGTGTTGCACCAGGCAGTTGCCGGCGCGCTCCGGCACCTTACGTAAAACCAACCAGACACAGTGCAAACGAACGAAAAATTAATTGTCGTGACCGGCGGCAGCAAAGGTATTGGCCGGGCCGTTGTGTCGCGCTTTTTGCGCGCCGGCTACCCCGTGGCCACCTGCGCCCGCTCGGCGCCCGATTTGGCCGTGCTTATAACCGAGATGACGGCCGATGTTCCCGGCGCCGTGCTCCACACCCTGCCCGCCGACCTGAGCCGGGCCGACGACTGCGCCCGTTTCGCGGCCTTCGTGCTGGCCCTGGGCCCGCCCGTGGATGTGCTGGTGAACAACGCCGGGGCCTTCGTTCCCGGCCGCTTGCAGGACGAGCCCGCCGACGGCTCGCATCTGCGCCACATGCTGGCCGCGAACCTGCTCAGCGCCTACGACGTGACCCTGCCCCTGTTGCCGGGTTTTGTGGCCCGGCGCGGTGGCCACATTTTCACCATTTGCTCCACGGCCAGCATCACGGCGTACCCCAACGGCGGCTCCTACGGCATTGCCAAGCACGCCCTGCTGGGCTTCACCAAAAACCTGCGCGAAGAGCTGAAAACCAGCGGCGTGCGCGTAACGGCCGTACTGCCCGGCCCCACGCTCACCGCCAGCTGGGCCGGCATCGACCTGCCCCCCGACCGGTTTGTGCAAGCCGAAGACGTGGCCGAAGCCGTGTTTTCCGCCTATGGCCTCTCGCCCCACGCCGTGGTCGAGGAGCTGCTGATTCGGCCGCAGCTGGGAGATTTGGGGTAGCAGTTGGGCTTTGCTATTCAGGTGCTTGAGGAGCACGCCGAAACCACCGCTGGTAAATAAAGAGCAACGCCATCATCCAGAATACAACATTTGTAAGGCGCGTTGCTGGTTTCAGTAACGGGCGATATAAAACCAAGGCGAGGACCGTAAGGCCGACTCCGAGTACCCAAGCCAACTTGAGATAATCAAGCGGACCCACACCCGATTTGCCCTTGAACCACAAGGCATAAGTGCCCACTACAAAGGCCGCGCCCGTGAGTAAAAGGGCGTCGGCAAACGGCCAGTGCTCTATTTTGAACAATGTGCCAACGCCCATCAAAGTCAATCCAATGAGCAAAGGCCCAGAATAGCGGGCTACGTACCAAAGGCGGCTGGATTCTAATAGCACTACCATCAGACACAATATAGCCGCCCCAGTCACCACGGCCAATAGCGAATGTTGTTGAAAGTGGTTGGTATTCATGAGCGATAAGTACGCTAGAAAACAAAATTACTCCGTTTTCTTTCCACCTTTGCCGGTCACTTTAACTCCTATATTAGTCGGCGAGCCGCCGTAGTACAGCGTACCGCTGCCGGCCACGGTGCCATACAGCGCATCGGTGGCCCGAACGTGGGCGTCGCCGTCGCTGTCGCGGGTCATGTTGAAGTAGCAGCGGCGCAGGGCCAGGTCCTGGGCAAAGAGGCGGCCGGAGCCGCCCACCGTGAAGTTCAGTTCATCGGCGGTTCCGTGCAGGGTCATGTCGCCCAGCTCGTACTGGTCCACGTTCAGGTAGCGGGCGCGCAGGTTCAGGTTAAAGTCGCCGGCCCCGATGAGGTGGCAGAACATGGTGTCCTGCTGAAACTCGCCCACGGTGCTGCCGTTGCCCTGCCCGCGCAAAAACACGTTGAGAATGCGGGGCAGGTGCAGCGTTACTTCGCGGGGCGTGTCGTAGCTGCGGGCCCAGTTGCAGGTGCTGGTGTTGGAAATTTCGAGGGCGTCGCCTTTGCGGGTGAGCACGATGTCGCCAATCAGGTTTTTGCCGGCGCGCACTTCGGCGTAGGTCTGCGGGTCCTGCACGAGGCGCAGGTCCACATTATCGAAGGCGGTGACGGTGACGAGTCCGGCCGCCACGTCGCGGCGCTCGGTAATAATGCTGCCCGTGCTTTTCAGGCAATCGGTGCCGTGGCCGGGGCCGCAGGTGCTCAGTCCGGCGACCAGCGCCAGGCCCAAACCAACACGGCCCAGCCCGCGCACCCACCCAAACCACCCCAGGCCGCTAACTTGCGGCCGCAAACTCGTATCGCGCATTTACTTCCTTAGAATTTCCCCAAAGATAAATGGACCTCACCGGCAAAGTTGCTATCGTCACGGGCGCGGGCAAAGGAATTGGGCGCGCCACCGCAGAGGCCCTGCTGGCCCGCGGCGCGGCCGTGGCCGGCTGGTCGCGCACCGCGCCCGCTGGCCTGGTGCACGACCGTTTCCAGTTTTTTGAGTGCGACGTGCGCGACGAGCACGCCGTGGCCGAAGCCCTCACCAACACTCAGCGCGAACTTGGGCCCGAAATCCACGTGCTGGTGAACAACGCCGGCCTGGGCATCATGGGTGAAATCGACGGGTTTAAGGCCGAAGACTGGAAAACCATGTTCGACACCAACGTGCTCGGCACCTTCCTCTGCACCCGCGCCGTGCTGCCCCAAATGAAGCGCCAGCAGCTGGGCCACGTCGTCAATGTGGCGTCGCTGGCCGGCACGGCGGGCACCGCTGGCATGGCGGGCTACTGCGCCACCAAATTTGCGGTGCGCGGCTTCTCCGATGCGCTGTTTAAGGAAGTGCGGCCGGCCGGTATCCGCGTCACCTGCGTCATGCCCGGCTCCGTCGAAACCAACTTCAACGGCAACGAGCCCGGCGCGGAGCCCGACCCACATAAGATGACGGCGGCATCCATTGCCGATGCCATCGTGCACGCCATCGAAGCGCCGGACACAACCATGATTTCAGAGATTCAGCTGCGTCCGGCGCAGGTGAAGTAATTGATATAGATGGGAAAGATGTGGAAGCTACTGCTGCCGGTTCCTGATGAAACAGGAGCAGATTATCTAGTATTAGAAGATGATGCAGATGGTAGCACTGGCGGTGCTTTTGTCTATTACTTGAACTCTACAAATCCTGAAATTTGCTTTGATGATTGGTTCGAGTTTTTCGAGAATGCTCTAAATGTTGCCACTGAATACGGAATGTCAATCGATGATTGGCAAGTTATGAAATCAGAGGATTAGCAGATTTATTGAGAAAGAATAATGGTAGAAATCGAAAACCTGACCAAAACCTACGGCACCCAAAACGCCGTGGACAACATCAGCTTCACCGCAGGCAAGGGCGAAATCGTGGGTTTTCTCGGGCCGAACGGCGCGGGCAAAAGCACCACCATGAAGATTGCCACTGGCTACCTCCCGCCCACCGCCGGCACCGTGCGCGTGGCCGGCCACGACGTGCTCACCGAGAGCCTGGCCGTGCGCCGCCACGTGGGCTACCTGCCCGAGCACAACCCGCTCTACCTCGACATGTACGTGCACGAGTACCTCGAATTCATCGGCTCGGTGCACGGGCTGCGCGGCCCCGGCCTGCGCGCCCGCGTGGCCGAGCTGGTGCGCCGCGTGGGCCTTAGCCGCGAGCAAAACAAGCAAATCGGGGCCCTCAGCAAGGGCTACCGCCAGCGCGTAGGCCTCGCCCAGGCCCTCATTCACGACCCCGACGTGCTGATTCTCGACGAGCCCACCACCGGCCTCGACCCCAACCAGATTCTGGAAATCCGCCAGCTCATCCGCGAAGTCGGCGAAGATAAAACCGTCATTTTCAGCACCCACATTCTGCCCGAAGTCACCGCGCTGTGCTCCCGCGTGCTCATCATCAGCCGGGGCAAGCTGGTGGCCGACAGCCCCGTGGCCGAGCTGGCCGCCCGCGCCGCCGGCGAAACGGTGGTCCGCGCCGAGTTTGAAGGCGCAGTAGACACGGCCAAGCTGGCCCAGCTCCCCGGCGTCCGCCACGTCGAGGCCGCCCCCGACGGCGCGGTCCTGCTCCGCACCGCGCCCGGCACCGACGTGCGCGCCGCCATATCGCGCCTCGCCGGCCAGGAGGGCTGGATATTGCTCGGCCTGCGCCAAGAGCAGCAGAGCCTGGAAGCGGTGTTTGGGGAATTGACGAAGTAGAAGTTTAATGAAAGAACGTCATGTCGAGCGCAGCCGAGACATCTCGCTCGAATCGTTGCATCGATTGAATTACTGCTGCACGCGAGATGTCTCGGCTGCGCTCGACATGACGTTCAAATAACCGACTTTCCCGCCCTATGCTAACCATCCTCCAAAAAGAATTCAACGCCTTCCTGAATTCCCCCGTGGCCTACGTGGTATTGGGCGTATTTCTGGTCGCAACCGGTTTGTTCGTTTGGGTATTTCCCGACAGCAGTGTGCTCGATTACGGCTATGCCGACCTGCAAACGCTGTTTTCGCTGGCCCCGTGGATATTTCTATTTCTCATTCCGGCCATCACCATGCGCACGTTTGCAGAAGAGAAAAAAGCCGGCACAATTGAATTACTATTAACCCGCCCACTCACCGATGGGCAGATAATTGGCGGGAAATATTTAGCGTGTTTTTTACTGGCCTTATTGGCCTTGATTCCGACGCTGCTCTATTATTTCTCGGTGTATAAATTGGGCAGCCCGGAAGGCAATATTGATTCGGCGGCTACCGTCGGCTCCTATTTGGGTTTGGCGCTGCTGGCGGCGGTATTTGCCGCTATTGGCATCTTGGCCTCGGCCCTCACACGCGACCAGATTATCGCCTTTTTGGTGGCCGTAGTGGGCTGTTTTCTAATTTACTCAGGTTTCGATTCTTTGGCTTCGGTGCTGCAAGGCAGTTCGGCTTATTACGTCAGTCAATTAGGAATTGCGGCGCATTACCGCGACCTGAGCAAAGGCTTGATTGACTCGCGCGACTTGGTTTATTTCTTCAGTGTCGTTGCCGTGGCCCTGCAAGCCACGCGCTTGGCCCTACGAAGCCGAAATTGGTAGCAGAACACGCTTCAGCTTGTTCCCGCCCGCCATCAATCAGCATTCATGACTCCTTCCGAAACATCTCCCAACCCAGCGCCCGCAAAAGCATCTGCTATCACGCGCAAACAGAGCGATTTGCTACGTTTCGCGGCGTTGCTGGCCGGCATTCTGCTCTTTAATTTCACTGCCCAGCGCTTTTTCTTCCGGCTCGATTTAACCCAGGAAAAGCGCTACACGATGTCGCCCGCCACCAAAACGCTGCTGCGCGACCTCAAGCAGCCGGTGACCATTACCGTGTACCTCACCGGCGATTTCCCGCCGGCGTTCCGCCGCCTCGAACAGGGCGTACGCGAAACCCTGACCGAATTCCAGGTTTACGGCGGGGCCAATCTGAACTACATTTTCATCGACCCCAGCGCGGCCAGCACCGAAGCCGCCCGCAACCAGTTCTACGCCTCTCTCGTCAAAAAAGGCCTCAAGCCCACCAACCTCGGCGCCACCGAAAACGGAAAGCGCGTCGAGAAAATCATCTTCCCCTACGCCGTGGTGAGCGTGGGCGGGCACGATAAAAGCGTGCTGCTGCTGCGCGGCAACCAGGCCGCCCCGGCCGACGTGCGCCTCAACCAAAGCATCGAGGGCCTGGAATACGAGCTGGCCAGCACCATTCGCACGCTGGTGCCGGCCCTGCGCAAGCGCATCGGCGTGGTGGAGGGCCACGGCGAGCTGACCAACGTGCAGGCCGGCGACATCCTCGGCACCTGGCAGCAGCAGTACGACGTGTTTCGCGTCACCCTCAGCAAGGTAAAAGACCTGAGCGCGCTCGACGCCATTGTGGTCGCCCAGCCCAAAACTCCTTATTCTGAGGATGATAAGTTCAAGCTCGACCAGTTTATTACTCAGGGCGGCCGGGCCATGTTTTTCGTCGATGCCCTGCGCGTCGACCTCGACAGCGTGAGCCGCAACGGCGCCGCCCTGGCCACGCCCTACAACCTCAACCTCGACGACCTGTTCTTTAAATACGGCCTGCGCCTGAACCAGAACCTGCTCCTCGACCTCAACAGCGGCCAAATCCCGCTCGTGACCGGCCTAGACGGCAACAAGCCCAAAATCGAGCCCATGCCCTGGCAGCTCTACCCGCTCATCAACAAGTTCAGCCCCCACCCCATCACCCGCAACCTCGACGCGGTTTACCTCAAATTCACCGGCAACCTCGACACGGTGAAGGCCACCGGCATCCGCAAAACCGCGCTGATGACCACCTCGCGCTACACCCGCGTGCTGCCCGCCCCGGTGCCCATCAACTTCAACGACGCCCGCCTGGAGCCCAACCCCAAGCTCTACCAGAAGGGATTTCAGCCCGTCGCCTACTTGCTCGAAGGCCAGTTCACCTCCCTCTTCGCCAACCGCGCCCGGCCCGGCACCCTGGAATTCCAGCCCGAAAAATCGCCCACCGCCAAGCCCAGCAAAATCCTGGTGCTGGCCGATGGCGACTTCATCCGCTCCGAAATCGACCCCAAAACCGGCAACCCCTACCGCCTGGGCTTCGACCGCCTCGCCAACACCGAATTTGCCAACCGCGAGCTGGTCCTCAACGCCACCGACTACCTGCTCGACGAAACCGGCCTCATCGCCGTGCGCGGCAAGCAAATCACCCTCCGCCCCCTCGACAAAGTGAAACTGGCCGAGCAGCGCCGCCGCTGGCAGCTGCTAAACCTGGGAGCGCCCCTGCTGCTGCTGGGCCTATTTGGGGCCCTGCGCGCGTGGCGGCGCAAGCGGCGGTATGCGGGTTTTGTGAGCTAATTGAAACAGTATACCACCAATGGAAGCATCCGTTGTTGCCGCTTTAATAACTGCTACGGTAGCTATTTTACTCGCTGGCATAACCTATTACCTATCAAGGCGTCGTGAACAAGAAATAGAATGGCAAAAACTTAAGCTTGAGTATTACAAAGCTTATTTAGCGGCGCTATCCAGCGTCGTAAGTTCCCGTTCAACTGCTGATAATCAAATCCGTTACGCAGATGCAGCCAATAATTTACAATTAGTTGCGCCCGAAGTAGTATTGTCGGCTTTGTATAATTTCCAAAAAGTTATACAACACGGTAACCGCGAACAACTGACTTTCGATTCGCATAATAAGGCACTAACTGGATTGCTACGAACGATGCGAGAAGATATACGCCCATCTTTAAAGAATAAGCGCGACTTACAATTCCGGCTCTTTGATGTGCCCCAAGAGAAGGATAAACCAAGTTAAATTTTCGGTGGTGGTCTATTGAAGAGTGACGTCGTAAATTAGGGCATGGTTTATACGCAA
>CAXTCS010000081.1:0-16587 GCA_964242365.1 uncultured Hymenobacter sp. | reverse complement strand
AAAAAGGCCTTTCTGGCCCTGCGCCTGCCCACCGAGCGCGGCAGCGCCGCCGCCGCCAACCTCAACGAGGAGTTGATGAACCGCATTTTCAGGACGCAGCCCATGGGCGCGGTGGCCAACTTCCGCCAAACCATGCAAACCCAGGCCTACGACCAGGACCGCCGCAACGGCATTGCCCCCAACCAGTACTCCAACAACCCGCTGCTCAACCCCTTCAGCTGGCTCCAACTGATTCAGCAAGTGAAAAAAGGCGAGTTTAAAAAGAAGAACAACGACGACTGACCGCAGATTGAACGGATTTTAACGGATTTCAACGGATTATTGGTGGTTCCGCCGGTGCGGGTTTGGGTGGCAGCGGTGCCGTCGAAATCCCTTTTGGGGTCTTGATTGTTATCAGCCAAGCAACAAACCTCATTTGGATTAGAAGCGGATTGTGAGCGGTACGCCAGGACGGATATAGCCGCCAACCGCAAATAATCCGTTCAATCCGTTAAAATCCGTTCAATCTGTGGTCCTATGGATACCAATCTTCCCGTTTCGGCCCAACCACGCGTAGTCATCATCGGTTGCGGCTTTGGCGGCCTGCGCCTGGCCAAGGCGCTGCGCAAAGCCCCCGTGCAGGTGGTGGTCATCGACCGCAACAACTACCACAATTTCCAGCCCCTGCTGTATCAGGTAGCCACCGGGGCGCTCGAAGCGGACAGCATTGCCTACCCCATTCGCAAGATTTTCGCGGGCCAGGCAAACTTCTTCTACCGCATGGCCGACGTGCAGCGGGTCGACCCGGCCCGCAACACGGTCATTACCAGCGTGGGCGACATCGGCTACGACTACCTGGTGCTGGCCACCGGCTCGCTCACCAATTTCTTCGGCCTCGAAACCATCGAGCGCAACGCGATGCAGATTAAAAGCATCCCGAACGCGCTGAACCTGCGCAGCTTCATTTTCCAGAATTTCGAGAAAGCCCTGCTCACCAGCGACCCCGCCGAGAAGCAGGCCCTGCTCAACATCGTGGTGGTGGGCGGCGGTCCCACCGGCGTGGAAATCAGCGGCTCACTGGCCGAAATGCGCAAGCACGTGCTGCCCAAAGACTACCCCGAGCTGGACTTGCGGGCCATGCAGATTTTTCTGGTCGAGGCCGGCCCGGCCCTGCTCGGGCCCATGTCGCCGGCCTCGCAGGCCGACGCCCGGCGCTACATGGAGGACCTGGGCGTGCTCGTGCGGCTCAACACGTCCATCAAACGGTACGAAGACGGCCGGGCCTACTTCTCCGACACCGAGTTTATTCCGACCGAAAACCTGGTGTGGGCTGCCGGCGTGAACGGCGCCGAAGTGCCCGGCCTGCCCACCGACGCGGTGACCCGCAACAAGCGCATCACCGTGAACCGCTGGAACCAGGTGCAAGGCCAGACCAACATTTTTGCCATCGGCGACGTGGCCAACATGGTCACCGACGACATGCCCCGCGGCCTGCCCATGCTCGCGCCCGTGGCCCAGCAGCACGCCGACCACCTCGCCGAAAACCTCCAGCGCCTGCTGCGCAACGAGGCCCCCAAAGACTTCGTGTACAACAACAAGGGCTCGATGGCCATCATCAGCCGCAACAAAGCCGTGGTGGACTTGCCCAAAAACATCCACTTCAACGGCTTCTTCGGCTGGCTCACCTGGCTGTTCGTCCACCTGATGACGCTGGTCGGCTTTCGCAACAAAGTGGTGGCATTCGTCGACTGGGCGTTCAGCTACTTCAGCTCCGACCAGGCCCTGCGCCTCATCATCCGCCCGTTCAGCCGCCGCGACGTGAAGGACGACCAAGGCAAGAAAAGCGCCGAGCACCGCACCGCCACGGCCGAGTACAACGCCACGCCGCCCGCTATTCAGACGCCGGTGGGCGGGTAGTTATTTGGGTTGTTTGTGGTGCTGATATTCGTTTGTCATGCTGAGCGGAGCGAAGCATCTTATCACGCCTGAGCCATTCGTGGAGGCGTGATAAGATGCTTCCTGCGGGACGCCAGATGAGCATGACAACATTTAACCTCAGCATCAATCAGCCGGGCCGGCAATGACGATTTGCATGGCCTCGGGCGCGAGGTATTTCCGGGCCAGCTCGCGCAGCGTTTCAGCATCGGTAGCCTCGGTTTGCTGCACGAAATCGGCGTAATAATCGGCCGGCAAGCCCAGGAAAATCAGGTTTTTGTATTTGTCAGCCTGCTCGAAAACCGTCGACAATTCATTGGCGAATTTCCCCAGAATATAATTCTTGACCGTCGCTAATTCTTCGGCCGGAATCAGGTCTTCCTGCAGTCGGCGCATTTCCATCTCGATTTCGCTCACCGCGAAATCCGCGCTTTCGCCCTTCACGTCGGTGCCGATGACGAACGAAGTGCCGTACTCGCGCGGTGCCACGCTCGCGTGAATGCCGTAGGTCAGGCCCTTGTCTTCGCGGATATTCCGCATCAGGCGCGACCCGAAATACCCCCCCAGCACGTTAACCAGCAGCTTTAGCCGGTGGGTTTCGGGGTGCGTGGGGCCGGGCCAGGCGCGGCCCATGCGCACCGACGCCTGCAAGCTGCCGGCCACGGCCACGCGGTCGGGGGCGGCTGCGGCGGCCATTGCCGCCAGCTGCTGTGGCGCAGCCGTGGCCGGCAATTGCCCGTTCGGCTTCGAAACCACCCCAAAAGCCGCGGCCACCAACGCCCGCTCGGCGGCCACGTCGCCACACAAAAACACCTCGGCGTTATCAAACGAATAAACTGCCTGGTGGAAAGCCTGGGCTTCGGCCGCCGTCAGGGCCTGGTAGGCGGCGCTGTCGAAAGGCCGGCCGTAGGGCGTTTCGGCCCCAAACAGCAGCTCGTTGAACCGCTCAGAAGCCAGAAAGCTGGTCTTCTGGCGCTCAACCCGCACGTTTTGGATGGTGCGGGTTTTGAGCTGCTCCAGCTCGGCGGCCGGAAAAGCCGGGTTGGTGAGCACATCCAGCACCAGGGGCAGCAGCGCGGCCAGGTGCCGGGTGAGGCAATAAAGCGTGAGCGTGGAGCGGTCGAAGCCGGCGTCGCATTCCAGCGACGCGCCGTAGAAGGCCACTTCGTCGGCAATCTGGCGGGCGGTGCGGGTGGTGGTGCCTTCCAGCAGCATGCGGGCGGTGAGGGAGGCCTGGCCGGGGCGGGTTTCGGCAATTTTGCCGGCCCGAAACACCACTTGCAGGCGCACCACGGGCTGCGCGTCGTTGGCCAGCACGTGCAGGCGGGCGCCGCTGGGCAGCAAAGAAACGTCGGTCGCGGGCAGGGTTACGCGGGCCAGCGGCTGAACGGGAGGAGCAACGGTACGGTCGAGCATTCTTTCGTTTTGGAGGTAATGGAATGAGGTGCCAGGGTTATAAAGACGTCATGCTGAGCTTGTCGAAGCATCTCTCCCGCGTAAGTAAAACTAATTACTAGTGCGAGCGAGATGCTTCGACAAGCTCAGCATGACGTTCTTATATCCTCGTATGCGAACTAAACAAGCTTAGTTCGGCGGGGTTTCGCCGCTGGTGCCACCGGCCCCGTTTTCGTCGAAGGCATCAGCAAGCTTGTTCAGGTTGAAGTGCAGCGACACGCGAATGGTTTGGGCCAGGGGATTGTTCTGGTTGTTCTGGCCGGTGGGCACCAAATACGTGCCGTCGATGCCGAACACCTGGTAGCGCACGCCCAGGCCCAGGCTCACGTACTGGCGGCCGCCTTTGTCGCGGTTCTCGTAGAAATACCCGCCCCGCGCATACAGCAGGTCGTTGTAGTTGTACTCCAGCCCGGTCGAAAGGTTGATTTCGCGCAGCTCTTCCTTGAAGCCGCCGGGAGCATCGTTGAACGACTTAAACAAGGCACTGACAATGGGTTGCCGGTTGCGGGAGTCGTTCTCTGCCTTTATGCGCGGGTCGTTGCTGGGCACGCCGTCCTCGTAGTACGGCGACGGCACCAGCAGCTTGGTCGCGTCAAACGCCAGCGTGATTTTATTGTACTGGTCAATCTCGCGGGTAATGGCCGTTCCCAGCTTCAGCGTGGTCGGCAAAAAGCTGGGGTTTTGGGGGTCTTTGTAGGTAATCTTGTTGCCGATATTAGCAATCGAAGCCCCAAACGCAAAGTTGTAGAGCCCGGTGCCGATGGTGGCATCCTTGGTGTAATACGCGCCCAGGTCCACGGCCACGGCGTTGCCCGCCTGGGCGTCGTTGCCGGCGTAGGAGCCCACCAGGTTCGAGCGAATGTAGCGGGCCGAAATGCCCAACCCGAAATTATCGGTCAGTTGCTGGCCGTAGGACACCGAGACGGCGTACTCCTTCGGGTTGAACGAGCCCTGCCCGTTGTTGCTGCCGTCGCGGTAGTCAATCTGGCCCAAATCAAAGTATGTCAGCGACGCGCCGAGCGCCGACCGCTGCCCGATTTTGGCGTAGCCCGAGAGGTACGACAAGCTCATGTCGTCGGTGATGTTGCGCAGCCAGGGCGAGTACGACGCCGAAACGGCGTATTTGTACGGCACGAACGCCAGCTTGCCCGCATTGAAATACGACGAGTTGGCGTCGGGCGACGTGGCCACGCCCGCTTCGCCCAGCGCCGACGCACGCGCATCGGGGCTGAGGGTGAGAATGGGCACGGCCGTGGTGATGGTGTGCTGGGCCTGGGCCTGGCCAGCCACAACCAGTAAGCCGACGAACAGGGCCAGGCGCGAACGAACGAAAAGAGGTTTCATAGGAAAGGAAAAGGAGGCCATACGCGGCCCGGGCGCAAATAAAAGCAGTTAATTGAGGATGACGAGTTTTTCGTATTTCGAAGCCGTGGAATTGTTGTGCTGCGACCGCACGCTCACGCGGTACACGTACACGCCGCGGGCCAGCTGGTCGTCGAACTCGTCGCGTCCGTTCCAGGTGATGCTTCGCTGATGGGATTCGGTGCTGGGCACGACGGCGGTGAGGGTGCGCACCAGCCGGCCGGCCACGGTAAAAATCTGAACCTGCACGTCCAGGTTGTCGGGCACGCCGCCGGCCTGGTTGTGGTCGAAGAAGAACGTAGTGGAATGGGCAAACGGATTGGGGTAGTTCAGCACGTGGTCGAGGGCCAGCTTTTCGTCGTGGGCCACCATGAACTCAATCTCCTTTTCCGCCGAGTTGTTGTACGTATCCCAGGCCTTGAGCACCAGCGAATGCGGCCCGCTGGCCAGGTCCTTGAACAGGTTGTTGACGCGCCCGGCGCGGAAGTCGCCCACGTTCGCCACGTAGCTGTCGTTGAGCACAAACAGCTTGTTGGGGTCGTGGTCGAGCACCACCGTAATGTCGTGGCCAATGCCCGTGCCGGTGGTGTTGATGCCGCTGGCGTCGCTGAGCCTGGCCAGCAGCGTGGTGTTCTGCCCCGTCAGCCCACCAAAAGCAAACGACTCGTTGTCCATAAACAGCTCGATAACCGGCGGCGTGACGTCCTTCTGCACGTTGCGCTCGGCGCCGCCCACCAGCTCCGGCTGGTAGCCATTCGCGTCGATGCGGTTGGTGCCGTCAAAGGCATAGAGGCTGATTTTCCCCAATCCAAAGTTGTAGTTGATGTCTTTGGGCACCACGAACGACAAGCTAAACTGCCCGTTCACCACCTCGGCCTGCCCGCCGTAAATCACGTTTTCCTGCACCACCACCGGCCGCGGCGCGCCCTCCTCGGCGGTGGGGCCGGTGGCCTCGTTGCCGAGCGTCAGCACGGTCGTCGGCTTGTCATAAATCGTCACCTGAGCCCGGCCCGTAAAGGCGGTATTTCCGGTCCCGCCGTTCAGCAGGCGGCCGTGCATCCGCACCCGCGCCAGGGCTTGCAAAGTATCTGCCTTCGCCCAGGCCCCCAAGCTGTTGCGCTTACGAATGCTGTCCAGCACCACGGTTTGCTTGGGGTACGCCAGGGTCATGCTCGGGTCGGCCAGCAGCGTGTAGTTGCGGTTGTTGATAACGCCCGGCAGGCCGGCACCGGGGTAGTCGTTCTTGCTAAGCATCACCGCAGTCCCGATGTTCGGCATCTGGCCGGTGCTCAACGGCCGCAGCACGCGGTTGAAATACGCCTGGTTCAGGTCGGCGTTCGCGTTCGCGTCGACCACGCGGGTGGTGGTAAACAGCCCCACGGCGCCGCCCAACGCATTGTCGGTCAGCGACTGCTCGCCGGCGGAAGTGAAGTCGGGGTTGTCGTAGGTACTGAAATCGCAGGTGCCCGTGGTAAAGAAAGTCAGGTTATTGGCATTGCGCAAAGCCAGCACCGAGGCATTGGTCACAATTTGCTCGTCGGCCCAGCCCTTGGGCCCGCCGTGACCCAGGTAGTTGACAATCAGCGACCCTTGCTCTATCGACTGGTCGATGGCCCGGTTGGCTTCGGGCGAGCGCTGCCCCGCCGCCACGGCCAGCTGCGGGTACAGGTCGAGGTATACTTTGTGCACATTGTAGACGGGGTAATCGGTTTGGACCGACCGGGCAATCAGCTCCGAACCTTGCCCGACAAACAAGTCCCCGTTGCCGTCGTCCGACACCAGCGTGATGCGGTTCCGCCATTTTCCGTAGGCCGGCACCGCATCATAGTTGATGAGCTTGTCGACCACGGCCCGCGCCTGGTCGGTGTTGGCGCGGTCGCCCTTGGGCATGCGCACCGGCAGGCGGCCCACGCCCACGTCGAGCAGCTCGCTGCCGGGGGTCAGCTCGTTCCACTCGCCTTCGTCGTCGTCGAGCAAGCCAAAATAGTCGTCCGACGAGTAGCTGGCCTGGCCATAAGCGCCCCCGTAAAAAGGCGCCAACGACTCGCGCGACTCGTAAGTGGGCACGTAGTTTTGGTTGAACGCGTCAAAATCGCCGTCGCTTTTGAACGGCACCCGGTCGTGCCACCACGCGGGTTCCAGGTCCTTGTTGTTGTACGGGTCCGATTTGTAGTCGAACGATGCGTCGCCGAATAGCAGCAGCTGCATGCTTTTGCCGGCCGGCGCCCGGTCGTACAGCTGCTTCATAAAATCGCGGATGGCCGTCACGTCCTGGCCGCCCGAGCCGTACTCGTTGTACACTTCGGCCGTCGTCACCACGGCCACGCGCAGGTTATCGTGGCTGATGCGGTGGTTGGCCAGCCGCAATGCTTCCCCCTTGAAAGCCGGATACGCAACGATAACCAGGTCGACCAAAGCGCCGGCATTGCTGTTGAGCGCGTGCAAGTCCTGGTTCACCACCTTGCCAAAGGCCCTGGGCGCGCCAAACGTGCCGCCGGGTTGAAAAGCCACGTATTCGCGCAGCGTGTCGGCGGGCGCCACGAAGCTGTGGTCGGCATCGAGGGCGCGGGCAATGGCCTGGCGGGGATTGGTAACGTCCCACACGGCCGCGCCGGCCGGGGCATTGGCCACCACAAACCGGTTCTGCGCCTGGGGCGCGATGTTGGCAAACGAGCGGAATTCCAGCTGCGCGTCGTCGAGCCGCAGCTCGCGCTCGGCGTTGATTTCCAGGTAATCGAGGTAGCCGGTGGCGTTCGGGTCGCCGCTGGCAAAGGTGAGCCCAACCCGCAGCTCATTGCCCGGATTGCTGAGCGCCAGCTGGTTGGTGACGGTGCTCACGGTGGCAATGGCGCCAAAATCGTAGGTAGGCCGGGCGTCCAGCACCTGATTGCCCAGGTCGCCGCCATTCAGCGTGAGCTGGAAGGAGCTGGGCGCGCCCGCGTCGGCCACCACCGACGTCGTGACGCGCACCGGCGAGCCGGCCACCAGGCCCGGAATGCTGCCGAACGCGAATTCCTGCTGCCCGCCGTTGCGGAAGCCCTCGCCCAACCAGTTGCGGCCCGAGTGCAGCAAGTTCACCAAATCGTGCTCGTGAAAGGCCCGGTAAGTGAAGGTGCTGATGGTCGGCGTGTTGCCGGCGGCCGGCAGCGCGGCGGCCGTCGGCACCCGCAGCCCGGCCGTGCTGTTCACCGTCACAAAATAATAAGTGGTGTCGGTGTAAAGGTTGTTGCGGTGCTTGAACAAATTCCCCTGCGCTTCCCAGGTGTGGGCGCCGGGCGAGTAAAACAGGAAGTACTCGTTGTCGTCGAAGGCGTTGTCGCCGTTGCCCACAAACAGCACGTTGTTTTCGGCCAGGTCGTCGGGGCGCGGCGCGGCGTTGGCCTGGGGCAAAATGCCCACGCTGTTGCCGTAAACGTGCAGGTTGTTGGGGTTCACGCCTTTGGGGTCGAGGCCCATTTTGCTCAGCGTGGCTTTGTCGAGCTTGTAGATGCCGCTTTCGGCCACGCCCATTTTGTACCAGTCGCCACTGGCCAGCACCGAGTGCGCGGCGTGGGTCCGGGTAGTGGCCGTGCCGCGGGCGGCCACGCTGCCAGCACCGGGCGCATAGCTATAGTCAAACGAAACCAGCCGCTCGGCCTGGCCGGTTTGGGAATTGCGGCGCACGGGGCGCAGGCTCAGGTGCGTCACCACCCGCTTCATTTCCGTGCCGGAGCTCAGGCGCGGCTCGGGCCCGGCCGGCAGCTTGCTGACGTTGAACAGCTTGGCATCGGCCGCCGAAAACGGCTGGTACACCAGATTGATAAGCTGGCCCTGCCCTACGGGGCCGTTCAGCCGCAGGCTGAACCAGCCCACCTGGTCGTCGAGCGCCTGGTGAGCCTCCTCAAAAGTGGGTACTTTTTGCTTTCGCGCCCCCAGCGTGGGCACTTCGGCGTAGCTGCCCCACTTGATGACGCCGTGGGCCAGCGCCGGGCCGCCCGACTGGGCCCGAACCGGGGTAATCGTCCCAATTATCAATCCCGCGAATGCAACGAAGAGAAAAAAAGGACGCATACAGCTCATTAATTTGACACCCGGCACCTGCGCTGCCCGCCACGGGGTGGCCCCGCAACAGCGCCGCTTATCGGCAGGTTCAACCGGACAGACTACTTAACAACCAATTAATTCATTTATTGTAGCTACCGAACCAAATGAGCCGAAGCCGTTACCGGGCCGCCGTTTTCGGCACCGACAGCAGCACGTAGACCAGCACCACGAGCGGCACGGCGGCGGCCCGCAGCAGCAGCAGCAAGCCGGCCGCCAGCAGCAAAAATAGAAACCGGCGCCGGTTGTCGGCCCAGCGCAAGTTCTTAAATTTCAGGGCAAATAACGGCAATTCGGCCACCAGTAGCCCCGACAGCAGCGCCGTGAGGCCCAGCAGCAGGCCGGGGTGCAGAATAACCGGCGCCAGCCCAAACCGGTCGTGCGCCAGAATAAGGGGCAACGACGCCACCACCAGCGTGCACGCCGGCGTGGGCAGCCCGATAAACGAGGTGGTCTGCCGGGTGTCGTTGTTGAACTTGGCCAATCGCAGGGCCGAAAAAATGCTGACCACAAACCCCAGGTAAGGCGCCCATTCGGGCAAGCCGCCCGCCCCGGCGCCCCGCGCCAGCAACTCAAAGAGAATTGCCCCCGGCACCACCCCAAACGACACCATGTCGGCCAGCGAATCCAGGTCTTTGCCAATGGCCGACGACACGCGCAACGCCCTGGCCAGCAGCCCATCGGCAAAGTCGGCCACCGCCGCCGCGGCCACGAAATAAGCGCCCATTTCCAGTCGCCCGGCAAAAATATGCGTCAGTGCCAGGCAGCCACACAATAAGTTGAGGCAGGTAACGACGTTGGGCAGGTGTTTTTTCATTTAACAAGTAGCATTCAACAAGTAACAATCCTATTAAGCATCGCCTTCACCTAACCACCCATCCAACCGCGCAAAGTGCGCCAGCCGGCGGCCTGTTAAATGATAAATGCTAATTGTTAATTGAGAAAAGGGTTGCCGCGGCGCTCCTCGCCTATCGTGGTGGCCGGGCCGTGGCCGGGGTGCACCACCGTGGCATCGGGCAGCGTCAGCAGCTCGGTTGCGATGCTGCGCAGCAGCGTGGCGTGGTCGCCGCCCGGCAAATCGGTGCGGCCAATGCTGCGCTGAAACAACACATCGCCGCCAATAACGGTGGCCGTGGGCGCGTGGTAAAACACGACGTGGCCCGGCGCGTGGCCCGGCGCGAAGCGCACTTCCAGCTCGGTCTGGCCGAAGCCGACGCGCTGCCCGGCCACCAGCTCGCCGGTGGGCTCGGCGGGCTGGTACTGCGGAAAGCCGTAGTTGGCCGCGTAGGTGGGCACGCTGCGCAGGGTGGGCAAGTCGAGCCGGTGCAGCAGAAACGGCGTGCCGGGCCAGGTGCTGAGCACGAACTGGTTGCCCAGCACGTGGTCGATGTGCGCGTGGGTGTTCAGCAGCAGCGCCACGTGCAAGCCGTTGGTTTCGACGTACTCCCGCAGGGCCAGCTGTTCGGCCGGCGTGTAGCAGCCGGGGTCCACGATGGCGCACTGCCGGGTGGCATCGTCAATCAACAGGTAGGTATTTTCGGAAAAAGCGTTGAACGTAAAACCGACGACCGTCATACAAAACAAGGTATCTGAACAATGCGGGAAGGTACGACGCTGCGCTTAATGAGGAATGAAGAATGAGGAATTGTCATTGCGAGCAGAGCGAAGCAATCCGTCCTGGCAATGCGACTGCCCCTGGGTTGTGACACGCCCTGTTCTGGGGCCGGAAAAAGCCCCTTTCCTGGGCAGGGCAAGAGCTTATCACATTAGGAAACTTGTCGCTGAAACCGGGACGGATTGCTTCGCTCTGCTCGCAATGACAATTCCTCATTCTTCATTCTTCATTCTTCATTAAGCACTGCGTTTAAGCCCAGCCTCCTTACCTTGCCAGCCATGACGGACTGTGATTTTCTGGTGGTGGGCCACGGCATTGCGGGCGCCACGCTGGCTTACGTGCTGCGCGGGCGGGGCCACCGGGTGCTGGTATACGACCCCGGCCAGGAAAACTCGGCCTCCAACGTCGCGGCGGGCCTCATGAACCCCGTGGCCGGCAAGCGCTTTGCCCTCTCGTGGCGCGCGGCTGAGCTGCTGCCCTTTGCGGCCACCTTCTACCGCGAGTTGGAGCAGCGCTTCAGCCAAGCCTTTTATACCGAAACACCTATTCTCAAGCTGTTTGCTTCGCTCGAAGAGCAAAACGCCGTGCTGGCCCGCAGCGCCGACCGGCCGTGGGGCGACTTCGTGGCCGGCTTCGCAACCGCCGACCCAAACTTGCCGGGCGTCAGCGCCCCGTTTGGCGGCGCGTGGCTGCGGCACGGCGGGCACGTGGCCGTGCGCACGCTACTGGCTGCGCTGGCCGCCGAAGGCACCCGCGAAGGCTGGCTGCGGCGCGAAACTTTCGATTGGGCACAACTGGTTACCGGCCCGGCCGGCGCCACCTACGCGGGGCGGGTGCAGGCGCGCCACGTCATCTGCTGCGAGGGCGCCGCCGCCGCGCGCAATCCCTACTTCAGCTGGCTGCCCCTCACCCCCAACCAGGGCGAGGTGCTCGACGTGCAATGCGCCGGTTTGAGCCCGGCGCAGGTGCTCAATCGGGGGGCCTACGTGGTGCCGGTGGGCGCCGAACAGTTTCGGGTAGGGGCCACGTACCGGTGGCCGCCGTTTGCCGACGGCCCCACCGCCGTGGGGCGCGAAGAGCTGGTTGCCCGCCTCACCGTCATCACCGACCTGCCGTTTGCCGTGGTGGGGCAGCGGGCCGGCGTGCGGCCGGCCGTGCGCGACCGCCGGCCGCTGCTCGGCCCGCACCCCACCGCACCGGCCCTGAGCTTTTGCGGCGGCTACGGCTCGAAGGGCGTGATGCTGGCCCCCCGGCTGGCCGTGCTGCTGGCCGATTGGCTCGACCATGGAACCGCTATCTGGCCCGATGTCAGCCTCCAGCGCTACCACGCGCTGCGGCCGACCAGCGTAGTGTAACGACTCTTGCAACCGGCCCTGGCGCGGCGGCCGATTTCCTGACCAATTAAACCGCGCCGCCGCAACAATTTCCCGTTAATTGCCTTTACTTTTCACCCAAAAAGGCATCCAACCAATTCGGTGGAACCTTTGCGGGGCCATAAATTTTATAGCATTATCTAGGACTAATTTCCGTCTTTGCTCGTTGCCTCTCCTATGACCATTCCACTATTCGCGAAACGTACTCTGGGAGCTTTGGCGCTGCTGCTGCCGCTGCTTTGCCCAACCGCGGCCCGTGCCCAGACGGCGCAGGAACCCTATGGCCGGGTCCGCATTCAGTACAAGCAATTTCGTTGGCAGCAGCTTAGCACCCAGAATTTTGTGGTGATGTACTACGACGGCGGCGCGGCCAGCGCCCGCCGGGCGGCCGAGTACGCCGAGAAGGAGTTGCAGCGCATCACGGCGCTCATCGGGTACTACCCCTACTCCAAAACCACCCTGCTGTTTTACAACTCGGTGGGCGACCTGCGGCAGAGCAACATCGGCCTCACCGCCACCCAGCAGCAGATAAACGGCGGCGAAACCCCGCTGGCCCGCATGAGCAAGGTCCAAATTGCTTTCGCAGGCCAGGAAACCGAGTTTAAGCGCGAGCTGAGCACCCAGATTACCCAAGTGCTGCTCAACGACATGATGTACGGCGGCTCGCTGAAGGAAGTGCTTCAGAGCAGCTACCTCTTGCAGCTGCCCGACTGGTTCATCGGCGGCGCGTCGGCCTACGCGGCCGAGGGCTGGAGCGTGGACATGGACGGCTTCATGCGCGACATGAGCAAGCAGTACCCCACCGGCAACCGCACCGCCCCGGTATTTTTACGCAACCCCAACCTGGCCGGCCAAAGCATCTGGAACTACGTGGCCGAGCGCTACGGCTACACCACCATCCAAAACATTCTCAACCTCACGCGCATCACCCGCGACGTGGAAGTGGGCATCAGCTCGTCGCTGAACGTGCCATACAAAGTGTTTTTGAAAGACTGGCTGACCTACTACCGCGAGCTGAACGGCCAGCCCGTGGCCACGCTCGTCGAGCCGGACAAGAAATACCGGCAGGGTGGCCGCAACCGCCACGCCGACGTATTCTCGCAGCCCATCGTGAGCCCCAACGGCCAACAAGTGGCCTACGCCCAAAATGAGCAGGGCCGCTACCACGTGGTGGTGGTGGACCGCGACGGCAAGCACCGCCACACCCTGAGCCGCGGCGGCCACCGCACCCCCGACCAGCAGGTCGAAACCCGCCTGCCCGTGCTGGCTTGGCGCGGCAACTCCCAGGTGGGCGTGGCCGAGATGAACCGGGGCGAAATGGTGCTGCGCCTGCGCGATGCCACCGGCCGCGGCCTGCTGCGCCGGGTGCGCGAGGCCATCCGGTTTTCGCGGCCCGCGTCGCTGTTTGCGGCCTACGACCAGGTGCTGAGCATGAGCTATTCGCCCGATGGCAAGGCCTTGGTGTTTAGCGCGGTGCGCGACGGGCAGAACGACATTTACCTGTTGCGCGCCGGCAGCCGCAAGGCCGAGCAGCTCACTAACGACTTGTTTGATGACGTGCAGCCGGTGTTCCTGCCCAGCGGGCAAGGCGTGGTTTTCAGCTCCAACCGCTACCTCGACTCGGCGGGCCGGGCGCGCCCGGCCATGTTCCAGAACGTGGTCAACAACTACGACTTGTTTGTGTACCACCTCGACGGCCGGCCCACGCCGGTGGAAACGCTGGTGAGCACCATTTCGAACGAAACGCGGCCCCGCGCCATTTCCGACGATGAAATCCTGTACCTGGGCGAGGAGAGCGGCGTGCGAAGCATGTACCGCTACTCGCTGAAAACCAAGCAGCGCACGCCCCTCACCAACTGGCTGCCCAACACCCAGGACTTCGATTACAGCCCCACGACGTCGGCCCTGGTTTTTGTGGCGCCGGCTCAGTCCCGCGACATCCTGTACCTCTACCCGCAGTACCCGCTGCCCACGGCGCTGCCCCTCACCAAAACGGCCCGCCAGCAAACCCTGGAAGACCGGTCGGTGCCGCCCCCGCAGGCGGCCAAGCCCCTCAAGCCCGCCCCGGCGCCCGTGGCCGACGCCACCGCACCAGCCGATTCAGCGGCTGCCCCGGCCACTCCGGCCGATTCGGCCGCTGCCCCACCGGCCGCGCCCCGCAAAGCCAGCGGCACGGTGAACACCAGCGACTACCAGTTTGAGGAAGACGAGCCGGTGCAGGCCGCCGCGGCCAAGCGGCGGCGCCTCACTCCCACGGCCGCTTCGGCGGCCGCCGCTACCGCCGCCCAGGCCCAGGCCGATGCGCCCCTGGCCGGCCCGTTCCGCTACGACACGCGCTTCATGGCCGACAACGTTTCGACGGCGCTGTACATGGACCCGCTGGTGGGCCTGGGCCTGCAGTTTAAAGCCGCGCTGACCGACGTGCTGGAAAACCAGCGCATCGACGCCAGCCTGTTTGGCCTGTTCGACCTGCGCACCAGCAACATCCGGGCGTCGTACACTAACCTCACCCACCGCTACGACTGGAGCATCGCTTACCAAAAGCAAGCCTATTTCTTCGACCTCAACGACGGCACCTACCGCTACGGACGGCACGAAATAGCGCCCACCATCGCCTACCCTCTCACCCACAGCCTGAGCGTGCGCGGCGGCCCCCGGTTCGTGAACATTTCCAGCACCCGGATAGGCGACGTGAACACCGAGGAAGACCAAAGCACCAACTACGTCGGCTACAACGGCGAGCTGGTGTTCGACAACAGCATCGCGACCGGCGTCAACATGGTGAGCGGCACGCGGATGAAAGCCAGCGTCCTGAACCTGACCAATGTAAATGATAAGGGCAAAAGCTTTGGCAAGCTGATAATTGACTTGCGGCACTACCAGAAACTCACCCGCTCGATTGTGTGGGCCAACCGGGCCAGCTACGGGCAGTTTTTTGGCGCCCGGCCGCAATTGTTCCGCCTGGGCGGCATGGACAACTGGCTGAACGGGGATTACCAGGACAGCCGCTTCATCACCGACCACTCGGCGGCCGACCAGGTGTTCAACCAGGAATTCGTCACCAACCTGCGCGGCTTCGATTACAGCGCCCGCAGCGGCCCGCGCTACATCTTGTTCAACAGCGAGCTGCGCATTCCCATCGTGCAGTATTTTGCCCATCGCCCCATCTACTCGGGCTTCTTCCGCAACTTGCAGTTCGTTGGCTTCACCGACGCCGGCACCGCGTACAGCGGCGCCACGCCCCTTTCGGAAGACAACCCCGACTACGTAGTACCCTCCGGCAACTACTTTTCGGCCACAGTCACCAACTTCCGCAACCCCCTGCTCATCGGCTACGGCGTGGGGGTGCGCACCACGCTGCTGGGCTTCTACGGCAAGGCCGACGTGGCCTGGGGCCAGGAAGACTACGTGACCCACGGCCCCAAGTTCTACTTCTCGCTGGGCTACGACTTCTAAGGGCTGGGTCAAAAGAACGTCATGCTGAGCGCAGCCGAAGCATCTCGCTCGCTTCGTTGAACCGAAGGCCAGCGTAGCTAACGATTTAATTAGCATTGCACGCGAGATGCTTCGGCTGCGCTCAGCATGACGTTCTATTTTATCCTTTTCCGGCACGTTCGGGCGTATCTTTGCGGCCCGAAACCGAACCCTTGTCCGTGCCCCTGCTCCGCGAAATCTCCACCCTGCTGGCCAAAGACTTCCGCCTCGAATGGCGGCAGCGCGCGGCGTTGGGTGGGCTTTTGCTGTACGTGGGCAGCACGGTATTCGTGTGCTTTCTGAGCTTCAGCCTGCGGGGCGGCACCCCGCCGCCCCCGGCCTGGAATGCCCTGCTCTGGGTCATCCTGCTGTTCGCCGCCATCAACGCGGTGGCCAAAGGCTTCATGCAGGAAAGCCCCGGCCAGCGCCTCTACTACTATACGCTGGTGCGCCCCCAGGCCATTATTCTGGCCAAAATGCTTTACAACGCCTTGCTGCTCACGGCCGTGGCGCTGCTGGGCCTGTTTCTTTACACGGTATTTCTGGGCAATCCCATTCAGGATGCGGCGCTATTCGTGGCCAACCTGCTGCTCGGGGCCGTGGGCTTTGCCACCACGCTCACGCTGGTGTCGGGCATCGCGGCCAAAGCCGGCGGCAACGGCGCCACGCTCATGGCCGTGCTCGGCTTCCCGCTGATGGTGCCCATGCTGCTGCTGCTCATCAAGGTGAGCAAGAATGCGCTCGACGGGCTCGACCGCAGCGTGAGCCAGCCGTCGCTGCTCACCCTGCTCGCGCTGAACATGCTGGTGGCCGCCGTGTCTTATCTGTTGTTTCCTTATTTGTGGAGGGGTTGATTATGAAATTCACCTGGTGGAAAATCCTGACCGTGGTTCTGCTGCTGTACTCGGCCGTGGCGGGCTTCCTGCTGCCGGTGCCGCGGCTGGCCATCGTCAACGAGAGCATCCGCAACCTGTACTTCCACGTGCCCATGTGGTTTGCCATGATGGTGATTTTGGGCACGTCGGTGTTCCGCTCGATGCAGTACCTGCGCAATCCCTCGGCCCGGCTCGACATCCTCAGCCACGAAGCGGCCAAGTCGGGCATCGTGCTGGGCGTTCTGGGCCTGGCCACGGGCAGCCTGTGGGCCAAATACACCTGGGGCGCCTGGTGGACGCCCGACCCGCGCCTGAACGCCGCCGCCGTCGCCCTGCTCATCTACGGCGCCTATTTGGTGCTGCGCGGCTCGTTCCGCGACGAGCAGCAGCGGGCCCGCGTGTCGGCCATCTACAACATTTTCGCGTTTGCGGCGGCCAT
>CAXTCS010000080.1:0-16793 GCA_964242365.1 uncultured Hymenobacter sp. | reverse complement strand
CGATGACGGCTTTGTAGTCGATGGGGTAGCCCTGGCGGCGCAGCAGCAGGCGGCCCGTGGGGTGGCCCAGCATGGTGCAATACGGGTTTTCGATGGCGCGCAGCAGCCGGCCGGTGGCCTTGGCTTCGTCCATTTTCAGGTTGGAATGGACGCTGGCCACGATGAAATCGAAGCTGGCCAGCACGTCGTTCGGGTAGTCGAGGCCGCCGTCGCTGAGGATGTCGCTTTCGATGCCTTTGAAGATGCGGAAGGGCGCCAGCTCGGCGTTCAGCTTATCGATTTCCTGGTGTTGCTGGCGCACCCGCTCCACGCTCAGGCCGTTGGCGTAGTGGGCGGCCTGGCTGTGGTCGCAGATGCCGAGGTACTCGTAGCCGTGGTCGCGCAGCCAGGTGGCCATTTCGCGCAGGCTGTGGTTGCCGTCGGAGTAGGTGCTGTGGTTGTGCAGGGAGCCGCGCAGGTCGCCGTCTTCGAGCAGGCGGGGCAGCTTTTTTTCGGCGGCCAGGGCAATTTCGCCCAAGCCTTCGCGCAGCTCGGGCACGATAAATTGCAGCCCGGCTTTCTCGTAAAGGGCTTCTTCCTGCTGAAATTTCTCGCGCCGCGCCCACTGGCGAAGCGTGAGGGAATGCGGGAGCGAGGGAGTGGGGGGGAGCGGCTCGCTGAGGTGGTTTTCGGCGGCGGAGTTCAGGAAAAGCTCGGTCGTAAAATCTTCGGCCGCCACCAGCAGCACTTCTACCTGCACGCCCGATTCGGTGGCCGTGCCGCGCCACGCAAACGGCCCCGACCGGCGCGGGTCGGCCGTGAGGCTGTCCAGGGCGTTCAGCAGCTGGTGCGCTTTTTCCGGCTTGTCGGTGGCGGCCACCAGGCGCACGGTTTCCACGGTTTCGAGGCGGCGGCGGGTTTCGCCGGCCACGGCTACTTGCTCGGTTTTCAGGGCGTCGCGCAGGGGCCGGGCAATGTCGTCGGCCAGCTTTTCGGCCTGCGGATAGAGCAATTTGCCCTTGCTTTGGCCGGCAAATTCCAACGATTCCAGGATGGATTCCTGGGTCTTTTTGCCAAAGCCTTTCAGCTTGCTGACCTGGTCGGCCTCGGCGGCCTCGCGCAATTGCTCGGTGCTTTCGATGCCCAGCTCGCGCCACAGGGCCCTGATTTTTTTGGGGCCAATGCCTTTAATGCCGAGCAGTTCGACCACGCCGGGCGGCGTAACTTCCAGCAGGCGCTGCAAGTCCGAAAAAGTGCCCGTATCGAGCAGTTCGGCCACTTTGGCGGCGGCGGTTTTGCTCAGGCCGGTGCGGTCGGGCAGGCCCGAGCGCTCGATTTCCGACACCGGAAAGCTGAGCGCGTCCAGCGCGTTGGCCGTGCCTTCGATGGCGCGAATTTTGAACGGGTTTTCGTCGTGCAGCTCCATCAGCTGGGCAGCCAGCTTGAAGGCGCGGGTCAGGGCGCGGTTATCCACGGGGCAGGGGTTTTTAAGGGCACGAATGTAGCGTACCCACGCCTTTACGTGGCCCGGCGCCGGCCGGCCAACGCCGCAAAAACGCCGCCGGTGCTCGATTCGCCTTACCTTGCGGCCTTCTTATTTCGCCCAAACCAATGCAATTACCCCTTTTTGCCACCCGCTTGCTGCCGCTTTCGCTCCTGCTGGTGGCCGCTACTTGCCAGCAGCACAAGTCCAGCGCCGTCCTCACTTCTTCGCCCAGCGCCATGAAACAGCTCGAAGGCACCTGGCTGAACTCGCACGAAGAAACCAGCGGCGACACGCTGGTGTACCGGCCCAACACCTACAAATTTCCGCCGGCGCGGGGCCGCACGGGCTTTGCCATCAAATCGGCCGGCCGCTTCGAGCAGTTCGACATCGCCCCCACCGACGGCCTGGCCGGCCGCCCCGGTACCTGGACCGCCAACGGCGACACCCGCCTGCGTATCCACCTCACCGACGGCCAGGAACCCGATTACACGTTGGAAATCCTTTCGCTCGACAAGCAAGTGCTGAAAGTGCGGAAGCTGTAATTGCCGGCTGCCCAATTCAGAGCCGATTTCCGGTCATGCCGGGCTAAAACGGCGTGGTGCCACGAATCGCCCGCAGGGCTTCGTGGCACCACTAACTGCGTGAACGACGGCAGCCAAGCCGTTCAACCATTAGTGGTGCCACGACCAAAAAGTCGTGGCACCACGGCTAACGTTTGGCGTTTATTCACGGCGTTTTCATTATCTGTCAGGAGCTTTGGAGAAAGGCGCCAGCACGGCACGCGGGTTTAACTCTGGCCTGCCCCAACCGTAAGAACCGACTGGCCCCCGGCAGCGTTGCCGGGGTTTCAACCGCTAACTTCTCCTTCGATATGTCATTTGCAACGACCATCGGCCCGGCGCGGGCTTTCGTTTTAGGGCTGGCTTTGCTGGGCGCCGGCCCGGCGCTGGCGCAAAAAACCACCGTTAAAGCCCAGCACCACAAGCTCAAAACCAAAACCGCCCACGCGGCCACCACCCCGCCGAGCAGCAGCAAAGACCTCGCCGCCGCGCCGGTTCCGGCCGCGCCGCAGCCTACTTCGCCCGTAGCTTCGGCGCCGCAGCAGGTGCTGGCCGATGGTCCCGCCGGCTGGGTTGCCGACCTCGGCGCGGCCCAGGCCCAGGCCAAAGCCACGAACCGGCCCATTCTGGCCGTTTTTTCGGGCTCCGACTGGTGCAAGCCCTGCATCATGTACGAGCAGGAAGTGTTTGCCAAGCCCGAATTCGCGGCTTACGCCAAAGACAAGCTGATACTGGCGCATTTCGACTTCCCGCGCCAAAAACGCAACCAGCCCACCGCCGCCCAGCTGAAACTGAACGAGGCCGCCGCCGCCCAGCTCAACCACGAAGGCGATTTTCCGCTGGCCGTCCTCATTTCGCCCGAGGGCAAGGTGCTGGCCAAAACCGGCTACATTGCCGGCGGCCCGGCCGCGTTCGAGGCCTACCTGAAAACGGTGGTGCCGACGCTGTAAGTCGCTTTGCTGGTTGATTAGTCAGGATTAGGGCCGGTGCAGATGCTGCATAAATCAATGATAGTGAGTCGGAAAGCCAGGCTGAATACGTGGCTGCTGCTCGGCTGGCTGCTGCTCGGCAGCCAGCCGAGTGGGGCCCAAATACCCCCCGTTCAGCGCCACACCTTCACCCGCAGCGCCCACTTGATGGGCTCCCGCTTCACCTTCACCGTGGTGGCCGACGACGACTCGGCCGGCCAACGCGCGCTGCGGGCCGGCCTGGGCGAAGTGCACCGCATCGACCGCCTCATGTCGTTCTGGGATTCGACCTCCGAAGTCGTGCGCATCAACCGCCTGGCGGGCGTGCGGCCGGTGGCCGTGTCGCCCGAAACCTTCGACCTCATCGCCCGCACCCTGCGCCTGTCCAAGCTCAGCGACGGCGCCTTCGACATCACCTTCGCCAGCGCCGACAAGCTCTACCATTTCGACCGGCAGCCGCACCCCGGCCTGCCCGATTCGGCGGCCGTGCGGGCCTCGGTGCGGCGCATCGGCTGGCAAAAAATCAGGCTCGACGCCGCCCAGTACACGGTTTTCCTGCCCGAAAAAGGCATGCGCATCAACCTGGCGGGCATTCTGCAAGGCTACGGCATTCGCCGGGCCAAGCAGGTGCTCGACGGCCTCGGCATCAAAGGCGGGCTGCTGAACGGCTCGGGCGACATCTACTGCTGGGGCCGGCAGGCCGACGGCTCGCTCTGGCGCGTGGCCATCGGCGACCCCGACCACCCGCGCAGCGTGGCCGCCTGGGTCGACGTGACCGACGTGGCCGTGGTCACGGCCGGCAACTACGAGCAGTACTTCACGGTGGGCGGCCAGGCCTACGGCCACATCATCAACCCGCACACCGGCTACCCGTCCATCGGCCTGCGCTCGGTCACCATCATTTGCCCCGACGTGGAGCTGGCCGACGGCCTCGACGAAGTCGTGTTCGTAAAAGGCCCCACCGCCGGCCTGGCGTTCATCAACACCCTGAAAGGCGTCGACTGCACGTTGATTACCGACGACAACCGCACGCTGGTGTCGCGGGGCATGAAATTGAATTTTTACCACGGAGCCGCCGCCACGCAGCCCTGATTTACCGCCTCGATTCCGATGAAAAACCGTCCATTTCTGGCCCGTCCCCGCCTGGCGCTGAGCCTGTTTTTGCTGCCCCTCGGCGCGGCCCTGCCCAGCTGCGTGTCGGTGAAAGCCTACCAGAAAGTCTACCTCAACGACGAAGACATGACCCTGGCCAGCAAGAAAGTCGAAACCCCTGAGGTGAATTTTGAGAGCTACCGCGAAGGCGCCGGCGGAGCCAACGGCGGCAAAGTAGGCGGCGGCTGCGGCTGCAATTGAGACTTTGCGGAATTGCGGAATAATTAAGAATTATAAACAACGTCAGGCGGATGAACGTCATGCCGAGCGCAGCCGAGGCATCTCGCGTGCGGCAGTAATCCAATTGAGTGAGTTAGTTGAAGCACGCGAGATGCCTCGGCTGCGCTCGGCATGACGGTCTTCCGCCTGACGTTCTTCTACATGACGTTCTTCCGCATGACGTTCTTCCAATAAACACCCCAGTGAAAAACGCTTTCCTCCTGCTGATTGCCGCCCTGCTGGCCGCCCCGGCCCTGGCCCAAACCCAGCCCGGCGCCACGCCCAGCCCCAACCGCATCGACGGCTACGGCGCGCCCGTGAGCCCGGCCGTGCCGGTGAGCCGCGCGGTCGACGAAACCACCATCGACATCATCGGCGGCTACTACCAGCAGACCGGCACCCACGGCGCCGTCGAGGGCGGGCGCGGCACCGAGCACCTCACCGACGTGCCCCCGGCCATCATCGTCAACGTGCCGCTCGACACCGTGAGCCGGCTTTCGGCCAACGTGGGCGCCGATTTTTACGCCTCGGCGTCGACCGACAGGATTGATTTTGCGCTCTCGACGCCTTCGAGCCACGACGTGCGCGTTCACGGCGATTTCGGCTACACCCGCGAGCACAAGTACAAGGGCACCATCTGGGGCGTGGGCGCGGGCGTGTCGAAAGAGTACGACTACCTGTCGTTCAACGCGGCCGGCTCGTTTGCCAAAACCTCGCGCGACGGCAACCGCCAGCTCAGCCTCGCGGGCCAGGTATTTTTCGACCAGGTGACGCTGATAACGCCGCTGGAGCTGCGCGCCGGCTACGTGGCGGGCACCACGGCCACCCGCGGCGAGCGCAACTACGGCACCGACACCCGCCAGACCTACAACTTCACGGCCACCTACTCGCAGGTGCTCACCAAACGGCTGCAAGCGGCCCTCAGCACCGAGCTGGTGTCGCAAAACGGCTTGCTGAGCACGCCCTTCCACCGGGTGTATTTCCGCGACAACCCCGCGCCAAACCCCGCCCCCACCCTAAACGACGGCAATTTTTCGGCCCACGTCGACTCGGCCCCCAAAACCGAGCTGCTGCCCCGCTCCCGCTTCAAATACCCCGTGAGCCTGCGCCTGAATTACTACGCCACCGACGTGGTGCAAATCCGCGCCTTCTACCGTTTTTACAACGACAATTTCGGCATCCGCGCCCACACGGCCGAGTTAGAGCTACCCGTCAAAATAACGCCCTTTTTCGTCTTCTACCCCTTCTACCGCTACCACACCCAAACGGCGGCCCGGTACTTTGCCGGGTTCATGCAGCACGCCATCAGCGACGAATACTATACTTCCGATTACGACCTTTCGGCCTTCACGGCCAACAAAGAGGGCCTGGGCCTGCGCTACTCGCCGGTGTACGGCATCGGCCGCTTCCACGTGCCGGGACAGAATGCGCAGGGCCAGCCCCGCATCATGCGCCTCAAATCGCTCGACCTGCGCTACGCCCACTACCAGCGCAGCACCGATTTGGTGGCCAACATCGTGAGCTTCGATTTGGGCTTCGCGCTGTAGGCACGAGTGACTGAGTCACTGCGTCGAGTGACTGAGCGAGGGAGCGACTGAGTGAAAGAATGCCGGCCAGGGAACGGAAAAGTGCACTTTCTTTGCACCGCATTGATGTGCTTTATCAGGCACTCAGTCACTCCCTCGCTCAGTCACTCGATGAAATCACTCAGTTACTCCCTCACCCAGTCACTCGATGAAATATTGGCTGATCAAATCTGAACCCGAAGCCTACTCCTGGGCCACGTTTGTGACCGAAGACGGCACGGCCTGGACCGGCGTGCGCAATTACCAGGCCCGCAACAACCTCAACCTGATGCAGCCCGGCGACCTGGTGCTGTTCTACCACAGCGTGAGCGAAAAAGCCGTGGTGGGCATCGCCGAAGTAGCCGCTCCCGCCGCCCCCGACGCCACCGCCGAGGCCGGCTCGCCCTGGGTGGCCGTGCACCTGCGCCCCATGCAGCCCCTTTCCCGCCCCGTCAGCCTCGCCCAGCTCAAGGCCGACGCGCGGCTGAGCGAGCTGGCCCTGCTGCGCCAGTCGCGCCTGTCGGTGCTGCCGGTGCGGCCCGAAGAGTTCGACGCGGTGCTGGCGCTGGGCGCGAAATAAAGCCGTCCGTGTCAGCACACAAAAGGCCAGTTCGGTTGTAACTTTCGAATGGGTACCCCTCGTTGGAGAACGGTATTTCCAGTTGCTTTTTACAGCGTAAGGGCATGAGAGTTCGCTACTTTTTCCTGTTGATTTCGCTCTGGGCCCTGGCCGGCCGGCCGGCGCTACTCGCGCAGAAGCACGCGCTGCCGCGCCCCCCGGCCAACGCCCCCGCCCAAACGGCCCGCACCGAGCTGGCCCTCGAACAATCGAGCAGCGAAGTGCACGTGCAGGCCCTGCCCGCCGACAGCACCGTGGTGCTGCTCGTGGGCCGCGACCGGCCCTTGTCCAACAAATCCAATTTCGCCTTTCAGCAATACGACCAGCTGCTGCACCTGCGGCAGGAAACCACGCTGGAAGTGCCCGACGAGTTCGATTTCACGCGCATGTGCGCCGAAGGCAACACGGTGTACGCCCTGTTTGTGTCGCGCAACACCAGCGGGCGGCTGTGGGTGGCGGCCTACAACGGCCGGTTGGGCCAGGTGCGCACCCAGCAGTTCGAAACCCGCCTGAGCCGCGAAATCGTGGAGCTCAAGGCGTTGGATAGCCACTTGTTTGCCACCGTGCTGCTCAACGACCAGCTGCACGTCACGGCCCTGCTGCTCGACGTGGCCACCGGCCAGATGCAGTATTTGGCGTCCATCTACGAGCCGCTGCCCACCCAGCTCACCTTCGTGGCCAACGCCGCCACCCGCCGCGCCGAGTACGTGCTGAGCCAGACCAACGGCCGCAAGTCGCGCCTGCTGCTCAAGCAGCTCACCGACCGCGGCCAGCTCGTCAGCTCCGAGTTTGTGCAGGCCGAAAGCGACCGGAGCCTCATCACGGCCCAGCTTACGCCGCCCCAAGACACCACGGCCCGCCTGCTCATGGGCACCTATTCTTTGCGCGACCCCACCTACGCCCAGGGCCTTTTTGCCACCGACCTGCGCCCCACCGCCGGCACCAAGTCGCCGCTGCGCTTCTACGATTTTCTGCACCTCAAGCACTTTTTCGATTACCTCAAGCCCAGCCGCCAGGCCCGCCTGCGCCTGCGCACCGAGCGCCGCATCGCCCGCTCGGTGCCGCCCCTGCGCTGGCACTACCGCCTGCTGCTGCACGAGCTGCTGCCCCAGCCCGACGGCGGCTACGTGCTGGTGGCCGAAGTGTATTTGCCCCATTACCGCTACAACAGCTACGGCAGCTACATGGGGCCCTACAACAACCTGGGCAACCAGTTTGGCGCCCCCGGCTACTACGGCAGCTCCCGCATTTTCGACGGCTACCAGACCACCCACGCGCTGGTTTGCGGGTTCGACCGCGCCGGGGCCCTGCTCTGGGACAACGTATTTGTGGTCGACAACCTCCACCGCTACGACCTCGAAGAAGCCATTCGCCTGCAAACCCTGCCCGACGGCCGCCTCGTGCTCGCCTACCTCGACGAAGAAAAGCTGCGCTACAAGCTCATCAACCGCGCCGAGTCGGCCCCCAACGACCAGGAAGTCCCCATCCAAACCGGCTCCGGCGCCACCTTCAACGCCGGCCCCGAGCGGGTGAGCGACACCTCCCAGGCCGACCTGCTGCCCTGGTTCGGCAGCCGTTTCGTGGCCACCGGCTACCAGCACGTACACGCCGAGCACGGCCCCACCCGGGAAGTGTTTTTTCTCAATTCGGTGGTGTTTTAAGTACTCGCGCCTAAATACCCGAGTAACGGAACGTCATGCTGAGCGCAGTCGAAGCATCTCCCTCGGGGAAGTAAACCAATCGGTTGAATTACTACCACGGGCGAGATGCTTCGACTTCGCTCAGCATGACGTTCTTTTAGTCGGGTACCGATGCGCGAGTATTCAGACCATCCCAACCCGACTTATTCCGGCCCCAAGCAACCGTGGCGAGGGCTGGGCGCGTACAACGCACCCAACTTCTTGCCACCTTTGCTTCATGATGAACAAACTCCGATTTCCCGCCCTCTTCCTGTTTTTGCTGTTGGTGGGCTGCCGCGCCGGCGGGCCCGGCTCCCCGGCCCGCACCGTGGCCTCGTTTTTTTCTAAGTACGACGGCCGCGAAGGCTTCAAAACCACCGAATGGTCGGCCGATTTGCTGCAGCGCCTGGCCTTGGTGAAAGCCGCCAAGCTCCTCGGCGGCTCCGAGCTGACGAACGGCATCACGGGCATCCGCTCGGCCAAAGTCATCACCTTCACCCCCACCACCGGCGCCGCCCGCGAGCTGGCCCAGCAAGGCCTGCGCCAGGAAGCCGCCGGCATTCTGCAAGGCCAGAAATACACCCCGATTTCCACCGCCGGCTTTGGCGGCAGCACCTACGCCGTGTCGACCCGTGGCTCGGGCGACAAAGTATCCGAATTTGCCGCGCTGGGCAACCTGCCCGACGTCGCCGATTCGTTCGTGCTCGTGGCCGTCGATGGCAATTTCACCCGCTCGCAAGTAGAAGCCCTCAGCAAGTACCTGCCGCAATTGGTGCAAGCCACGAGCAAGTAACGCACGTGACGGCGTAAAAGAACGTGACGGCGTAAAAGAACGTCATGCAGAGCGCAGCGAAGCATCTTGCCCGCAGTCACTAACTCAATCGAGGCAACGAAGCGGGCAAGATGCTTCGCTGCGCTCTGCATGACGTTCTGCTATTTTCCTCGCTATCCTTTTCTCTACTTTAACCCCGGCCCATCAGGCTTTCAATCTCATCGGCTTGCAGCGGGATATTAGCCATCAAATCCTCGTTGCCCGTGGCCGTGAGCAGGATGTCGTTTTCCAGCCGGATGCCCAGGCCTTCTTCGGGAATGTAGATGCCGGGCTCGACGGTGTACACCATGCCGGCTTCGAAAGTCCGGTATTTATAGCCCACGTCGTGCACGTCGAGGCCGAGGTAGTGGCTGGTGCCGTGCATAAAATACTGCTTGTAGAGCGGCGCGGCGGGGTTTTGGTTCTTCACATCGGCGGCGTTCAGCAGGTCGAGCTTGATGAGTTCCTGCTCCATGCGCTCGCCCACGGCCTGGTGGTAAGCTTCGATTTCGGTGCCGGGGATGAGGCGGGTTTTGGCAAAATCCATCACGGCCAGCACCGAATCGTACACCTGCCGCTGGCGCGGGCCAAACTTGCCGCTGACCGGAATGCTGCGCGAGAGGTCGGCCGCGTAGTTGGCGTATTCGGCCCCAAAATCGAGCAAAATCACCTCGCCGGCCTGGCATTGGTTGTCGTTGGTGGTGTAGTGCAGCACACAGGCGTTTTTGCCGCTGGCCACGATGCTGCCATACGCCGGCCCCCGGCTGCGATTGCGCATGAATTCGTGCACGATTTCGGCCTCAATCTCAAACTCCCACACGCCCGGCTTCACGAAGCCCAGCAGCCGCCGAAACGCCTTGCCCGTGATGTCGCAGGCCTGCCGCATCGCCCGAATTTCCTCGGGGCTCTTGATGGCGCGCAGCTGGTGCAGCAGCCGCGCCGCCCGCCGGTAAGTATGCAGCGGGTACTGCTGCTGAAGGGTTTTGACGAAGCGGGCATCGCGCGTCTCGACCTCCACCACCGCCCGAATGTGCTCGTTCGAGTTCAGGTACACGTTTTCGGCCTCGTTCATCAGCGCGGGCAACACCGATTTGAAGCTGTCGAGCCACATAATGGTCGGGATGCCCGAGTTGGTGCGGGCCTCGTCCTTGGTCAGCTTGTAGCCTTCCCAGATGAGAATGTGCTCGGAGGTTTCTTTCAGGAACAGGATTTCGCGGTGGTGGGCCAGCCGCGCATCGGGAAAGATGACGAGGATGCTTTCCTCCTGGTCGACGCCGGAGAGGTAAAACAGGTCGTTGTTTTGCCGGAACGCCATGCTGCCGTCGGCATTGGTCGGCATGGTGTCGTTGGATTGAAAAATGGCCAGCGAAGCCGGCGGCAGCAGCTCGCAAAAGCGGCGGCGGTTTTCAACAAAAAGCTCGGGGGCCAGGGGGGCGTAGCGCATAAAGTAGCGGGTTGGGAATGAGAGGCGCAAGTTAGGCAGGCAGCTGTTGGGGCGGCCGCGCTACGGCGGCCGCCCCAACAGCCGAATGACCACAAAAAAGCCCTCACCCGAACCGGGCAAGGGCTTTCTGATTCAGAACCTGAACCAGTTACATTCTGGTTTTGGTCGTTTTCACGGTCGTCTTGTTGGCTTTGTAGCGCATGTCAGGCGTGCCGTCGGCTTTCATGGGGCCGGTGCTCATTTTGGTGGTGTGGCTGGTTTTGTTGGCCGAATAGCGCATGTCGGGCGTGCCGTCGGCTTTCATTTTGGTGCTGGTCGAGGTTTTGGTCATGCCCGAGGGCGTGGTCATGGTGCTCGACTTGTGCATGGCGGCATGGTGTTTCGTCATGGTCGACGATTTGGTCATGCCGGCGGGGCCGCTCATCGTGCTCGACTTCGTGGTGGTGGTCGAAGCCGGCGTCTGGGCCGTCTGGGTGGTCATTTTCGACGAGTTGGTGCTCATCGTGCTGGTCGAGGTGGCCGCGGGCGTGGTGGCCGCGGGCGTCGTAGCCGGCGTCGTGGCTTCGGGCGTTGTGGCAGGCGTGGTAGCCGGGGTTTGGGCCAGAGCCGCGGAGCCGCCGAGCAGGCTCAAGGAAACGAGGAAACCGAGAATGCGCTTCATATAAAGGGAAATGAAGGGTGAGAAGATGGGCCTCCTACGAGGCTTCGGGCCTCGCGGTTGGCTGGCAATGTAGCCTTTTTTGGCCCCTTTTCAAATTTTGGACCAAAGTTTTAAACGGGCCTTTTCGTTGCCGCCGTGCTCTGCACGACGCCCTATCGGAACCCCCTCTCAATCAAGGGCCTTTTTCGGGCCCAGCGCGCCATTTTGCTTTTGCACCGAGACCCGATTAAACCCGGCCGCCCCGGCCCTATCCAACCGCCATCATTCCCCCCTTCACCAACCCTTTTATCTTATGAAAAAGACCCTGTTTTCGCTCCTGGCTGCCTGCGGGCTGCTCGCCGTTTCCACCGCCGCGATGGCCCAAACGGGCACGCCCGTCATCAACGCCCGCCAGCACAACGAGCGCGCCCGCATCCGCCAGGGCGTGGCCTCCGGCGAGCTCACCCGCCCCGAAGCCGCCCGCCTCAAAGGCCGCGAAGCCGACATCCGCCAGGATAAGCGCGCCGCCAAAGCCGACGGCGTGGTGACCCGCGCCGAGCGCCAGGACATCCGCAAGGACGAAAACCAGGCCAGCCGGGCCATCTACCGCCAAAAGCACGACGGCCAGGAGCGCCGCCGCGCCCGCTAAGCACAACAACCCACCAAACGCAAAAAGCCCCTTGCCAGACCGGCAAGGGGCTTTTTGCGTTTGGCACCGACGGCATTAAGCCGTCACCTGTGCTTCGAGTTTTTGGGCGAGCACGTGCTTGGGCACGGCGCCTACTTGCTTATCAACGATTTGGCCGTTTTTGAAGACCAGCAGCGTCGGAATGCTGCGAATGCCGAATTTCATGGAAGTCTGGGGGTTGGCGTCAACGTCCACTTTGCCAACGACGACCTTGCCTTCGTATTCGCCGGCCAGCTCTTCCACCACGGGGCCTACCATGCGGCAGGGGCCGCACCATTCGGCCCAGAAATCGACCAGCACGGGCTTGTCGCCGTTGATGATTTCGTCAAAGTTGGCGTCGGTTATTTCAATTGCTTTGTGTCCCATTTCAGTTTGGGTTGGGGTTAAGAAAGTCTGGCGTGTACGGCCAACGGGGTCGCAAGGTAGCAGATATTGGATGCTAAACATGGTGGACCGGGGAAAGTTCAGTACGGCCCGGGAGTTGGCAGGAAGCCCCGACCAACGGACCAGTTTACTGTCTGAAATCTCAGCCCGTCATGCTGAGCGGAGCCGGCCCGTCTGCCATCCTCATCTGGCGTCCGCCCCTAAATCAGCGTGCACACCTCCATTTCCAACTCCCGCATCTTCTCGATAAATACTTTGGGCTCAATCTGAAAGCGGCGCGAAAACATGTCGACGGCCAGGTGCTCGTGCGGCTCGACAAACTGAATTTCGAGGCGCTTGGCGCCGGGCGCAAATTCGATGGCGTCCTGCAACCGGTCGAGCATCGGGCCGGTCACGGTGCGCAGGTCGAGGCGCACGCGCACGCCCTTGCTCATCTTTTCGGCCACGTCGGCCAGCGGCTGCATCGAAAGGATGCGCAGGTCCCACTGGTCCTGGGTGTGGCGGCGCAGCTCCTGCTTGAGGCGCACGTACATGGGCGGCACCTGCTCGTTGGGGTAGTTGCGCGGGTTGATGAGGGGCGCGAACTTGGTGTAGTCGTCGCGGAACAGCGCCGGGTTGATGCTCGTTTCGTAGTCCTCCAGCGTGAAGGTGCAGAAGGGCTGGCCCGTTTTCGTGGTCTTAAACAGCACGTTGTTGATGAGGCCGGCCACCGCGATTTCCTTGTTTTTGTGGTTCTCAATCAGGTCGAGGCCGCAGGTGCAGTAGGCGTCCAGCTCCAGCTTGTAGCTGTCGAGCGGGTGGCCCGAGAGGTAGAAGCCCACCACTTCTTTTTCGCGGCGCAGCTGCTCGGTTTTGCTCCAGGGCTCCATTTCGTGCATTTTGGGCAGCGGCGCGGCCACCGCCCCAAAGGCCGACGCGCCAAACAGGCTGTGCTGGCTGCTCTCCTTGGCGGCGGCGTGCTGCTGGCCCAGCTTCATGGCCTTCTCGATGAGGTTCTGGTCGCCGGCCGGGGCTTCGAGGTAGAGGCGGCGGTGCTTGCCAAAATCGTCGAACGCGCCGGCCTGGGCCAGGCTTTCGAAGGTTTTCTTGTTCACGGTGCGCAGGTTCACGCGCTTGGCAAAGTCGAAAATGTCGGAGTACGGGCCGGTTTTTTCACGCTCTTCCACCATGCTTTCCACGGCCAGCTCGCCGGCGCCCTTCACGGCGGCCATGCCAAAACGGATGGCGCCCTCCTGGTTCACGTTGAATTTCAGCAGGCTTTCGTTCACGTCGGGGCCGAGCACGGCCACGCCCTGCTTGCGGGCTTCCTCGATGAAAAACGTCACCTTCTTGATGTCGCCCATGTTGTTGGTGAGCACGGCGGCCATGTACTCGGCCGGGTAGTTCGCTTTTAAATATCCTGTTTGATACGCTACTACAGAATAAGCGGCGCTATGGCTCCTGTTAAAACCATATTCGGCGAATTTCTCCATTACGTCAAACACTTCCGAAGCCTTCTTCGCCGTCACCTTGTGCAAGTCGAAAGCGCCTTTCACGAACTTCTCGCGTTCCAGGGCCATTTTTTTCATATCCTTCTTGCCCATCGCGCGGCGCAAGAGGTCGGCACCACCGAGCGAGTACCCGGCCATAATCTGGGCGGCCTGCATAATTTGCTCCTGGTAGACACAGTTGTGCAGCACGATGTTGTTGCCCACAAAATTGTGAATGCCGGCCACTTCGATGTCGTACACCGGCTGCCGGCCCGCTGGCTCAATGCTGATAATTTCTTCCCACCGCACCCGCAGGTTGCGGCTCGTAGCGGGCAGGGCCAGCGCTGCCGCCAGCGGGGCCACGGCCGCGGCGCTGATGCGTGGGTTGCGGGCCCGACGGGCCGGCATCAGGTGCTGGCGGTCGAAGCCGTGGGTTCGCATCAGGGCCTTATCCGAACCGGACCAGGCCTGCCGCAGCTCGGCCACGAAGGTTTCGCGGCACACCGCGTCGGTGGGGTTGGGGGTGCCCCGGTCGGCGTATTCGCGGCGCTTTTCTACCAAGTGCGGCCCCACCACGCGGTCGAACTCGCGCAATTGGTAGGTGCTGATTTGGTAAGCCACGGTGGCGGTTTCGTCGCCGTCGTTGCGGTAGCTGGCTTCGTAAATCGCCGAGCGAATGCCCAGCCGGAGCAACAGCGTTTGCACGTCGCGGGCCAGCAGGGGCGAGATGGTTTTATAGAAGCAGATTTTCTCGCCTACGTGCCCGTCGCAGTCCCACAGCGAGGCCACAAAATGCGCGATGCCCGTTGCGTTCAGCCCAAACACGAACTCGGGCACGAATTTCTCCCGCGAACTCAGGCCCCCTTTCTGCGTTTTCAGGCCCAGCTCTCGCAGCCACACCAGCAGCGTGGTGGGCTCGTGGTAAAAGCCTTTGTCGGCCACCTTCGCCGAAACGCGCGTCACGTCGCGCACTTGTTGCAGGGTGCTGAGCGATACATTATCGAATGCCGCTTCCGTGCTGCGCGTGTACGCTGCTACCAGGGCCGGACTCTGCGACACGAAATCGCAGCAAGCCCCGGAGGTAAGCGAACCATCGGCCAGCAGATACGCCAGCGTACGCAGCCGGTCAAGGTCGTAATCGCCCTCGTTCGCAACGGTGAGCTGCCGGGGCGTGGCGATAAAATCGCCGGGAGCCAACCGGCCGATTTCGACCCAGCCACGCTCGGTGAGCACCTGGTGGTCGGGCGTCATTGTCACCGCCGCGCCGTCGCGCAGGCGCACCCGCACCACGTCGCGCACGCCGTTATCAAAAAATCGGGTAATCGGGGCCACGGCCGGGTTTGAGTCCGCATCCACGCCCTGCACCCGGAAGCTGCCCACGCGGCCGGCCAGCTCGTCGATGCGCACCCGCGCCCCGGTATCCGCGTCGTGCACGAGCGTATCGCCAGTCACACAGATGCCTTGCGAATTTTTCAGAATCGGTTCCAGCAGCTCGTGCGGATACACAATTTCCTCGCGCCCGTGCTTGCGGTTGATGAAGTTGGGGATGAACTGCATCGGGCCGGGCCGGTAGAGGGCGTTCATGGCAATCAAATCCTCGATGTTCGTCGGCTTCAAGTCCTTGAGGTACTGGCGCATGCCTTCGCTTTCAAACTGGAAGGTGCCGATGGTGTCGCCGCGCTGGTACAGGGCGTAAGTCTTCTCGTCGTCGAGCGGAATGTCGTCGATGTCGATTTTCACGCCGTGGTTTTTCTCAATCAACCGCATGGCGTCCACGATGATGGTCAGGGTTTTGAGGCCCAAAAAGTCCATCTTCAGCATGCCGGCGCTCTCAATCACCTTGCCGTCGAACTGGGTGATGAGCAGCTCCGATTCCTTGGAGGTCGAGACCGGGATGTACTTCGTGATGTCGTCGGGCGCGATGATGATGCCGGCGGCGTGAATGCCGGTGTTGCGCACCGAGCCTTCGAGCTGGGTGGCGAGGCGCAAAATCTGGCCGCGCAGGTTGTCGGGGTGCTCGTCGCGCCGCATCATGTCGAGCTCCTGGTTTTCGGCGAAGGCCTTGGCCAGGGTGGTGCCCACCTGCTCGGGCACCATTTTGGTGAGGTCGTTGGTCTGGGGCAGGGGCAGCTCCATGGCCCGCGCCACGTCCTTGATGGAGCTTTTGGCCGCCATCGTGCCGAAGGTGATGATTTGGGCCACCTGCGTTTTGCCGTACTTCTGTACCACGTAGTCGATGACCTTCTGGCGGTTCACGTCGTCGAAGTCGATGTCGATGTCGGGCATTGACACGCGCTCCGGGTTCAGGAACCGCTCGAACAGCAGCGAGTACTTAATCGGGTCGATGTTGGTGATGCCCACGCAGTAGGCCACCGCCGAGCCCGCCGCCGAGCCCCGGCCCGGCCCCACCGCCACGCCCACCGAGCGGCCGTGGTTGATAAAATCCTGGGTGATAAGGAAGTAGCCCGCAAACCCCATCGTCTGGATGATGCGCAGCTCGTAATCCAGCCGCTCTTCGACCTCGGGCGTGCGCACGGAGTAGCGCGGCTTGGGGCCTTCAAAAGCACCCTTGTAGGTGAGGTCGCGCAGGAATTCGTCGGCGTTGGCAAACTGGGGCGGCAGCGGGAAATTGGGCAGCAGAATGTCGCGCTGGAGCTTGGGCGGCGTGATTTTGTCGACAATCTCGTTGGTGTTGTCCAGGCTTTCGGGCACGTCCTTGAACAGCTCGTTCATCTGGGCCTGGGTCTTGAAGAAGAACTGGTCGTTGGCGAAGCCGAAGCGGGTGTGCGGCTTGGGTTTCTGCAATTCTTCGTCGATGCGGCGCAGCTGTTTCTGGGCGCGCTCGTCGCGGCTGTGGTCGCGGCGCAGGTTGTCGAGCAGGTCGTACTTCACCTCGCCCTTGCCCGTCATCAGGGTGTAGTAGTTGGTGCGGACGTCGCCGACCGGGATGCTGTGCTCCTCGCCGGTGTTCACGCACAAGAGCAGGTCGTGGGCCGCGTAGTCGGTCTGGTCGACGTAGTGCGAGTCGTTGGTGCAGATGACTTTAACGCCGTGTTTTTGGGCAAAGCCCAATAGCACCTGGTTCACGTCTTCCTGGCTTTTGCCGGTGCCGTCGAAGTTCATCAGCCCG
>CAXTCS010000079.1:0-17052 GCA_964242365.1 uncultured Hymenobacter sp. | reverse complement strand
GGATTGAGCGCGTGAAAGTGGTTTTGTTCGGCCACCGTGCGCCGGCCATCGGTGATGGTGACGCGCCAGCCCAGCCAGCCGAGGACCAGCAAGAAAATACGCGCCCGCCACTCAAAGGCAGGCGCCAGACGGGCTATTTCCGCGTCTTGCGCGGCAGGTAATGAAAACATGAGGGAGGAAATTGCGCCGGCTACTGCCAGCAGGTGATACTTGTGTTTCTTCGCTAGCGCTTGGCTGCGGGTTCGCTGGCCGCTCACCAAAAAAGGCTTATAAAGCTGTTGGCGGCGCTTTTTTAAGGCCCAAAAAACCGTCCAAATCCGCTTCTGGGAAGGCGTAAACGGCCACGTTTTCGCGTTCCACCACCAGCGCAGCCACCGGAACCAGCGCAGCAGCAGCAGCAACGCCAGCAGGCACCCCGCCGCCAAACACACTAAGCTGAAAGCCAGGAGCCACGGCCAGCCGCAGCCCACTACGACGCCGTAACATCTTGTGCGCTAGGCGTATAAGCTTGTGCACTAGGCGTATCGACCACTGGCACCGGAGGCGCGCCCGCGCCGACCACCACCGTACCCACGTTAAACAGCGAACGCGGCGGCGTCCCGGCCGCAGGGTCAGCCGCCAGCGCCGAGGCCAGCGCCGAGCGCACGTGCGAACGTACGGTGCGCTGTATCACGCGCTTATCAGAGCGGCGAATGAAGAGGAAGGCAATAGCCGTTGCCACGAACACACCCCATTCAAAGGGTGTTTGCGGCAAGTGAAGCTGCGAAATGTCCACGATGGGCGCCGGCGCCACAATGGCCGAAACCGGGGGCGCGAGGGGCCCAGAAAGTTGCAAATAGAGCAAACCGACCAGCAGTAAAGGAGCTTTGTAAAACATCGCTAGGGACGGATATATTGTTTGTAAAATGCACTCATACCGGTGCGGTCATTGAACACCGCGTCGGCATCAGCCAGCAGGCTGCGGCCGTTGGTGTATTCGTGGTAGAAGGGCTGTAAAACCCGCATCGTTTGGGCCGGATTGCGCAAATGGGGCACCCCGTTCGTAACCGCGACCTTGCCCCCGGCGCCGAACAAAACACGGGCGTAGGGCTTGAGCAGCTTATAGGCCGTATCCCGGTCAGCGGGAAACCAGCTACCCATGATGCCGTTAACCTTTAGCGCCGTCGCTATCGCAATGGCATCAGCTTTAGCGCGTTCCAGAAACGCCGCCGTTTGGCCCGGCGCCACGTTTTTAGTAATTGCCACGTTGTGCGAAGCTTCGGCCGAGGCCTTAACGTTTTCCGCAGCATCCGTAAGCGCGCCCAGCAGGCCAGGACCATTACCAGGAGTAAGGACGTTGAACACGCCTGAGAAAAAGCCCCAAAAGCGCCAGACCACAAATAGCGCAGCCGCGACCAGGACAGCGGTTTTATTCGCACGGTAAAAAGATTTAGCGGAAGAAACAGATTTTATCATGACTGTGAATTGAAGGCCACCAGACCGGCAGCGGTGAGAAACAAGACCAGCACCACGGCGCCCAGCTTCGCCGGGTCCACCAGTTGCCCGGCCAGGGACTTGTAAGTAGCCAGCACCCGCTGCACATAAGCCGGGTCGCCCGCGTAGCCACCCGCCGAGGCCGGTTTTTTGAGGAGCGCCAGTAGTTGCTCGTCAGTGTGGATGCCGCGCACGTCCAGCCAGTACAGGTAATCTTTAATCGACTGAGCCGGCGACGAATATTGCGCGTAGCCCTCACCCCCTTTGTTTTTGGCCGTCGTTTGCCGGGTTTGCGGCGCCTTCATGCCCAGCAGGTTATTCGTGCGCTTGTAAACCGCCGAGGTAAAGCCCGCTGATTCGTGAATGGCTTGCGCCAGCGGCCAGCCGGCCGACACCTTGCAGCCGGGAAAGCCGAGCCGAAAGGCGTAGTACAGAAGCTGAAACAGGTTATTATTCATTTGTGAAAAAGACATAAAAAAGGCCCTCCCCTAGCGGCGAGGGCCTTTTTTCGGTGGAACAATGGGCTATTGGGCCAGCGCCCCGCCCCCGGCACCGGGCGGCAGTTTGGGCGCGCCCAGCATTTCATTCAGCGAATCCAACAGCGTTTTCAGCGTATCATGCACGACGGTAAACGCGCCGTGTAACTTGCTGATACGCTCCATGTTGGCGTTCATAAAAACCAGAAACTTATTCATATGCGTAAAGAAAATTTGTAGCGTACGCTACGTTATTTGCCGGAATTGTAGTTCGTGCCGAAATAGCCGCCGTTGGGCGAGGACGGGCGCGCAATCATTTCCATGTCGGGAATGTGCAGCGTTTCGCCGTCCCAGAAGCCGGTGACGGTCAGCGGCAGCACCGGGCCGGGATGCTTCACTTTGCAAATCATCTTCACGAACTTTTTACGCCCGTTGGAATCTTCGCGGCCGACCTCGTACTCTTCCGAGTCCTTGAGTTTGGCGGGCACCGCAATGAGCTTAACCAGCCCGTAGCGGTTCGAGACGTTCCAGCCGGTTACTACGGTGCGGTCCACCGTCGTGGCCACGCCGTCAACGTACGTCGTGTAGGATTCCTTCACTTTGGCGCCCGTGCGCTTAGTGATGGTTTTCTGACCGGAATCCTCCTTTTTGGCGGTTTGCCGTTCGCGGGAATTATTGTACTTACGAGACATTACCGAGGACGTTTATAGGCGGACTTTTTGCCCTTGCCGAGAGTGAAATAATACGCGATGCCGGCCACCAGGACCACCGCGCCGATGACGCGCCACCACGTTTGCAGGAAGCCGTACGACGCACTTTGTGCGCTTGAGGCCATCTGTTTAAAGGACGTAACCGAGGAACCGAGGCCCCCGCCGCCAGTCGGCTTGACGACCAATGATTCCACCGGGTCAACCGTTTGCGCCGCCGCCGCAGCCGAAGCCGCTACCACTTGTTGAAGATTCGCGTTCATATGCGAAATATAATTATTTAGTGAAAGCCTTGATTGCCAGACCCAAGACCATAACGCCGCCGAGGCCGAGCGCCAGCGCATTGGTTTTGGCCCATTCCGCCGCGCCTTGCGACTGAACATTGTGCCCCAGGTCGGAGGTCGTGAACACGTCCACCGCGCCCTTTTTGGCCCCGCCCAGGATGCCATTGATGTACGCTTGTACCTCCTCCTTGCTCATGCCCAAAAAGGCATTCGAGGCCGGCAGCGGATTGGCCGAAGCCGCCACGAACGGGCTACCACCGCCGAAGCCGTTAGAAGGCGGGAGCGCCGGCAACGCAGCGGGCGAATAAGCGGGCATAGCCGCGTAAGCGGCCCCGGCCGGACCCTTCACCCCTTCCCGAATCATTGCCAGCGGGTTGCGCTCGTTGTAGATACGCAGGTAGGTACGGGCGTTGCTGAGGTTGGTATTGCGCCAAGCGTCAATCACGTACTTAATATCATGCCCGCCGTAATCCGCATCCTGTTGCAACAGCAAACCCACCTCTTCGACCGAAATACCCAACCCACGAGCGTAGGCCGCGTAAATATCCGCTTCCGGCTTGTGCATGGAAGAGGCCGCGATTGGGGGCAAGGTGGGCGAGTGCAGCCCGTCGAACTCATTGGAGCCGTACGGCGTACCCGGCCCGCCGAACATACCCCCGAGCGCCTTAACGACACCCCCGACCACCCCACCAGCGGGACCGAACAGGGAGCCGACAGCGGCGAGGTCCAGACCGGGGGCGCCGTCGGCGCCCCCGTCCAAATTCATCCGCGACATCATTACGCGGGCAGGGAATCGACGCCGAACGTCGTTACCTCAACGATGCTGCCATCAGTGTGCAGCACAATTTTGGTGATGTTACGGCAGTTCATTACCACCAGCGTCGCGGAATCCGCCAAAACAGGCTTGTAGGCGTCGTTTATTTCGCTAGCGGGCGTCGGCTGACTGCGATGACCCAGGAAGCCCAGAATAGGATGCTCCGAGTAGTTCTCCAACAACAGCTCATCAATCGTATAATCGTACGTCTGACCGTTCGAGTACGTCACCTCGATACGCAAGATGCGGTTGCGGTCCGAAGTGAAAACGATATGATTATATACATCGGCCTGAATAACGTGTTCGTTAGGACCAGCCACCGAAGGCAGCACTTCCACTTTGTGGAAATACGGCATAGCCATTGGGTTCTCCCGCGTCGAAAGCTCGTACCAGGCGCCCTCAATTGCATCATCGAGCAGCAGCTTCAAACGGTTGTCGCCATCCGTGTGCAGCGCGTTTCCCGGCGTGATTTGCAGTTCAAAATCGGTGATGAACCCGAAAATGTCGTCAAGGCGTTCGCGAATCGGAACAGCCAACACCGTGAAATCACCCTTCTCACCCATTACGCCGTGCGACGCCACCAGGGCCAGCGCGCCGAGCGGGGCGCGGTTGAATACCTCCGAGCGAACCCGGGATTTTAGGTTCGTATGGTCCACCGTGACCAGTTCCCGAGCGCCCAAGTCCAAGTCACCCAGGTACGAAACGGACGATTGCCGGCGCAGCAACAGGCGCGAACAGTTGAAGGGAATATCAAACGTGTGTTTGCGGCTGAGCAAAGAGGCCTGCCATTTTTCAATTTGCATTTTTGCAAAGAATAGGAGTTTTGTACTCCCCGAAATTGGATTTTCCCGCTATTTTACGTACTATAAATTATAGGACAAATACTTACTGAATTTTTGGCGGATAGCTATGCGTGTTTATTGTGAGTTTTAGCTAACCGAAACCAATTGAGTATGCGACTCCGAAGCAGCTAAATTTATTTTTTTGTGGCGCTCGGTTTCTACACTGAATGAATGCGTGTTTACAGTCTTTGGTATTGGTACTTGTACCCCAAACGCTGCAGTCTTTATAACGTCAGAGTCCGGGGCAAGGCTCTTACCTGAAGGCTCTTCTGAAGGCGAAGGTTTTAATCTAATCGAAGAAGGCCGTTCCACAAGTCGAAGCGCCTGTGCTGCTCTGCAATTTCAGTTGAAGCTAAATTTGTATCCGGCAGAAGTTTAACTTTATAAGTCCATGATTTTAAAATCCGGTAAAAAAAAGTTCAAAATCAGACAGCATTTTAGTACTTTTTAATACTTACATGCTGTTATTGTACTGACCAACTAATTCAGGCTAGTAGTAAATACTGCCATTTCTTTTGTGTCCAGGATTCTTAAGACGCTGTAGCTCCACAAGATTTAAGACCGGATTGTGGTAATTAACTTTAATGCATCCAGCTTAAGACCAAACCCTATAGCTAAGTATTAAAAAGTACAAATTTGTCACAATTTTTAACTTTTTAATACTTTGTAAAATTTAGATTACCAGTTTATATTTGCTCGATACATACTACCAAGACTTACCCAAAAACACATGCCTAAACTTATAGACTATCCCAGGACAAGTTATACCGGTGCTTGGGAGCTAGCCGAAATAACCGATGATACAGGTGGAAAATGCACCATTGAAACGGCCGCACGCAAGCTCAACCGAAAGGTAAGCGGCTCATTCAAGGCCATTATTGGCTCAGCAGTAAAATTCGGTCTGTTAACCAGCAAACGAGAATTGCTGAGCACCACGACCTTGTTTAAGCGGATAAAGCATGCATACGACAAACAAGAAGAACTCCTTTTTCACCGAGAGGCTTTCCTGGCCCCGCCCCTGTTCACGCAGCTTTGCCGCAAGTTCCGCTCGCGGGAATTACCGGTACAAATGCTCGACGTCATGCTCATTCGGGAATTCGGCGTGGAAGAAATCAACGCCCAGGGCGTCGCAAAGGCATTTGTGGATGGCTGTCGCATGGTTGGGCTACTTAATGAGCACAACATTGTAGCAGACATAGATGCCTTGGCAAGGCAACAGTCTCCGCGGCGGGAACTGGCCAATCCTCAACCCATAGCGAATACCTTTCGTCAAGAAGACACCCACGTAGAGGGACAAGGCACCAAAACCTCTCCCACAGGAAGAATATTGGCTGAATCGGAAAACGCAGAAAAAGAGGATTTGGCGTTAGCTCACAATGAAACCGCCAACAACGAGACAGGGCGCACGACGCGCCCGATTATTAGAACAGCATTGCCCGCCGGCAATCAAGACGCTATCGCCAGCCTATTTGGCTTACTGGAGACCCAAACGCCAATCATGGGCGACAACAACCCAAAGGAACCCGCCCCAATCACAGACAGCGAAGAAGCTGTTGCTGATGTATCGCCAGTTGCAATTACTCCATCAGCAACCAAAGCTTCGTCCGACCCTTTTGTGCTGGTGGCTTCTTCCAATAATACCTATCAAATCCAAGTCAGTGGGCCGGGCGTGAACACCACACTGTCAATTACTGAAGAAGCAGATGTTGCAATTGCGATTGCTGTACTCGAAAAAATCAGGAGGCAGCTTAAAGGTTAAGCCACCAATTTTCATCTATGAATTCTTGGCTGAAATGCTTCTAAGCAGGCGATTGTCCTTGCGTAAGGTGGCGGATACTGGGCACACGATGCCGCTCTTGCAACAAATGGACAATCTCGCTCAATGGCACGCCGGTAACTGCCAGCAGCACTAAGAGGTGATACAACAAATCGGCAACTTCTCCAGGCAACGTCTCCCGGTTGCCCGCTACCGCGTCGATGACCGTTTCGACGGCCTCCTCGCCTACTTTCTGGGCGATTTTGGCGATGCCTTTGGCAAACAACGACACGGTGTACGACGTCGGCGCGCGTTCGGGGAACTGTTGCCGTTCGGCAATTAACCGTTCCAAAGCGGCTAAGAATCCGATTGGCGGCGCGGGGGCAATCGGCTGGTCGGGCTGCTCGAAACAGCTGACGGTACCCCGGTGGCACGTGGGGCCGGCCGGCTGCGCGCGGATGAGCACCGTATCGGCGTCGCAGTCGATGTGCAGACTTATTACCTTGAGGTAGTTACCGCTCGATTCGCCTTTGGTCCATAGTCGGTTTTTGGACCGGGAGAAAAAGGTGACCCGTCCCTCCTGCTGGGTGCGCGCCCAGGCCTCCTCGTTCACGTAGCCGAGCATGAGTACCTGCCCCGTGTCGGCGTCCTGCACGATGGCCGGCAGCAGGCCGGTAACGGGGTCAAAGCGCAAGGCGCCGGGAATGGAGAAAGCAGGAGTCATGGACAAAAAGATTAGGGCCGAATGGGAACACCGGCGAGGTGGAGGTAGTGCTTGAGCGCTGGAATAGCGGTTTCGTTGAAATGGAAAATGCTGGCCGCCAGCGCCGCATCCGCCCCGCCGGACTGGAAAACGGCGGTAAAATCGGAGGGCTGGCCGGCACCGCCGGACGCGATAACCGGCACGGGCACGGCGTCGCTCACGGCGCGCGTCAGCTCCAGGGCGAAGCCCGATTTGGTGCCGTCGTGGCTCATGGAGGTGAGCAACAGCTCGCCAGCCCCCAGCCCGGCCGCTTCCCGGCACCAGGCCACGGCCTCGCGGCCCGTCGCGGTGGTGCCGGCGCGGGTCATCACCTGCCACTCGCCGGCCACCAGGCGGGCATCGACCGCCACGACCACGCACTGGGAACCAAAGCGGCGCGCCAAATCGGCAATGAGCTGGGGCCGCGCCAGCGCCGCCGAATTGATGGCGACTTTGTCGGCACCACTGAGCAACAGGGCTTCTACGTCGGCCACCGTGGCGATGCCGCCGCCCACGGTGAAGGGAATGTCGAGCACCCGCGCCACGTCGCGCACCAACGCGGTGAGCGGCTGGCGGCGCTGGTTGGTGGCCGTGATGTCGAGAAAGACCAGCTCATCGGCTCCTTCGCGGGCGTAGCGGGCCGCCAAGGCAACGGGGTCGCCCGCGTCGCGCAGGCCCTCAAATTGAATGCCTTTCACGGTGCGCCCGTCGCGGACGTCGAGGCAGGGAATGAGACGTTTTTTGACCACGGGATTATTGAATTAGACCTTTACAAAAACGGGCGCAAATCGGGCAGGGCAATGGTGCCTTCGTATAGGGCCTTGCCGATAATGGCGCCGTACAGCCCGGCTTCGGCCAAGGCCTCGAGGTCGGCCACGGTGGTTACGCCGCCACTCGCCACGAAGCGGGCCGCAGGAAACTGTTGCACCAACGTGCGGTAGGTGGCCAGCGAAGGTCCTTGCAGGAGGCCGTCTTTGCTCACGTCGGTGCAAATAAAAGTGCTTGCCCCGGCCGCCAGGTAGGCCGTCACAAAGGCGGCCAACGTCCACGGGCTTTGGTCGGCCCAGGCATTTATGAGGATGTGTTCGCCTTTGAAATCGGCGCCGAGGAAGACGGTATCGGCCCCGTGGCGCGTCAGCCAGACGTGCACGGTGGCGGGCTCGCGCACGGCGAGGCTGCCGGCCGTGGCGTGCGCGGCGCCCGCCCCGAGCACCTGGGCCAATGCCTCATCGGTTTGAATGCCGCCGCCGGCGTCGATGTCCAGCGCGGTGTGCCGGGCAATGGCTTCGAGCACGGCCAGGTTCACGGGCCGGCCGGCGCGGGCCCCGTCCAGGTCGACCAAGTGCAGGCGGCGCAGGCCGGCATCGGCAAAGCGCCTGGCCACGGCCACGGGGTCGGAATCGTAGGTAGTCTGGCGGGCAAAATCACCGGCGCTGAGCCGCACGCAATGGCCGTTCAGCAAATCGATGGCGGGAATGATTTCCACGGGAGTCGGGGGTGAACAGAGTGAACTTACAAGGCCAGGAAGTTGGCCAGAATGCGCGTGCCGACGGCGCCACTTTTTTCGGTGTGGAACTGCACGCCGTGGAAATTGCCGTGCTGCACGGCGGCACTAAACGGCGCCGGATGCGCCGCCTGGGCCGTGGTGTACGCGCCAACCGGCGCGTAGTAGCTGTGCACGAAGTAAACGTGGTCGGCGTCGCTGAGGCCGGCAAACAAGGGCCCTTGCAAGGCTTGCAGGTTGTTCCAGCCCATGTGCGGCACTTTGTGCGCTTCGTTGGGCACGAAGCGCCGCACGTTGAAAGGCAACAGGCCCAGCATGGGAGTATCGTTTTCTTCGCTGTGCTGGCCCAGCAGCTGCATGCCCAGGCAGATGCCCAGGAACGGCTGCGTGAGCGTGGGAAGAACCCGGTCGAGCCCGGCAGCGCGCAGGGCCTGCATGGCCGAAGAGGCCTCCCCTTCGCCGGGAAACAGCACCTTATCCGCCCGGCGCAGAGCTTCCGGGTCGGCGGTTAGCACTGGATGCGCGCCCAATCGCTCCAAAGCAAACAAGACCGATTGTACGTTGCCTCCTTTGTAATCCACAACTGCAATTTCCATATCTTGAGTCCTTTTAATAGATACAAATGAATAAAATGCCTATCTACGAAAATTCAGTTATTATTCATTTGTATCAATTGTAAATTGTTCTACAGAATGCCCTTGGTGCTTGGAATTGTGGCTGAAGCGTCGCGCTGAAGCGCCATTTTGATGGCCTTGGCCACGGCCTTGAAAATGGCTTCTATCTTGTGGTGCTCGTTGTCGCCGGTGCAAGCAATGTTGAGGGTTGCCCGCGAATTGTCGGTGAAGGACTTAAAGAAGTGAAAGAATAATTCAGTGGGCAAATCGCCCACCCGCTCACGCTTGAAATCGGCGTTCCAGACCAGCCAGGGACGGCCCGAAAAGTCGATGGCGGCCTGCGCCAGGGCTTCATCCATGGGCAGCAAAAAGCCGTAGCGGGCCAGGCCCCGCTTGTCGCCCAGAGCTTGGGCAAAAGCAGTACCAAGGGCCAAGGCCGTGTCTTCGACGGTGTGGTGCTCGTCGATATGCAAGTCGCCTTTTACACTTATGGATAAATCAACCCCGCTGTGCCGGCCTAGCTGTTCCAGCATGTGGTCGAAGAAACCGAGGCCGGTATGAATATCGGTCTGGCCCGTGCCGTCGAGGTTGAGGCGCACCGAAATTTGGGTTTCGTTGGTATTGCGCTCGATGACCGCCACCCGGGCCGGGTAGCGGAGGAAATGGAAGATGGCCTCCCAGCGGGTAGTGGTGAGGGCGGCGCGGGGGTCGGGCTCCACTCCTATCAGGATTGCCTGGCTGCCCAGGTTGGCGGCCAGCTGCACGTCGGTAAGGCGGTCGCCGATGACAAAGGAATTGGGCAAGTCGTAGGCATTCGCAGGGTCGAGGTAATGGCCCAGCAGGCCGGTGCCGGGCTTGCGCGTGGCCAGCCCCTCGTGCGGGAAGCTGCGGTCGATGTGCTCGGCGGCGAAGTGGACGCCCTCGCCGGCAAGAATATCGAGCATCAGCTGGTGCGCCGGCCAAAACGTGGCTTCCGGAAAGCTGGCCGTGCCCAGGCCGTCCTGGTTGGTGACGAGCACCAACTCGTATTCGGGCAGGTCGTGGGCAATGCGGGCCAAGGCGCTGATGGCACCCGGCAAGAATTGAAACTTGTCGGGCGTGAGGCCGTCGATTTGCTGGCTGGGCTGCGGTTCCACCAAAATGGTGCCGTCGCGGTCAATGAACAGGGCCTTTTTCAAGTCAGATAACAGTTAACAATGAGCAATTAGCGGCGTGGCAAGGCCGGCCGGGCCGGCGTTAGCGGACAGCGGTTGATTTTGTGAGGGGCTCCGCTCCTGCCGTTGCGCCGATTTCGGCCAGGACTTCAATAAGCCGGGTGTTTTCGCTGGCGGTGCCCACGGTCAGGCGCAGGCAGCCGGCGCAGCCGGGCTGGGTGGTCCGGTTGCGCACCACGATGCCGCGGCTGCGCAGTTGGTCGTACACGGCCGTGGCATCCACGTTGAAGCGCACCAGCAGAAAGTTGGCATCGGAAGGAAAAATGTGCTCCACGATGCCTGCCTGGGGCAATTGCGCGGCCAGCCAGGTGCGGCCAGCCAGCAGGTTGGCCCGCAGTTCTTCCAGTTGCGGAGCGGCCGCCAGCGCCGCCAGGGCGTGCTGCTGGGTAGCGGCCGAGATGTTGTAGGGCGGCTTGATTTTGTCGAGGTAGGCGATGAGGGCCGGCGCCGCGTAGGCCACGCCCAGGCGCAGGCCGGCCAGGCCCCAGGCTTTGGAAAAGGTCTGCAAGACCACCAGGCGCGTAAATTCGGCCAGCCGGGTGGTCCAGCTGGGAGCGGCGGCAAAGTCGGCGTACGCTTCGTCGACTATTACCAGGCCCCGGAAAGTGCGCAAAATGGTTTCGACGGCCTCCCGCGCCAGCAGATTGCCGGTGGGGTTGTTGGGCGAACACAGGAACAGCAGCTTGGCCGTGGACGCCGCCAGCAGCGCCGCCGCGTTGGCCGGGAGCTGGAAATCGGGGGTGAGCGGCAGGCGCTCGACGCGCACGTCGTTGAGGTTGGCCGCTACTTCGTACATGCCGTAAGTGGGCGGGCAGATGACAATGCGGTCCTGGCCGGGCGTGCAGGTGAGCCGCACCAGCAAGTCGATGGCTTCGTCGGAGCCGTTGCCCAAAAAAATCTGGGCGGGCGCCACGCCTTTTAAGCGCGCCAAATCAACTTTGATGGCGCGCTGGTGCGGGTCGGGGTACCGGCTGAAATCGTCGGGACCGACGGACCCGAGGCTGTTTTCGTTGGCGTCGAGCATGACCGGGGCCAGGCCTTCAAATTCATCCCGAGCCGACGAGTAGGGCTGCATACGCTCCACGCTGGGGCGGATGAGGCCGGCGTACGAATTTTCCCGCGCCTCGGCTTGTGCGGCGGTACCGGGTTTTGAAGCCGCGGGCAGCGCGGCCAGACGCAACGCCACGGCGCGGGCGTGCGCGGCCAGCCCTTCGGCTTCGGCCATGGTTTCGACCACCGGACCAAGGGCCTGCAAACCCGAAGGCGTGAGGCGCTGAAAGGTGATTTTCTTCACGAACGAGTCGAGCGACACGCCGCTGTACTGGCGGGCGTAGCCGCTGGTGGGCAGCGTGTGGTTGGTGCCGGAGGCGTAGTCGCCGACGGCTTCGGGCGTGAGGTGGCCGAGGAACACCGAGCCGGCATTGGTGACTTGCGCGGCGAGGGCGTCCGCGTTATCGGTCGCCAAAATCAGGTGTTCCGGCGCGTACTGGTTCGAGAAGGCCAGCATGGCGGCAGCATCGGGCAGCAGCACGGCGCGGCTGTTGGCCAGCGCCTGGGCGGCCACGTCGCGGCGGGGCAGCGTGGCCAGCTGGCGCGTCAGCTCGGCCTGCACCTGCGCCAATACCTGGCTGGAGTCGCTGAGCACAACCACCTGCGAATCGGGTCCGTGCTCGGCCTGGGACAGCAAATCGGCGGCTACGAACGCGGGGTTGGCGCTGGCGTCGGCGATGACCAGGACTTCGGACGGGCCGGCGGGCATGTCGATGGCCACGCCGAACTCGGCGGCGGCCAGCTGCTTGGCGGCGGTGACGTAGCGGTTGCCGGGCCCGAAAATCTTATCGACGGCCGGCACGCTCGCGGTGCCCAGCGCCAGGGCCGCCACGGCCTGGGCGCCGCCCGCTTTCACCACGGTGGCGATGCCCAGCAGCCGGGCCACGAACAGAATAACCGGGCTCACCGAGCCGTCGGGCCGGGGCGGCGTGCACACCACCACCTGGGGGCAGCCGGCCAGCCGGGCCGGTACGCCCAGCATGAGCAGCGTGCTGAACAGGGGCGCCGTGCCGCCCGGCACGTACAGCCCCACGCGCTGCACCGGCACCGCCCGGCGCGAGCAGGCCACGCCGGGCATGGTTTCGAGGCGTATTTCGGGCCCTCGCTGGGCGGCGTGAAACGTTTCGATGTTGGCCCTGGCCTGGTGAATGGCAGCTTGCAAAGCGGCCGGGACCTGCGCCGCGGCGGCGGCAAATTCGGCTTCGGAAACCAGCAGGCCGGTGAGCGCGGCGTGGTCGAGCTCGGCGGCCAGGGCCAGCAGGGCGGCGTCGGCGCCGGCGCGCACCTGCTCAAAAATTGCCCGCACGCGGGCGGCTACCTGGGGCGCTTCGGCCGCGGCGGGGCGCTGTTGCAGCGCGGGCCAGGTGCTGGGGTCGGGATACGAGAAAAGCTGCATGGCAGACCGGGCTAGGAAATCATCTTTTCGATGGGCAACACCAAAATGCCCTCCGCGCCCACCGCTTTGAGCTGGCTGGTGATGTGCCAGAACTCGTCTTCCTGCACCACCGACTGCACCGATACCCAGCCGGCTTCGGCCAGGGGCGTGACGGTGGGCGACTTGATGCCGGGCAGCAGCCGGCGCACTTCGTCGAGGGCCGAAAGCGGGGCGTTGAGCACGATGTACTTGCTGCGCTTGGCCCGCCGCACAGCCTGCATGCGGAAGCGCAGCTGCTCCAACAAGCCGGTTTGCTCGGCGGTGAGGTGGGGCTGGGCAATGAGCACGGCTTCGGAGCGAAACACGGTTTCGACTTCGCGCAGGCCGTTGCCGAGCAGGGTCGAGCCACTGCTCACGATGTCGCAGATGGCCTCGGCCAGGCCAATGCTGGGCGCGATTTCGACCGAGCCGCTGATGGTGTGCAAGTGGGCCTGCACGCCGTGCTCGGCCAGGTAGCGGCCGAGGATGTTGGGGTACGAGGTAGCAATGTTCTTGCCCTGCAAGGTTTCCACGGAGGCGTAGGCGTCGGCGCGGGGCACGGCCAGGCTCAGGCGGCACTTGCTGAAGCCCAGGGCTTCGATTTCGAGGCTGGGGTAGCCGGCTTCGACCAGCACGTTCTGGCCCACGATGCCAAGGTCGGCCACGCCGTCCTTCACGTAGCCCGGAATGTCGTCGTCGCGCAAAAACAGGATTTCGAGCGGGAAATTGGTGGCCTCGGTCTTGAGCTTGTACGAGGTGCTGAGGAAGCTGATGCCGCATTCGCGGATGAGGGCAAGGGAATCCTCGCTCAGGCGACCGGATTTTTGAATGGCTAATCGAAGCATGAAACAGGTAAACAGGCGGGCCGCGCTCCGACCGGAGCACGAATCAACTCGGCCCGAACGCGAAGGAACGGTGGCAGAATCTCCCGGAAATTAAAAGAAAACCCGGCGCGGAGGGTCCGGAACGCGGCGGCGGAGGCGCGGGCGGCCGGTGCTAACCTAGCACCCGGCGCGCTGCCCGGCCCCCCACAGATGGTGGTGATGCCCGCCCGCAACCGCCCGACGGCCCGCCAACGGGGCCTCGGCAACAGCACAAACAACGGCGGGGAAAATGGTCATCGGGCACAAAGATAAAACGGAAACCAAAACGGGCGGCAGCCGCCAGCCCAATTTTATTTCGGATGTTCATACCCGCAAACCACGCAAAAGGTTTGCGGCGCGAATCATTCTATTGGCAACAGGCGGTTTGTTCTACCGCATTATTTTCATCAGATGACCCGGTTTATTGCCTTTCTCAATACCATTCAGCCGCTTAGCCCGGCGCTGACCGATGCGCTGCTGCTGGCGGTGCTCACCGAGCAGTTGCCCGCCCATCAGGTGCTGCTCCGGCCGGGCCAGGTGGCCCGGCGGGTATATTTCCTGGAAACCGGCCTGGTGCGGGGCTACTCGCTGCTGCACGGCCGCGAGATTTCTTCGTGGTTTATGCAGGCCGGCGACTTCGTGATTTCCATCCTGAGCTTTTTTACGCAGCAGCCGTCCGAAGAATGCCTGGAGCTGCTGGAGCCCGCCGTGGTCCATTCCATCAGCCACGACCAGCTGCAAGGGTTTTACCGCGACTTTCCCGAATTCAATTTCATTGGCCGGAGGCTGGTGGAGAATTATTACGTGCGCAGCGAGCAACGGGCCCAGCACCTGCGCTCGCGCTCGGCCGCCGAGCGCTACGAATTGCTGCTGCGCGACTTTCCGACGGTGTTTCAGCGGGTGGCGGTGCAGCACATTGCCTCGTACCTGGGCATGGCCCCCGAAACCCTGAGCCGCCTGCGCAACAAAGCCACCTCATAGAGGCTGTAGCGAGAAGGTTGTAGTTCGCGTCCCAGCGCCATTGGAGCGGCCATAATGGCGCGGGGACGCGAACTGGAAAGTTCGCGCTACCAGCTAACAATGGCTAGCCGCACGGCGAAAATGACAATTGTCATGAAAAAGGCGCGGGGTGGCCGGGACCTTTGAGGCGTTCAACCACCTCACCCCCAACGCCTATGCTTCCCATTATTTTGGCCGTGTTCGCCGGCTGTTTTGTCCTTGAACGCCTGATTCCGGGCTGGAAACTACCGGCCGTGCCAACCTGGACCATCCGGGTACTGGCCGTTAATTTCGTGCAGCTGGCGGTGGTCATCGCCGCCGGCCTGAGCTGGGAGAAATGGCTGTCGGCCTATTCGCTGTTTCACTTGTCGCGGCACGTGCCCAACTGGGCGGGCGGGGTCATTGCCTACGTAGTGGCCACGTTCGTGTTTTACTGGTGGCACCGCTGGCGGCACACCGTCGATTTTCTGTGGCAGCACTTCCACCAGATTCACCACAGCCCCCAGCGCATTGAGGTCATCACCTCGTTTTACAAGCACCCGCTGGAAATGACTGTCAACTCGATTATCGGCGGGCTGCTCGTGTACACGCTGCTGGGACTGAGTGCCGAGGCGGGGGCCATTTATACGCTCTGCACGGCACTGGGCGAGTTTTTCTACCACACCAACGTGCGCACGCCCCGCTGGGTGGGCTACGTTTTTCAGCGCCCGGAAATGCACCGCATCCACCACGAATACGAGAAGCACGCCAATAATTACGGCGACATCGTGTGGTGGGACATGCTCTTTGGCACCTATCACAACCCCGAAAAATTCACCACTTCCTGCGGCTTCGACACGCCCAAAGAACTCCGCTTGCTGGACATGCTGCGCTTCCGCGACGTGCACAAGGACTAAGAGGCGCTATTTTGCAGCGGTGCTCCCATGCGCCGCCCCCTCGCGTGCCCCTCCTCCCCGACCCTACGCGCTTCGCCGCCGCCCTCGCCGCCTTCGATGCCGCCAACGCCGAAGACCCCCACCAGGAAACTGACGCCGCCGGCCACAGCTGGCCTAAGGAAGTGCTCTACGCCCACCGCATGAGCGCCCGCCTGGCGCAGGTAGCGCCCGCCGCCCCGGAGGCCGTGCAGTTGGCCGCCCGCTGCCAGCACATCCGCCGCTGGGTCATTCCGAGGCAGAATTTTCCGATGACGCGCCCCGGCTACCACCAGTGGCGCAACACCCTCAAGCAGTACCACGCCGAGCTGGCCGGCCGGTTGCTGGCCGAAGTCGGCTACGAGGCCGGGCTCATTGCCCGCGTGCAGGAGCTGGTGCAGAAGCTGCGCCTGAAAGACGACCCCGAGGTGCAGCTGCTCGAAGATGTCATCTGCCTGGTGTTTCTGGAGCATTATTTCCTGCCCTTCGCCGCCCAGCACCCGGAGGAAAAGGTGATTGAGATAGTGCAGAAAACCTGGCCCAAAATGACGGCCCGCGGCCAGGCGCTGGCCTTGCAGCTGCCGCTGACGCCGGAGGCACTGGCCCTGGTGAGCAAGGTGTTAGCCTAACCCGATTTCCCGCCCCACGCCCACCACATGGCCAATAAAAATAATGGCGGGATAGGTGATGCCCTGGGCGGACACCATGCCCGGCAGCTCCTGCACCGTGCCGATGGCCACTTTGCGCTGCGGCAGCGAGGCGTGCTGCACCACGGCGGCGGGCGTAGCGCCCCGGCCCTCGGCGCAGTAGGCGGCGGCAATTTCGGCCACCTTTTTCAGGCCCATGTAGATGACCACCGTGGAGTTGCTTTGCATGGCCAGGCGCAGGTCGGCCGAGAGGGAGCCGTCTTTTTTGGTGCCGGTGAGTATCCAGATGCCCTCGCTCACCACGCGGTGCGTGAGGGGAATGTCCTCGAGGCCCACGGCCTGCATACTGGAAATGCCCGGCACGTAGTGCGCCGCGATGCCGTGGGCGCGGGCGAAGAGCATTTCCTCGAAGCCCCGCCCGAAAATGAACGGGTCGCCGCCCTTGAGGCGCACCACGCGGCCTTTCGTGCGGGCTTTTTCCAGAATTAAGGCGTGGATGGTTTCCTGCGGGGTGTACTCGCCGTAGGGTTTTTTGCCCACGTAGATGCACTCGCAGGCCGTGGGGGCCAGGGCCAGCAGCTCCTGGTTGGCCAGGTTGTCGTAGAGCACGACAGCGGCCGTTTGCAGCACTTTGTAGGCTTTGAGGGTCAGCAGCTCCGGGTCGCCGGGGCCGGCCCCGACCACGAACAATTCGGGTATGATTTCGGCCATGCGAGGCGGGGGGGTAGGTCAGGAATTAGCG
>CAXTCS010000078.1:0-17232 GCA_964242365.1 uncultured Hymenobacter sp. | reverse complement strand
CGGGCTACGCGGGCGGCATCGTGTCGGCGGCGATGGACGGCGAGCGGTGCGCCGAAGCGGTTTTAGCCGTTTTGTCGTAGAAGCGGTTATCGCGCGGCGCCCCCGGTGCGGTGGCGCGGAATGATGCGGCACTTCCGTTTGTTACCCCGGCCAATGCGTATTATTTAGGGCCAATTTAGGGCCCGCGCCGTTCGCACGGCGTGCGATTGCCGCGGCATTGATTCCTGTTATTATTCGACTTCCATGAAAAAGACCCTTGTTCTCGGCGCTTCCGACAACCCGGCGCGGTACTCGTTCCGCGCCGCCCACATGCTCAAAAACCACGGCCACGAGGTCGTGCCCGTCGGCATTCGCAAAGGCGAAGTGGCGGGCCTGACCATTCACACCGACCGCCCGCAGGAAAAAGACGTCGACACAGTCACGCTCTACGTCGGGCCGCAAAACCAGCCGGCCTGGTACGACTACATTCTGGACCTGAAACCCAAGCGTATTCTCTTCAACCCCGGCACCGAAAACCCCGAGCTGGAGCAGCTGGCCCAGCAGCGCGGCATCCTCACGGAAGAAGCCTGCACCCTGGTGCTGCTCTCGATAGGACAGTATTAGAGCCGTTTCAGCTTCGGTGAACATTGAACATAATTAAAAATGAAGAATTAAAAATTAAAAACCTACCCGTCAGCTTTTTAATTTTTAATTCTTCATTTTTAATTTCCCTAACAACGGTACACTGAATAGGAAACTGCTGTTGTAACCGGCTCTCACGCCACCGGCACAATCCAGCCGCCCCCGGCCGCAACCGAGACCGCGACGGCATCGCCCGCGGCAAAGGCCGCCGAGCCGGTGCTGACCCGGACGACATTTTCCGGCAGCGCGACTTCGACTTCGTAACGACTGCCATAAAACCGCACGGCGCGCACCGTGCCCGCCAGCCCGCTGCCACCGGCTGGCCCGAGCTGAAACTGCTCGGGGCGCACGAGCAGCGGGTTTTGGGCTTTACGGCGGCTGGTTTTGGGCGCCAGGGCCCGGCGGTCGGCGCCGCGCACGAGGTTGTAATCGCCAAACAGGGCGGCGGTGTACGCATCGGCCGGCTGGTGGTAGATGCGCGCCGGCGGGCCTTGCTGCACCACGCGGCCCCGGTGCAGCACCAGGATTTCATCGGCCCAGGGCAGCGTGTCGGCCGCGTCGTGCGACACCAGCAGGCAGGTGATGCCCAGCCGCTGGCCCAGCTCGTCGATGATGGCCTGGAGGACGCGCTTGTGCACGCGGTCGAGGTTGGAAAAGGGCTCGTCGAGCAGCAGCAGCCGGGGCCCGCCCAGCAACAGCCGCGCCAGGGCCACGCGCTGCTGCTCGCCGCCCGAGAGCTGGTCGGTGCGCCGGCCGGCCAGGTGGTCGATGCGGCACAGCTCGTACACCGCCTGGGCCTCGGCCGGCGGGCGCTTGTTGGCGTAGCGCAGCACCTGCTCGACGCGCAGCGAGTGGGGCAGGTCCGACTTTTGCGACAAGTAGGCCACGCCGGGGTGGCCGGGCACCAGCGTTTCGGCCGGGCCGCGCACCCGGCTCCCACTCACCCGCACTTCGCCCGCGCTGGGCTGAATCAGGCCGGCAATGACTTGGAGCAGCGTGCTTTTGCCGGCGCCCGACTCGCCCGCCAGGGCCAGCTTTTGGTGGGCCGATTGGCTGAAGCTGATGCCTTGCAGCACCGGATTCCCGTTTTCCTCCAGGCCGATGCCCGATACCGTAAGCAAATCCATGCGAGCCAGATTGAGCCAGGGCCAGCTGGCAGCGCGCCGGCCCAAAGGTGCAAGCTACGGCGCCCCGGCCCCACAACCGGTTCCCTTACCCTCGCCGCCAAGGGCCGTTTTCCCTTCGTAAAATGGACGGCGGCTAAAACGGTGGCACCAAACCAGTGGGCATCGTCCCTATATTTGCCCGCCTGACGGTGATGGATTGCCACCGCGAACCGCCGGAGCCCCGTGCCCCGCGCTGATGATTCCTACGCAACGGCCGGCCAGGGTGGCCGCGCCGCCTGGCTCATCACACCGTTTGCTCCCGTGGCCCACCGTTTCGACTGCTCCCGCCTGCTGCCCGCCTGGGTGCAGATTCCGAAGGCTTTTTCGGCCCCGCTTTTTCTGCTGCGCTGGCTGCTGATTAGCGGCCTGATTGGGGCCCTCGCCGGCACGGCCTCGGCCGGCTTTCTGGTGGCGCTTGAGTGGGCCACCCGCTGGCGCGAAGCCCACGCCTGGGCGCTGGCGCTGCTGCCGGCCGCCGGCCTGGTCGTCGGCCTGGCGTACCATTATTTTGGCGACCGGGTGGTGCGCGGCAACAACCTGATTCTCGACGAAATTCACCGCCCCACCGCGCCGCTGCCCCTGCGCATGGTGCCGCTGGTGCTCGGCGGCACGCTGGTTACGCACTTGTTTGGCGGCTCGGCGGGGCGCGAGGGCACGGCCGTGCAAATGGGCGCCGCCCTGGCCGACCAGCTCACCCGCCGGCTGGGCCTGCGCCCGCGCGAGCGCCGGCTGCTGCTCATCGCGGGCATGAGCGCGGGGTTTGCCTCGGTGTTTGGCACCCCGCTGGCCGGGGCGGTTTTTGGGCTCGAAGTTTTTTTGCTGGGCTCCATTCGCTACGAGGCGGTGCTGCCCAGCTTCCTGGCCGCCGTCATCGCCGACTGCGTGACGCGGGCCTGGGGCGTGGGCCACACCCAATACCCCACGCTGGCCGCCTTGCCGCTCACGCCGCTGCTGCTGGGCTGCACCCTGCTGGCCGGGGCGGTTTTTGGCCTCACGGCGCGCGGCTTTGCCGCGCTCACCCACGCGGTTGGCAAGGCATTTGGCCGCCTCGCCTACCCGCCGCTGCGGCCGGTGGTGGGCGGCGTGCTGGTGGCCGGGCTCATGTGGGCACTGGGCACCATGCGCTTCGCCGGGCTGGGCATCCCGGTCATCGTCGAAGCGTTTCAGCACCCGCTGGCCCCCACCGATTTTGCCTGGAAGCTGGCCCTCACGGCCCTCACGCTGGGCTGCGGCTTCAAGGGCGGCGAGGTCACGCCGCTGTTTTTCATGGGCGCGGCGCTGGGCAGCGCGCTGGCCGTGGTACTGCCGCTGCCCGTGGCGCTGCTGGCGGCCATGGGCTTCGTGGGCGTATTTGCGGGCGCGGCCAACACCCCGCTGGCCTGCCTGCTGCTGGGGCTCGAATTGTTTGGCACGCACGCGGCCGTGTACCTGGCGCTGGCCTGCGTGGTGGCGTATATGTTTTCGGGCCACACGGGCATCTACGGCGCGCAGGTGGTGGGCCAGGCCAAGCACCCGCGCGCCGGCCGGCAGCAAGGCCAGCGCCTGGGCGAGCTGTGAGGCGCGGCGGGCTCCGTCGGGCACCGCCGCCGTTCTCAGGACAGGGGCTAGGTCAGCCCACCGCCGCTCAGCAGCAGGTGCTGGCCGCTGACGAAAGACGAAAGCTCGCTGGCAAAAAACTCGGCCACGTTGGCCACGTCCTGCACGGTGCCTATCCGGCCCATCGGCATAAAGTCTTTAACAAACTGGTCGAGGCGGGCCTTGTCGGCCCCCGTGGCGTGGATGCCGGCCCCTTGCGTGACGGTGGGCAGAATGGCGTTAACCGTCACCCCGCGCGGGCCGATTTCCTGCGCCAGCACCTGCACCAGGTACTGCGGCGCCACTTTGCTGCCCCCGTGCAGCGCGTAGCCGGGCCGGGGGTAGCCGGCCGTGCTGGAGCTGACGTAAATAATCCGGCCGTGGTCGGCCACGTGCCGGGCGGCCTGCTGCATCGTAAAAAAGGCTCCTTTGGTATTGATGTCAAACAACTGGTCGTACTGGGCCTCGGTGAAGTCCGCCACGGGCAGGCTCACCAGCTCGACGCCGGCATTTACCACCACAATGTCAATTTTTCCAAAGTGCGTTCGGGCGGTTTCAAACAGGCGCTCGATGTCGGTTATTTTCGCCACGTCGGCTTGCACGGCAATTGCCCGCGCGCCCAGCGTTTCGATTTGAGCCACCGTTTCAGCGGCAGCAGCTTTATCGCGGGCATAGTTCACCACGATGGCCGCGCCCAGCGCGGCGTAGCGCTCGGCAATGGCTTTGCCAATGCCCTTGGCGGAGCCGGTAATCAGGGCTACTTTATTGGTTAAGTCCGTCATTTCGTCGGGTTCTATAAAGGGAGGGCGGAGCGGCTACCCGCCGCTTCTAGGAAAGATTTTTTGCTATTGCCCGGTCGAAAACCGCACTAAACCGACGAGTAAGCTAATAAGCAAAATGCCCCCGCCAGGGCCAGCGGCCGTGGCGGGGGCATTGGGCAAAAGCAGGTGGCTTAGAGGTGCTGCCCGCCCGATACCTCGATGCGCTGGGCCGTAATCCAGCGGGCGGCGTCGGTGCAGAGGAAGGCCACGACGGGCCCGATGTCGGTGGGCAGGCCGGTGCGGCCCAGGGCCGTCACCTCGGCAATGTGGGCGGCCACCTGCGGGTTGTCGCGCACGATGCCGCCGCTGAAATCGGTGGCCGTGGCTCCCGGCGCGACGATGTTGACCGTGATGTTGCGGGCCCCCAGCTCCTGGGCCTGGTGCTTGGTCAGCACTTCCATCGCGCCCTTCATGCTGGCGTAGGCCGCCCGCTGGGGGTACACGCTGCGCGTGAGGCCGGAGGAGATGTTGACAATGGCGCCCCCGTCGTTGAGCAAGGGCAGGGCCTGCTGGGTCAGGAAAAACACGCCCTTGAACTGCACGTTCAGCACCTCGTCGAACTGCGCTTCCGTGGTTTCGGCAAACGAGGCCCCGAGGCCCGCCCCGGCGTTATTGATGAGAAAATCGAAGTGGTCGGTGCCGAAGGTCGCCGCCAGCGCCTGCTTCACCTGGTCATAAAAGGCCCCGAAGCTGGCCACGGTGCCCGCGTCGAGTTGCAGGGCGGCGGCCTTTTGGCCGAGGGCCTGAATGTCGGCCACGACGGCCTGGGCTTCGGCTTCTTTGCTTTGGTAGGTTACGATTACGTCGATGCCTTGCCGGGCCAGGCTCAGGGCCGTTTCTTTGCCGATGCCGCGGCTGCCGCCGGTAACGAGGGCGATTTTGGAAGTGCTCATGGAAGTGAAAAACGTTGAGTGAATTAACCCTGCAAAGTTCCGGCCTGCCGCCCGGCGGGTACCTGAGCGAATCAATCCACTTATTGCTCCTTTCAATCCATTTGCCTACTGCCGGAAAGCGGCGGGCGACAGCGCGGTGTGGCGCTTAAAGAAATGCGAAAACGAGGTGGCCTCCGTAAAGCCGAGGCTATCGGCCACCTGTGCAATCGTCCAGGTGGGTTGGTGCAGCAGCCGCTTGGCTTCGGCCGCCATGCGCGCGCCAATCAGCTCGGTGGTGGAGCGGCCCGCCTGCTCCTTCAGGGCTTTGTTGAGGTGGTTGACGTGCACGGCCAGGCGGTTGGCAAAGTCGGCCGGCGTGCGCAGCGCAAGCTGCTGCTGCGGGGTTTCGAGCGGAAACTGCCGCTCCAGCAGCTCGCCGAACAAGGAAGCGATGCGGGCCGAAGCCGTAAAACCCGGCTGCTCCGCCGGGGCCGGCTGCAATTTTTGCCCGGCATGAATCAGCTCCAGCACGTAGGTGCGCAGCAAGTCGTATTTATAAGCGTAGGGCGAGGCCAGCTCCCGCGCCATCTTCTCAAAAATAGCGTTCAGCTCCGTCCATTCGGCGTCCGAGACCTGAAAAACGGGGTAGCCGCTGGCCTGGAACAGCGGCAGCTCGTCGAGCACCACGCCGCTTTTGGCCGGCAGCAAAAACTCGCCCGTGAACACGCAGAAGCGCCCGGCCTGGGCGGGGTCTTGCGGCAGCCAGTGGTAGGGCACCCGGGGCGTGGCAAACAGCAAGGCGTTGTGCTCCAACTCAATTACTTTGTTGGCGTACTCGGCCCGGCTGCGGCCCCGGATGAGGCTAATCTTGTAGTAGGCCCGCCGGTCGTAGGGCATCGGCGGCATCTGCGGGTAGTGCCGAAACTGGTCGGTGATGTTGAACAGGTTAAAATGGCCGGTTTGCCGCTCGCTATCGGGCGGCAAGAGCGTTTGCGGGTCCTCAGCGACTGCCGTGGCGAAACGCTGGTAAAACTGGTCGAGGGAAGTAGCTTTCATGGCAACAGGTACAACCGGTAGGCAGGCAAAAAGGCTCAACTACCCGTCAAGTTTTGAGGCCTCGAAGCCAGAGTTGGCCTCAGGAATAAACCAGTTTTTGGAAGAAGCCGGCATGGTTAAAGAAAGAAGGTTGGATGGATTGGGAAGCACGTGCCCCGGCCCGGGGCGTATTTTCGGCCGGGGCCGAGCCGCGAGGGCGGGGCAACGGCTCAGTACGAACGCTGCGCGGCCGGTCGAACCACTAGCTCGTTCACGTCCACGTCAGCGGGCTGGGCCACGGCGTAGGCGATGGCGCGGGCAATGGCGTCGGCCGGAAGGAGGTGGACGCGAAACTGCTCGACGGCGGCTTTTTTCATTTCCGGGTCCGAAATCGAGTTGGGCAGCTCCGACTCGGTGGCGCCGGGCGCGACCAGCGTGACCCGGATGCCGGGCGGGCACTCCTGGCGCAGGCCTTCGGTGAGGGCGCGCACGGCGTGTTTGGTGGCGCTGTACACCGCCGAGGTGGGCCCCACCCAGCGGTCGCCCACCGAGGTGATGTGCACGAAATGCCCGCCCTGCTGGGCTTCGAACACGGGCAGCGCGGCGGCAATGCCGTAGAGCACGCCCTTCAGGTTGACGTCCACCATGCGGTCCCACTCGGCTACTTTGCCCTGGCGCAGGTAAGAGAGCGGCATGACGCCGGCGTTGCTCACCAGCACGTCGAGGCGGCCAAACGCGGCCTGGGCAAAGGCCACGAAGGCGACTACCTGGGCCGCGTCGGTTACGTCGAGCGCGCAGGCGCGGGCCGCGCCCCCGGCGGCCGTAATCTCGGCCGTGACGGTGGCCAGCTGCGCGGCGCGGCGGGCGCCGAGCACGACGTGGGCCCCCTGGGCGGCCAGGTAGCGGGCGGCGGCTTCGCCAATGCCGCTGCTGGCCCCGGTGATGGCAATGACTTTGCCGGCTAATTCGGCGGATGAAGTTGGCATGAGAAGATTGAAGTAGGTTCCCCGCAAAGGTCCGCTACCCCCGCCCCGCCTGCCCTACCCGGTTCAAACCATTGCCTTCGAAAATCAAACCGTGCGCGCGGCCGACGGCACCCGCCCCGTGTGCTGCCGGAAAAAGGTGGCGAAATGGGCCGGCTCCTCGAACCCCAGGCAGTAAGCCACCTGGCTCACCGACCAGTCGGTGTGGCGCAGCAGGGCCTGCGCTTCCTGCACGAGGCGCGCGGCCAGCAGCTGGGTGGTGGTTTTGCCGGTCACGGCTTTCAGGGCGCGGTTGAGGTGGTTGACGTGCACCGCGAGTTGCCCGGCAAAGGCTTGGGCCGTGCGCAAACGCACCCGCTGCTGCGGCGACTCGATGGGGAACTGCCGGGCCAGCAGCTCGGTAAAGAGCGAGGCGATGCGCGTGGCGGCGCTGGCGCTGCGGTAGAGCGTGGCGGCCGGGGCCAGCTTTTGCGCCCCGTGCACCAGCTCCAGCACGTAGGCCCGCAACAGGTCGTATTTGTAGGCGTAGTCCGAATCTATTTCGGCCAGCATCTTCTCAAAAATGGCCGCCGTCGCCGCCCGCTGCGCGTCCGTGAGCAGGTAGATGGGCTGGCCGCCCGGCTCAAACACGGGGAAGCTGGCCCGCGCGCCGGCCGGGGTCAGGGGCAAAAAAGCCTCGGTAAAAATACAAAAAAAGCCGCCCTGCGGTCCTTCCAACGGCTCCCAATGGTAGGGCACGAGCGGGTTGGCAAAGAGCAGCGCCGGCTCTTCGATGGCCACCACCTTGTCGGCGTAATGGTAGCGGTTGCGCCCCAAAACAAGGCTGATTTTATAAAAATCCTTGCGGCTGTACGGCACCGGCCGGGCCTGCGGGCCCACGTACTCGTCCGAGCGAAAAACGTTGAAATGGCCCAGGTCCTGTTGCAGGTGGGGCGGCATCCACTGCATCTTGGCCCGGTAAAACTGCTCCAAACTCAGGCTTTCTACCATGGGGCAAAGCTACGATAAGCAAACAATTTTCTTTGGCGTACTGCCCACGTTGGAGCCGAAAACCCCTGCCAGGAGCGGGGCTAGCCCGCGGCGGCCTGGCGCGCCCGGGCAATGGCGGGCGCGGGCGCCGTGGCCCAGCTGCCCAGCCCGATGACGGCCAGCAACAGGCTCTGCCCGAGCGCCGTGAGGCGGTATTCGACGCGGGGCGGCACCTCGGCGTAGGCCGTGCGGGCCACCAGGCCGTCGGTTTCGAGCGAGCGGAGCGGGACGGTGAGCATGCGCTGCGAAATGCCGTCGATGCGCTTGCGCAGCCCGTTGAAGCGCAGGGTGTGGTCGGGGCCGAGGTGGAGGATGGCGAGCAACGACCAGTTGTCGCCCACGCGGCCGAGCACGTCGCGCACGGGGCACAGCCGGGGGGCCGTTTTTGGAGGCGGCGAGAATATTTTGAATCGCGGCCGCCACGGCAGCGGCCTGGGGGTCAACAACGGCTACTTCCATGTGCCTTGGGCAGCTTGAGGTGCCTTCTTGCGCCGCGTTGCAGCGGCCAATACCTTTGAGTTATCAAAAGTAACCATCAGCCATTCAATCCCCAACCCCTGTGCTTGCCATCACCGGCGCCACCGGCCACCTGGGCCGCGCCACCCTCAACGCCCTGCTCGCCAAAGTAGCGCCCGCCAAAATCGTCGCCTCGCTGCTGGCCGCGTTGCAAGGGGTTTCCACCCTGCTGCTGGTTTCGACCAGCGAGCTCGACGACCACCTCCGCACGCAGCAGCACCGGCGCGCCATCGACGCGGCCCGGCAGGCGGGCGTGGGGCACGTGGTGTACACCAGCGTGCTGAATCCCTCGCGCGACTCGCTCTTCGGGGCCTCGCCGAGCCAGTCAAAAAGCCATCAGGGCCTCCCGTCACTCGTGCGGGAGGCCCTGATGGCTTTTTGACTGGCTTTGTTGCTGGCACGCGCCAGCGAAGTGTCGTTCCGCTGGGGCTGCTGTTCAATCCGCCGCATCTTGGGTTACTTTTCTTTCCCAGGCAACCGTTGCCGCTATTTTCGCATCTGCCGCGCTGTCTCACCATCGTTTCTGCTGACTTTGCCCACTCTGACCGTGACCGAAGCCGACCTCATCGCTGCCTGTGTGCGGGGCGAGCACCGGGCCCAGCGCCAGCTCTACGAGCAGCTGGCCGGGCTGATGCTGACCGTGTGCCGGCGCTACCTCAAGCGGCGCGAAGATGCCGAAGAAGCCCTGCTGCTGGGCTTTGCCAAGATGTTCCGGGCGCTGCCCAACTACCGCTTCGAGGGCAGCTTTGAGGGCTGGGTGCGGCGCATCATGGTGAACGAGGCGCTGATGCAGCTGCGCCAGCACGAAACGATGACCGTTTCGTTTGAGGATTTTGCCCAGCCCGAAAACCTGGCCACCACCCCCGCCGCCGCCGATACCCAGCTGCAAGCCGAAGACCTGCTGGGCCTGCTGGCCACGCTGCCCGCCGGCTACCGCACGGTCTTCAACCTCTACGCCCTGGAAGGCTACGGCCACCAGGAAATCGCCGCGCTGCTGGGCATCAGCGAAGGCACCAGCAAATCGCAGCTGAGCAAGGCCCGCGCCATGCTCCAGCGCCGGGTTCAGTTTTCTGCCCTTACCGCCAATTAGCAAGTAGCCTTATGCTTCCCGAAGATATCGACGATTTATTCCGCGACAAGCTGGCCGGCCACGCCTCGCCGCCCGGCGAGGCGCTGTGGGCCCGCCTCAACGCCGGCGCCGACCCCGGAGCCGAAATACCGGCTAACACGGAAGCCGAACGCCTCGACCAGCTGTTTCGACAAGGGCTGAACGCCCACGCCACGCCCCCCGGCCGCGCCCTCTGGGAGCGCCTGGAAGACGAGCACCTGCGCCCCCGCCAGCGCCGGCCGGCCGCGTGGTGGCCAATGGCTTTGGCCGCGGCCGTGGCCTTGCTGCTGGTGGCCGGGGGCGCCGGCCTGTGGCTGGGCTTCCCGACCGGAAAAACGCACTCGGACGCGGTGGCCTCGCGAGGCAGCCGGCGCGGCAAGCCCGCCGGCCACCAGCTCAATACCGGAGCTACCGGCGCGGCTTCCCCAATTACGGCCCCACAACCCAACGCGGCCACGGCGGCAAGTGCGGCTGAAAACCGGCCGGCTTTGATTGCCACTATTTTGGCCCCAACCGCGCAACAGACCGCGCCGGCGACCTTTCAAAAAAAGACGACGGCCCAGGCAACCCGCTTGGCCGGCCCCGCATCTACCGCTCCAAAGGCCGGGATGGCCGCCGCTGGGCCGTCGCTTCGCCACCCGCTGGGAACCAACCGGCGGCCGGACGCGGCCGCCGGCCACCGCCCACTCGTGGCCCGCACGACGCCCCGCCCCGCGCCCACCCTGGCCCCGCCAACTGCGGCTGACGAGCCGCAGCCAGCGCCCAAACCGGCCGCTGTTTCTACCCTGGCCTTGTCGCCCAAACCAACCCCGGCAGCGGAAATCGTCCCTGCCCCGCCAGCCGCTATTTCCGGTCTTGCCCTGGCCAGCGAGGTAATTACGGTGGACGTGCGCAAGGGCGCGGCCCGGCCCGCCAAAACGGCCGGCCCGGCGCTGGCCGAAACCGAAGCCCCCGCAGAACGCCGGCGGCTGGGCGGCCGCCTCCTCCAACAAGCCGGCCACCTGGTGCGGGGCGAGCGGGTGAGCCTGGCCGAAGCCACGGGCCTGCCCGAAAACGTGACCCTGCGCGCCACCGTGGCCGGCCGCAGCATCACCAAATCCATTCAATTGTAACTCATTTTCTCGTTTAGAACTCATGCAACGCGCTTTTCTCTCCTTTTTTCTGTTGATGCTGCTGGTGGGCGGGCTGACCGAGGCCCGCGCCACCGCCCCGGCCGGCCGCCCGGCCCTGAAAGACACCATCGTGGTGCGCCTGCCCAACCAGGCCACGCTCACCCTCACGGTGCGCGACGCGGCCCAGCTGCGCCAGCTGAAAAACTACCACCTCGACTCGCTCACCTCGCGGCTGGCCGGCTACATCGCCCAGGCCGAAGCGGCCGCCAAAAACGGCAAATCGGAGCAGGTGACGATGGAATTTTACCCCGACAAGGACCAGCCCGGCAAAAACATGCCCGAACAAATCCGCATCACCACCCACAAGCCGGGCGCCGGCCACGGCCCGAGCAACCAGGTGGAAGTGCTGCTGGAAAAAAAGCTGGGCGTGGTGGTGAACATCGACGGCAACACCGAGGCGGTGCCCCGCGCCGACCGCCAGGCCCACCGCGACTCGACCCGCCAGCAGAAATTTGAGCACAAACACACCAAATCGAACCTCATCTTCGACCTCGGGCTGAACGCGCTGGTCAACCAGAAGCAGTACCTCAACCCCGCCGGCCAGCCCGAAAGCGTGGACTTGCGCACCGAAGGCTCGCGCTACGTCAACATCGGCCTGGCCTGGGACGCCCGCCTCGGCGGCCAGCACAGCCCGCTGAGCCTGACCGTGGGGCCCGAATTTGCCTTCAACAACTTCATGCTGAACGGCAACGACAAGTGGGTGAACGCCAACGGCCGCACCGACGTGGTGCGCGAAACCAACGGCCACCAGTTTCAGAAAACCAAGCTGGCCACTTCCTCCGTCAACCTGCCGCTGATGCTGCGCCTCCAGCTGCACGACGCGCACTACAAGCCCACCTTCACCGTGGGCGCGGGCGGCTTCGTGGGCTACCGCATCAAGGCGTGGACCAAGCTCAAATACACCAGCGAAGGCACCACCTACAAAGACAAGCAGGACGGCAGCTACAACATGGAAAACTTCCTCTACGGCCTGCAAGGCACCATCGGCTACCGCGGCCTGGAGTTTTTCGGCAAGTACAACCTCAACGGCCTGTTCAAAACCAACGCCGGCCCCGATACGCAGGTGCTGAGCTTCGGCCTGCGGCTGGTTGGGATTGATTAAGCCTGGTTTGGGGCCGGAAACCGCTGTCATTGCGAGGAGGCACGACGAAGCAATCCGTCCTGTTCTCAGCTACTAACCTACTAATGTGACGCGCCCTTTTCTGGGACCGGAAAAAGCCTCTTTTTGGGCCGGGCGCTTATCACATTAGAAGAGTAGTCGCTGAGAACAGGACGGATTGCTTCGTCCTTCGTCCTCGCAATGACAGCGGTTTCCCCTATTCGCCCCGAAAAAAATTATCGAGCAAAATAGCGGCCGAAATGGCCACGTTCAGGCTTTCGGCCCCGCCGCTGGCGCCGCGGGGGATGTGCAGCCGGCGCGTGAGAGTTTGGGCCACCGCCGGGGTGAGGCCGTGCGACTCGCTGCCCATCACGAGCACGCCGGCCGGGCGCAGGGCGAGGCGGTGCACGTTGTCGCCCGCCAAATCGGCCCCAAAAATGCCCACGTTGGGCGGCAGCGTGGGCAGCCAGGCGGCCAGGTCGCGCTCCCACACCGGCACGCGGGCAAAGGCGCCCATGCTGGCGGCCACGGTTTTGGGGGCGTACGGGTCGGCGCAGCCGGGGCTGAGCACCACGCCGGGCAGGCCGTACCAGTCGGCCAGCCGGAGCAGGGTGCCGAGGTTGCCGGGGTCGCGCACTTCGTCGAGGGCGAGCAGCAGGGCGGTTTCGGGCAGCGCGGGGGGCAAGGCGGGCGCGGCGGGCAGGCGGGCCACGGCCAGGGCGGTGGTGTTGGTGGCCAGGGTGCCCAGTTGGGTCAATTCGGCTTCGGTGGCGATGGCCAGGGGCAGCCGGCCGGGCAGTTGGGCATGGTATTGGGCAGCAAATTCGGCCGTGGCCAGCAGGTATTCGGTTTCCAGGTGAGAACTTAGCAGCTCCAACACGCTTTTGCCGCCTTCGACCAGGAACGCGCCGTGGCGGTGGCGGTACTTTTTTTGGTGCAGCGACTGCACGTATTTACCAAGTGCTTTTGAAACCATTGTCGTCTAAGTATTCCTATTCATCGAAGCTAAGCCCCGCGCGCCGGCTGGGGGCGCTGCTGGGCCTGGCGCTGCTGGCGGCGTGCTCGCCGTTTGGCTTGCTGCGGCCCAACCAGCGGCTGCTCAGCCGCGTCGAGCTAAAGGGCGTGGAACAGGCCGACAAAGTACGGCTCACCGCGCTGGCCCAGCAAAAGCCCAACACCCGGTTTCCGCTGCCCAAGCTGGCCATTTACCAGCTGGGCTACCGGTTTTACGATTCGGTGCGCATCAAAAACAAGCTGCGCGACATCCAGGCCCACTACGCCGCCAGCATGAAGGCCGCCGGCACCGACTCGGCCAGGCTGGGCAAGCTGCTCAGCCAGCGCGAGCGCAAAGTCGAGCGCAAGCAGCTGGCCCTCGACAAGGGCAACGCCATCATGCGCCTGGGCGAGGCGCCGGCCGTCTACGACTCGGCCCGCACCCACCGCTCGGTCGAGCAAATGACGACCTACCTGCATTCGCAGGGCTTTTTTCGGGCGCGGGTGACGGCCACCGACACCGCCCGCTACCAGCGCGGCGTGGTGGTGAAGGTGCTCAAAGCCCTGAGCTCGCCGTTTCACGGCAAGCCCGACTCGGCCGACGCCGCCAAAGCCTACCGCCGCGTCACCGTTACCTATACCATCCGGGAAGACAAGCCGTTTTTGTACCGCCTGCAAGCGCCGGGCATCGCCGACTCGGGCGTGGCCGCCGTGGTGCGCCAGGGCCAAAGCGCCACGCTGCTGCACGAGAATGAGCGCTACAACGAGGAGCTGATTGGCCAGGAGCGCACCCGCCTCGAAACGCTGCTCAAGAACGCCGGCTACTTCGATTTCCGCCCGCAGTTCATCACCCTCGAAGCCGACACCAGCTACGAAAAATACACCGTGCGGCTGCGCACCTTCATTGCCAACCCCGCCCCCGGCCAGGGCCACCGCGTGTACACCCTGCGCCAGGTGCGCTTCGTGACCGATGCCGGCGTGGGCCGCACCCTGCGCAGCGCCAGCGGCGACACCCTGCGCCGGGCGGGCTCGCTGGGCGCCCAGCGCGCCCGCCCCAGCCTGGGCCTGCGCACCGACACCACCGTGACCGACTCGGTGCGCTTTGCCGCGTACGACCAGAAATACAGCACCAGCGTGCTGGCCCGCAAAGTGCTGGTGCGCCCCGGCCAGCGCTACAGCCTGGCCCGCACCCTGCAAACCCAGCGCCTGCTGGCCGACCTGGACATGTTCCGGTTCAATACCGTGAACTACCGCAAGGTGCCCGACCCGCCCGCCGCCGACAGCGCCGGCCTGCACCCCAGCACCGGCGAGCTGGTGGCGGTCATCAACGCGTCGCCGGCGCCCAAGTTTTCGGAAACCAGCGAGGTCGGCGGCACTTACGTGGCCTACCTGCCGGGGCCGTTTCTGAACCTGCGCCTCAAGACCCGAAATCCCTTCGGTGGGGCCGAGGTGCTGGAGCTGGGCGTGCGCGCCGGCTTCGAGGGCCAGCTGGCCAGGGTGGCCGGAGCCGATGGCACCAACAAGGACAATGCGGTGTACACCACCCAGCTCGGGGCCACGGCGGCGCTGGTGCTGCCCCAGTTTCTGGTGCCGTTCCGGACCAACCACTTTTTATCGCGCTACAACCCCAAAACACGGTTTTCGCTCTCTGAAACGTATGTTGCCCGGCCGGAATACATCCGCTCGAACTTCGAATTCGCCTACGACTACATCTGGCAGCGCTCGCCCTTTCATCAGTACGTGTTCTCGCCGGTCGTCGTCACGCTCGTGAACACGCCTTTTGAAAGCGACTCGTTCAAAGCCAAGTTGATACGACTGCAGTACAGCGAAGGGTCGTCCTTGTACCGGTCCTTCTCGAAGCAGATTGAGCCCAGCTTTGCCTTCACCTCGCTCTACAATTCCAACGACTTCAACGAAACCCGCGACGCGCACTACCTGCGGCTGTTCGCCGAAGTCGGGGGCCTGACGCGTGGCCTCTACCAGGACCTGCTGTATAGGCGCACGAAGCTGAACGTCTACAATTTTGCCCGTATCAGCGCCGATTACCGGCGCTACTACCACCTCACGCCCCAAACTTACTTTGTGTGGCGGCTCAACGGCGGGGCCGTGCACGCGCTGTCGCGCACCTACGACCACGACACCGGCACCACGCCCTACACCGTGCCCTACGACAAGTCGTTTTTTGCGGGCGGCTCGACCAGCTTGCGGGCCTGGCAGCCGCGCCGCTTGGGGCCCGGCGGCTACACTTCGCTGCTGAGCAACGGCCAGCGCGACTTCATCACGGAGCAGCCCGGCGAGCTGCTGCTCGAAGGCAGCGCCGAATACCGTTTCCCGGTGTATGGCTTCATCAAAGGGGCTTTGTTCACCGATTTTGGCAACGTGTGGGGCTTACAGGAGAAAAAAGACCCGCAGACGGGACAGTACCTCCGGCCCGGCGCGCAGTTTCAGCTCAACACCTTCTACAAGCAGATTGCGGTGGGCTCCGGCATCGGCATCCGCTTCGACTTCACCTTCCTCATCCTGCGCCTCGACCTGGCCACCAGGGTTTACGACCCCACCGCGCCGCCGCTCCAACGCTGGGCACTCCGCAAATTCAACAGCGACGCCAACCCCATTTCCTTCAACCTGGGCATCGGGTACCCCTTCTAAAGAGTGACTGAGTGAGGGAGGGACTGAGTGACGTTTTAACTAACCCAAAGCTCCAGCGGAGCGACCCCAGCCGTTGCCAGGCGGCGGGTCGCTCCGTTGGAGCTTTTACCGTTCGGCTGCTGCCAGATTCTACCGATGGGTCGCCCCGCTGGGGCTCAAAACCGCGATAGTTACGCGAGCCTTGTAAGTGAGCTTGCACCTGAGCTTACATCAAAAATTACTCAGTCACTCCCCCACTCAGTCACTCCACGAAGTTGCTCCATGTTAATACTTTAGCAACTCTGCCAGGGCCACGGCCACTTTGGCGGCGCTGGGCAGCATCTGTTTTTCCAGCTCGATGTTCAGGGCGATGGCGGGCAGGTTGGCGGCGCCGAGGGTGAACACCGGCGCATCGAGCGCCTCGAAGCAGTGGCGCTGGATGCGGCCGGCCAGGCTTTCGGCGAAGCTGTTGAGCAGCGGCTCTTCGGTGAGCACGAGCACCTTGCCGTGGCGGCGGGTGGCGGCGGCCACGGCGTCGAAATCGAGCGGATTGAGGGTGCGCAGGTCCAGGATTTCGACTTGGCCGGGGAAGTCGCGGCTGGCGGCTTTGGCCCAGTGCACGCCCATGCCGTAGGTCACGACCAGGGCCGTGGTGCCCTGGCGCAGCTGCTCGGGGTCGGCGGCCTGGGCCACGGCGGCCTGGCCGAGCGGAATGACGTAGCCGGCGGCCGGCTCGATGGTTTTGGCGTCTTCGGTGCCGGGCACTTTGCTCCAGTACAGGCCTTTGTGTTCGAGCATCACCACCGGGTTGGGGTCGAGAAAAGCGGCCCGCATGAGGCCTTTCATGTCGGCCGCGTTGCTGGGATACACCACTTTGATGCCGCGAATGGTGAGCAGCGTGCTTTCGATGGAGCCCGAATGGTAGGGCCCGCCGCCGCCGTAAGCGCCGATGGGCACCCGGATGAGGGCCGGCACCGGAAACTTGCCCATCGTCAGGTAGCAGGATTTCGACAGCTCCTCTACCAACTGGTTGAGCGCGGGCCAGATGTAGTCGGCAAACTGGATTTCGACGATGGGCCGGGCGCCCACGGCCGCCATGCCCGCCGTGCTGCCCACGATGTACGCTTCCTGAATCGGGGTGTTGAACACGCGGCTGTCGCCGTATTTTTTGGCCAGCAGCGCGGCTTCGCGGAACACGCCGCCGAGCTCGCCGCCCACGTCCTGCCCGTAGAACAAGGCCTCGGGAAACTCGCGCAGGATGTCGTCGACGGCGTGCAGGGCGGCATCCACCATCAAGGCTTTTTCGGCCCCGGCGGGGCGGCGCTCGCCGGCCTCCACGGTCACGGCGGGGGGCGCAAATTCGTGGTCGGCGAAGGTGGCCGGGTCGGGGTTGGGGGCGGCCAGCGCTTCGGCCCAGTCGGCGCGCACGGTGGCCTGGGCCCCGGCGGCCAGGGCGGCCAGCTCCTCGGCCGAGAAACCGATTTGGAGCAGCTGCTGGTGCAGGCGCGGGAGCGGGTCATGGGCCTGGTGGGCGGCCAGGTCGTGGCGGTACCATTCGCGGCGCACGCCGCTGGTGTGGTGGCCCAGCAGCGGGCATTTGGCGTGCACCAGCAC
>CAXTCS010000077.1:0-17456 GCA_964242365.1 uncultured Hymenobacter sp. | reverse complement strand
GGGTGATGTCTTCGTAGCTCGAATTGGTGCACGAGCCGATGAGGCCCACTTCGAGTTTTTCGGGCCAGCCGTGCTCTTTGACGGCGGCGGCGAACTGCGAGATGGGCCAGGCCGCGTCCGGCGTGAACGGGCCGTTTACGTAGGGCTCGAGCTCGGTGAGGTTGATTTCGATGAGCTGGTCGTAGTATTTTTCGGGCTGGGTGTACACCTCGTCGTCGGCGCGCAGGTGGGCGGCCACGGCCGAGGCGGCGGCGGCGATTTCGGCGCGGCCGGTGCCGCGCAGGTAGTCGCCCATTTTCTCGTCGTAGGCAAACACCGACGTGGTGGCCCCGATTTCGGCCCCCATGTTGCAGATGGTGCCTTTGCCGGTGGCCGAGAGGCTTTCGGCGCCTTCGCCAAAATACTCGACGATGGCGCCGGTGCCGCCCTTCACGGTCAGGATGCCGGCCACTTTCAGAATCACGTCTTTGGCCGACGTCCAGCCGCTGAGCTTGCCGGTCAGCTTCACGCCGATGACTTTCGGGAATTTCAGCTCCCAGGCCATGCCGGCCATTACATCGACGGCGTCGGCGCCGCCCACGCCGATGGCCACCATGCCCAGGCCGCCCGCGTTGGGGGTGTGCGAGTCGGTGCCAATCATCATGCCGCCGGGAAAGGCGTAGTTTTCGAGCACCACCTGGTGGATGATGCCGGCGCCGGGCTTCCAGAAACCGATGCCGTACTTATTGGAAACCGAAGCCAGGAAGTCGTACACTTCCTTGTTTTCGGAGTTGGCTTCGGCCAGGTCGGCGGTGGCGCCGTCTTTGGCCTGGATGAGGTGGTCGCAGTGCACGGTGCTGGGCACGGCGGCCGTGGCCTTGCCGGCCTGCATGAACTGGAGCAGGGCCATTTGGGCCGTAGCGTCTTGCATGGCCACGCGGTCGGGGGCGAAATCGACGTAGGAAACGCCGCGCTCGTAGGCCTGCTTTACTTCGCCGCCGAAGAGGTGGGCGTAGAGAATTTTCTCGGTGAGGGTGAGCGGGCGGGCCACGGCGGCGCGGGCCGCTTCGATGCGGGAACCCATGCCGGCGTACACCGCGCGAATCATTTCCAGGTCGAAAGCCATAGGATACGTGTTAAGAAGAGTGGTTGCGCAAATGTAGCACTCCCGGCAAGTTGGACCTAGCCCAAATGCGCGGACGCGGGGTTCTGGCCGGTTAACGTTGGATTGGCGGGTGGCGTTTTGGGGCGGCGCGGATGCTGGCTCCCGCAGAAGGCGCAGCGGATTTCGCAGAAGGCCGCCGAAGCGGCTGGTAACCTATTGGAGCAGGGCGCGGTTGTGGAGCTTCTGCTTGCATTTTTGCAGTCACTTATGAAAACCTTCCCCATTCACTTGCTGGCCACGGCCGCTCTGGGCCTGAGCCTCGTGGCTTGCTCCTCTAATACCAACTCTTCTTCCGAAACGGCCGCTGCTGGCGGCACCGCGGCGGCTCCGGTGCTTACGCCCGGCCCGTGGCGGGGCGTGCTGGCCGCCCAGGGCCAGGAAATCCCGTTTTTGTTTGAGGTGAAAACCGAAGCCGGCCAGCCGGTGGTGTACCTGGTTAATAAGGGCCTGAACGGCGAGGAGCGGCTGCGCTGCGAGGATATTAAGTCGGCGGGCGACTCGACGACCATCCGCCTGCACGCGTTTGATGCGGCGCTGGTGGTGCGCGCCGATGGCCAGGATAAGCTGAAGGGCGTGTGGGTGAAGTATGACGCAAAGACGCCGTACCGCGTGCCATTGACGGCAACGGCTGGTGAGCACAATCTTTTCAGCGAGGATGGTACAAATACCAAAAAAATGTACCCTAGTTTTTTAAGTGACTTATCTAAAGGTGCATCTTATAGAGCAACTTTTAAGGATGAAGAAGGCACAAGTTATCCTGCGGTTGGAATATTTAAGCTAACTACAGGAAACATAAATGAATTAACCGGCACATTTCTAACTACCACAGGCGACTATAGATACCTGTCTGGCGGCATTGAAATGATTAAGAATAAATTTCGCTTTTTCCTTTCTACATTCGACGGAAATCACGCCTTTCTTTTTTCAGGTCCTTTCGAAACTTCTGGGAATTTTTTGAACGGCGACTTTTACTCCGGCAAATCCGGCCACGAAACCTGGACAGCCGTCCTCGACCCCAAAGCCAAACTGCCCGACGCCGACACGCTCACCTACCTTAAAAAAGGCGAAAGCCGGCTGAATTTCCAATTCCCCAACGTGTACGCGGGCGGCAGCATCTCCCCCACCGACCCGAAATACCGGGGTAAAGTGGTAGTGCTGCAAATTCTGGGCTCGTGGTGCCCAAATTGCATGGACGAAACCAACTTCCTGGCCCCGTGGTACGCGAAGAACAAGGCGCGGGGCGTCGAAATTATCGGCCTGGGCTACGAGCGCAGCGCCGACTATAAAGTATCCTCGGCGAAGCTGCGCAACATGCGCGAGCGGTTCGACATCGGTTACGACGTGGCGGTGGCGGGCATTTCCAATAAAGATTCGGTGGCCAGGTCGTTGCCGCAGCTGGCCAAGTTTCTGGCTTTTCCGACCACCATTTTTCTTGATAAAAAAGGCAACGTGCGGAAGATTCACACCGGGTTTGCCGGGCCGGGCACGGGCAAGTATTACGCGGAAGAAACTGCCGGTTTTGAGCGGGAAGTGAACAAGCTGCTGAGTGAATAGCGGCCGAAGTGGCGTGTAGGTGCGGCGTGCGAGGCGGGGTGGTGCCACGAATTGCCCGCAGGGCTTCGTGGCACCACTAACTGCGGGAACGGTAGCGGCTGGGCCGTTGTGCTACTTTATCTATCGCGCCGTTCACGCAGTTGGTGGTGCCACGGCCAAAAAGTCGTGGCACCACGTCGTTTTGGCCCATCGTTGAGCATTCCACCTTTTGAAGGCCAGCAGCGGCCAGGCGAATGAAATACCGAGAATAATTCATTATATTCATATAATTTATTCAGATTCTCACTCTTTCATTTTCTCCGATATGAAAAGTATTCTGGTACCCACCGATTTTTCGCCCGAAGCTCACCATGCCTACGGGGTGGCGCTGCAAATAGCCAGGCAGACGGACGGCCACGTTACGCTGCTGCACGTGTTGGAGGACATCGAGGAGTCGTCGGGCGGTATCAGCACGCTGGGCAGCACGATGGGCGGCCCCGGCATCGACGAGATTTATCCCATCAAGCTAATGGAGGCGACCAAGCGCCGCTTGCGGGCGCTGATAGCCGAAACGCAGCAGCTGGCGGCGGGCGTGCCGGTGCGGGAGTCGATAAAAGCGGGCACCATCGGCGAGGGCATTTTGAAGGCCATTCAGCGGTACGACGCCGATTTGGTGGTGCTGGGCACGCGGGGCCACGGGGCCGTGGAGCGGTTTTTCAGGAGCTCGAACACGGAGCGCCTGATTCGGCAGGCGCCCTGCCCGGTGCTCACGGTGAAGCACCAGCAGGCCGAGTTTGAGGTGCACACGGTGGTGTTTCCGTCCGATTTTACCGAAGAAGCCACCCAGGCCGTCGACAGCCTGCGCCAGGTGCTGGACACCTTTCCCGACGCGAAGCTGCACCTCCTGCACGTCGCGTCGGGCACGGTGAGCCAGGCCACCACGCAGCAAATGCACGCCTTCGCGCAACGGGCCCAGCTCTCGAACGTGCAGATGGAGGTAGTGAGCGCCGGCAGCACGGTGGCCGGCATCGAGCAATACAGCCAGCAGGTGGGCGCCGATTTGGTCGTGATTCCGACCCACGTGCGCTCCGGCCTGAGCAGCCTTTTCCGCACCAGCATTGCCGAAGCGGTGGCGACCCACGCCTTTCCGCCGGTGCTCACGTACCACCTACAGTAGCCGCACGCCAGCAAAACGGGGCCTGCTGGCCCCGTGCGTGTGAACCCAGTGCATCAGCGCAGGTGCAGGCGGACCCGAAAATCGCCCTTTGGCCGGAGGGTAATGAGCGGGCGCATGGTCACGGGCGCCTGCTCCGCCACCCATTCGACGTCGAACCGGCGCAGCAGCTCCAGCGTCACGAGCTGCATTTCGGTGAGGGCGAACTGCATGCCGATGCACAGGCGCGGCCCGCCGCCAAACGGCACGTAGGCCGCGGGGTGTACCGGCCGGGCCGGGCCGGGGGCGAAGCGCGCGGGCCGGAATTGCTCGGGGTCGGGCCAGTACTTTTCGTCGTGGTGCAAGCCGTAGAAATACAGCGAAAACAGCGTGCCTTTGGGGATGTGCAGGCCGTGGTACTCGTCGTCGGCCAGGGCCACGCGGTCCACCATCCAGGCGGGCGGGTAGCGGCGCAGGGCTTCCTGCACGGCGTGCAGGGCCGTGCCGAGGCGGGGCAAATCGGCGAAGGCGGGGGCGCGGCCGGCGAGCACAGTGGCCATTTCGGCTTGGATAACGGCTGCCTCGGCCGGGTGGTGGGCCAGCAGGTAGGTGAGCCAGGTGAGGGCGTTGGCGCTGGTTTCGTGGCCGGCCACGAGCAGAATCAGGGCTTCGTCGAGCACCTGGCCGGGGGTCATGGGCGCGCCGGTGTCTTCGTAGCGCACGTCGAGCAGCATTTGCAGCAGGTCGTCGGGCGGGGTGGCGCCGGGCAAGGCATTGGCCTGCTGGCACCGGGCAATGTGGCGGCCCAGCAGCGCGCGCAGTTCGGCGGCCAGCGCGTCGTGGTATTTAAACCGGCCCTTCAGCAAGAACCAGAGCTTGAGGTAGGGCTGGCGAATGGAGCGCACGAAAAAGGCCTGCATTTCGGTAATCAGCGCCGCCAGCCGGTCCAGCTCGGCTTCGGGGAAGCTGGTGCTGAACACCGAGCGGGCGATGATGCGGAAGGTGAGCCGGGTCATCAGCTCGTGCACGGGCACCGCCACGGCGCCCCCGGCGCCGGCCGCCTGCGCGGCCAGCGGCGCAAAAGTTTCGGCCGTAATTTCCTGCATCAGCCCCGTGAGGCCCGCCACCCGCTGCCGGTGAAAACCGGGCTGAATGAGCCGGCGCTGCCGCAGCCAATCGGCGCCCTCGTTGGTGAGCAGGCCGTGGCCCACGTAGCGCGAAAACCCTTGGGTGAACTTCGATTTGGCGTAGTTGCGGTGGTTTTTCTGGAGGATGTGCTGGGTCAGGCCGGGGTCGCGGGTGAGGATGCTTTTCTCCACCCCGCCGATGAACAGCTCCACCGTGTCGCCGTAGCGGGCCAGGGTGGCATTGAGCACCGGCAGCGGGTCTTTGGCCAGCGCAAACGAGCGCAGCAGCGAGCGCCAGCGCGGCAGCCGGGGCAGCAAAAAAGGGGCTTCGGCCGCTTGCTTAGGAAATTCGGGTTCGCTCATAACGCACGGCCGCAACCAGATGCAGCCCGCAAAAATAACCTTCGGCCGCAGCCGGCTCATCTTTTTTCTTATTCGCCGCGTAAACCCAGGCGGGCCCCGCGCCTGCCCGCCCCATCCCGCTGCCTTACCTTTCCCAAAACGCCCCTTTTTCCTCTCCTGTCTTATGTGGATTCAGCAAAACCCCGGTTCGCCCGCCCCGCTCGCCGACCTGCAAGGCCGGGCCGTGGGCCTCAAATTTGAGTGTTCGACGTGCCACACCGAAGTTTTCACCGACCTCATCGGCGTGCCCGCCCCCAACGACCAGGCCGACCTGCCCGAGCACGCCGACAACCACGAAATCGAAGAAATCAAGTGCCCCGGCTGCGACATCACCCACTCGCTGGAAGTCGACAGCACCTTCGATGGCGTAACATTCAAGGTGAGCCAGGCGCAGGACGTAAGCTACCAAGTAGCCGAATAGGACCGCAGATTTAACGGATTTTAACGGATGAAACGGATTTTTTGTGGTTCCTATTTTTCAGTTAAAAAGCATAAAAAGCCGCTCGATTTGAGCGGCTTTTTATCTTAGCATTAACCACGCCCGTCTTGTGCCAATTCTTCTTACCACAACAGCTCCGGTGCGGAACCACAAATAATCCGTTTTATCCGTTAGAATCCGTTAAATCTGCGGTCCTATTTAGTGCGCTCAATCGTGTAATTAATCAATTGCTCCAGCGACGTGCGGCTCGCCGATTCCGGGAAAGTATGCAGAATTGCCAGCGCCTCGTCGCGGTACTGTTTCATCGTGTTAATGGCGTAGTCCAGCCCACCCGATTTGTTCACGAACTCAATTACCTGCTGCACCCGGTCGCGGTGGCCTTCGTTGTTTTTTACGTTGAAGATAACGCGGCGCTTTTCCAGCCAGCTGGCTTGCTGAAGGGCGTAAATGAGCGGCAACGTCATCTTTTTTTCTTTGATATCGATGCCCACCGGCTTGCCGATTTCGGCGGTGCCGTAATCGAATAAATCGTCTTTAATCTGGAAGGCAATGCCCACTTTTTCGCCGAATAAGCGGGCGCGCTCAATGGTTTCTTTGTCGGCCCCGACCGACGCCGCGCCCACCGCCGTGCACGAGGCAATTAATGAAGCAGTTTTTTGGCGAATTATCTCAAAATAAACATCCTCGGTGATGTCTAATTTTCGGGCCTTTTCAATTTGCAGCAATTCGCCTTCGCTCAATTCGCGCACCGCGTTGCTCACGATTTTTAATAGGTCGTAATCGTCGTTTTGCAGCGCCAACAACAAGCCGCGCGACAACAAATAATCGCCCACCAGCACGGCGATTTTATTTTTCCACAACGCGTTGATGGAAAAAAAGCCGCGGCGGTAATTGCTCTCGTCCACCACGTCGTCGTGCACGAGGGTGGCGGTGTGCAGCAGCTCGATGAGCGCCGCCCCGCGAAACGTGGCTTCGGGCAGCGGCGCGGTGGTAGCGGGTTCGGGCCGGGCGGCGCGGGCCGTGAGAAACACAAACATCGGCCGGATTTGCTTGCCTTTGCGCTTCACGATGTAGCCCATTATCTTGTCGAGCAGCAGCACCTTGGTGCGCATCGACTGGCGGAATTTGTGCTCAAACTCTTCCATTTCGGCCGCGATGGGCGCCTGAATCTGGTCGAGGGAGAAAGGGGGTTGATGGGGCATTGCGGCGACAATGATACGGCACAACCGCGCAGGTGCCCCCGCGCCGGCCCCAACCTTTTGCAACCGGAACGGCTTACCTTCCGAATAACGACCGTTTGGCTGGCCCTCCTCGTTACCTTCGCCCCATGCTCACCCATCCGTCTTTTCAGCTCACCGGCACGCGCCACGGCCGCGTTTTCGAAGCCGATGCCACCTACCGGGCCGATGGGCAACCCAAGCCGGTGGTGGTTTTCGTGCACGGGTTCAAGGGGTTCAAAGACTGGGGCCACTTCCCGCTGCTGGCCGGTTTTTTTGCCGGGCGGGGCTTTGTGTTCGTCAAGCTGAACCTCTCGCACAACGGCCTGGTGGTGGGCGGCACCGGCGATTTGGAGGATTTGGAGGCGTTCGGCCGCAACAATTTCAGCATCGAGCTCGACGATATTGGTCAGGTAATCAACGCCCTTTTCCGGCCCGGCGCCACGCCCGTGCCCGCTATTGAAATGGACCTGCGCCGCCTGTTTCTGGTGGGCCACAGCCGGGGCGGCGGCCTGGCGCTGCTGAAGGCCGCCGAAGACCCGCGCGTGCGCGCCGTGGCTACCTGGGCCGCCATTGCCGAGGTGCACCCGCAATGGCCGCAGGCCATTTTCGACGAATGGCAGCGCACGGGGGTGCTGCACGTGCCCAACACCCGCACCGGCCAGCAGCTGCCCATGCACTACCAGATTGTGGAAGACTACCACGCCAACCGCCCGCGCCTCGACATTCCGCACAACGTGCGGCGCAAGCTGCGCCAGCCCTTGCTCATCGTGCACGGCGACCAGGACGAAACCGTGGACGTAGCCGCCGCCCACGCCCTGCAACGCCTCAAGCCCGACGCCGAGCTGCTGCTGGTGCCGGGCACCATGCACATGTTTGGCGGGGCGCACCCCTGGCCCGCCGCCGCGCTGCCCGAAACGGCGCAGTTCGTGGCCGGGCGCACCGCCGAGTTTTTCGAGCGGCAGCCGGCGTGAGCGTGGTGCGGCCCACCGCGCCGGTGCTGGCGTACCTGCTTTTGGGGTCTAACCTGGGCGACCGGGCCGCGCTGCTGGCCGCCGCCCGGCAGCAGCTGGCCGACACGGCTGGCGAAATAATGGCGCAGTCGGCTTTGTATGAAACGGCGGCCTGGGGCCGCGAAGACCAGCCCGCTTTTCTTAACCAAGCACTGGCCCTGCGCACCTGGCTGCGGGCCGATGACCTGCTGGCCGCCTGCCTGGCGGCCGAGCAGCTGGCCGGCCGCGAGCGGCGCGAGCGGTGGGGCAGCCGCACGCTCGACGTGGACATGCTGCTCTATGGCCCCGAAATCAGCCACTCGCCCACCCTCACCGTGCCGCATCCGCGCCTGGCCGAGCGGCGCTTCGCCCTGGTGCCGCTGGCCGAAATTGCGCCAACGCTTCGCCACCCGGTGCTGGGGCTGAGCGTGGCGGAGCTGCTGGCCCGGTGCGCTGACCCGCTGCCCGTGCGGCGCTGGCTGTAGGGCGTGGAGGGCGTTTCACCATCGGCGTACCGGGCCAGCACGGGGGTAGAGACGCAACATTTTGCGTCTCGTCGTTGCACGATGACGTTGAACGACCGGAAATAGGCCCCTACCGCGCAGGCTAAGCAACATCAGCAACCGAAGCTCAGCGAAGCCAACGACGAGACGCAAAATGTTGCGTCTCGTCGTTAGCTTCGCTGATTTTCAAACTGTTCTATCTCATCTCATTTCTGTACCGTCGGCCAGGCCAGCGCAGGCAGCTTGCGCAGCGAAGCCGCGTTGCTCCCCGCCCGGCCGGCGGCGTAGGCCAGCGCCAGGCCCAGCGCGCCCCGCAGCAGCCAGCGCGGCCACCGAACAACCGCGCGGCGGCTCCAAATCAGCACCCCGTGCAGGCGATGCAGAGCCAACAGCAAAACCGGCCCAAAAAGCACGCTGGCGTAGCGCTCGGAGTCGTAGAGCCCGGACGCGCTGCGGGTGAAAGTGGTGGAAATCAGAAGTATCAGAACAAAGATGCTGATACCCATCCACAGCACCCGAGGGAAAGCGTGCGGCCAGGGCGAGGTTGTGTCTGGCCCGGCGTCGGCCGACTCGGCCACTGCGAGGGGCGGCCGGGGCCACAGCCACGCCAGCAGGCCTGGCAGCGCCAAAGCCCAAAATGCGGCCATTTCGGGGCGCCACGCGGCCCGCACGGGCAGCAGCCAGCGCATGAGCACAAACCCATAATCAGCCGCCGAGCTGAAAAACTGCGGCCAGCCCCGGTTGAGCCGGTACACGCTGGGCGCCGCCAGCAGCAAGGCGTAGAAATGCCAGACTATTCCGCCGACTATGCTTACCCCAAAATGCCCGAACAGCTGCTTTCGCTGCCGGGGCAGCACCTTTTGCCACTCAAGCAGTAGCCCCAGGCCTACGCCTGCCAACAGGAAAAACCCGGCCGTGCGCTGCAACGGCAGCAGAAACCCCAGGCCCGTAGCCAGCGCCCACCACGGCCCCCGCCGCGTGTGCAGCCACCAAAACAGCGCGGCCGCGTAGCCCGCAAACAGGGCCAGAAACACGGTTTCGCCCCACACAAATTTGCTCACCACCAGCCACGGCGTGCTCAGGGCCAGCGCCCAGGGCAGCACCGCCGCCACCGCCCAGGGCAGCAGCCGGCGGCCGAGCCAGCTCCACGCGGCCAGGCTCAGCGCCAGGCAAAGGCCGTGCAGCAGGCGCACGGCGCCCATGCCGCCCAGCGCCAGCAGCGCCGGGTACAGCGGCGGCCAGTAGCGGTAGGCCGAGCCGTCGGGGTTGAGCAGGCGGCCCGCCGTGCGCAGCGTGCCGGCCGCGTGCAGGTAAAAAACCGAATCGGAAGTGCCGGCCAGGCCCGGCCCGGTGGCCGCGCAAAACAGCGCCAGCTGCACCAGCAAAGCCAGCCCCGCCGACCAGGCCAACCACCACGGCGCGCGCTCAGGCCCCACTACCGGCCCCACCCCTACCCGATGGTGGCCGTGGGCACAATCTTCTTCACGAGGCCTTGCAGGACTTTGCCGGGGCCGCATTCCACGAATTCGGTGGCCCCGTCGGCGGCCATGCGCTGCACGAGCTGCGTCCAGCGCACGGGGGCGGTTAGCTGGCGCAGCAGGTTGGCCTTGATTTCGGCCGGGTCGGTGTGGGGCAGCGCGTCCACGTTCTGGTACACGGGGCAGCGGGCCGCGCCAAAGGTGGTTTTTTCGATGGCTTGGGCCAGGGCGGCGGCGGCGCTTTGCATCAAGGGCGAGTGGAAGGCGCCGCCCACGGGCAGCGGCAGGGCGCGCTTGGCACCGGCGGCTTTCAGGGCTTCGCAGGCGTTGGCCACGCCGGCGGCCGAGCCGGAAATGACCAGCTGGCCGGGGCAGTTGTAGTTGGCGGCCACCACCACATCGCCCGCGTCGGTGATTTCCTGGCAGATGCGCTCCACAACGGCATCGTCGAGGCCCAAAATGGCGGCCATGGTGCCGGGCTGCTCTTCGCAGGCGGCCTGCATGGCCTGGGCCCGGCGCGCCACCAGCGGCAGCGCATCTTCGAAGCGCAGCACGCCAGCCGCCACCAGGGCCGAAAATTCGCCCAGCGAATGGCCGGCCGTCATGGCGGGCACCAGCTCGGGGCGGGCCACGAACTGGGCCATCGAATGCACGAAAATCGCTGGTTGGGTGACGTCGGTGCGGCGCAGGTCGTCGTCGGAGCCGCCGAACATGATGTCGGTGAGGCTGAAGCCCAGAATGTCGTTGGCTTGGGTGAGCAAGGCGCGGGCGTTCAGGTTTTGGTCGAACAGCTCGCGGGCCATGCCCGGAAACTGGCTGCCCTGGCCGGGGAAAACAATGGCCGTTTTGGTGGCTTCGGAAGCGGTGGTGGGATTCACAAACAGGAAGGTTAAAGGAAGGAGGTGTCAGTTATTTGTTGTCCGTTGTCAGATTCAAAATCCTAACAACGGACAACAAATAACTGACAACTAACACGAGCATTGGGGCCGCAAGCTGCACACAAGCGGCCAGCCCCACAAATCAGGACCCGAAAAAGGCCGCTCCTGACGGGGGCGGCCTTTTCGGGGGTGGCGGTAATGCGGCGCGGTGCTAGCGCACTATCTCGACCCAGCCTTTGTAAGTGCGCTTGGTGTTGGCGAAATCGGCAAACTCGACCTCGGCCAGGTAGTAGTAGATGCCGTCAGAAACCCGGGCGCCGGCCCCGGTGCCCGATTCGCCGGCCGGGCCGCCGCCGTCCCAGTTTATCAGAATCCGGTCGGTGGCGGTGGTTGTGTTTTCAAAAACCTTCACGCCCCAGCGGTTGAAGGCTTTGAAGTGGATGCTGCGGATGGGGCTGTAATTCTTGGGCCGGAAAACCGCGTTCACGTTGTCGCCGTTGGGCGTAAAAATATTGGGCAGCTTGAAAAACACGCAGTTATCCTGGCAGGCCACGTTGCTGGTGTCGCTCCTGACGCCGCTCGGGGCCACGGCCTGCACCGCGTAGCAGCCGCCCGAAAAGGCCAGGTCGGTGTGCGCGAAACTGGTTGCGGTGGTGGTGGCGAGGAGCGTGAACGGGCCTGTCGGGGTCGGGCGGTAGTACACCAGGTAGTTGGCGATAGTGGCATCGCAGCCCGCCGGCAGGCTGCTCAGGGTCCAGCGCAAGTGGTTGGTGTACCGCTCGCCGGCCTTGGGAAACTCTTGCAGGCTGGCCAGGCTGTCGCAGTTTGTGGGCCGCAGGGTGAGCACCGGCGTGCAGGGCGGGCTGTTGAGCACCAGGCAATGCACCTGGCTCCGGTTCAGCAGCGAGCTGAGGTAGGGAATGCCCGCGTACTGGCCTTCGGTCTGCACGTAATAGCAGTACGTTTCGCCCTTGCGCAGCGCGGGGTCGCTGTCCAGATAGCTCCCGCCCGTGGCCGTGGTCGGGGCCGCGCCGAGCCGGGTGAAAGGCCCCACGTTGCCGGTACGGCGGAAAATAACGGTCGGATGCGCCGAATTATCCCACGGCACATTGTAGGTCCAGCTCAAGGTAATGGTCCGCGCCGTTTGGTCGGTGGGCACGGCGTTGAGGCGCACGCTGCTGGCCGTGGGCGAAATCTCAACGATGGGCGCCCGGTTGGCACCCGCCGGAAACGAGCGCACAAATTGCAGCTGGTAGGTATACTGCAAGTCTTCCGTGTTGATTCCGGTATCGGTGTAGCACGTATCGGTGAGCGAAGGAATGGTGGCGATGGGCGTAAACGCGGCGGGGGCCGGCCCGACGCCACGCGAAAGCACGTAGCTGGGCGTCCCTTCCAGGGGCGTAACGCCGTCGCCGAGCGGCTGGGTCCAGCACACCTGTATCTGGCCGGTGCTGACTCCGGTATTGGCCACATCGACCTTGATAAGCTTCGCCGCGCTGCCGGGGAAGGACGCGCACGCCTCCTGCGAGGCGATGCTGGCGCCGCCCTTTGGCAGCGGAAACTCCGCGTAGATGCGGTAGCAGTAGGTCTGGCCGCGGTCGAGGCCACGCACGGTGCCGGTAGCGTCCGCGTTGCCATCGGTGAACGTGGTGTCGCTGGCCGGCACAGATTTAATGAAGGTGTAGCCCGCCGAGGCCGGAATACCGGTATCGCAAGGCCCCGGCACGAAATTCGATGAGCCTACTTTGCGGTAAATCCGAATTTGGGAAGCGTTGGCGCACTGGTACAAGGTCCAGCTCAGCCGGACCCGATTTGGGGCCCCGGCAATGCTGCGGGCCCGCAGGTTTTGGGGCGCGGGCCCCACCACCGTGATGCGCCACGTGCGCTCGTCAATCAGAATCGGTTCGGGCGGCACCGTCGTGGGCGGCAGGTCCTGGGCCTTGAACACGACCAGGTACGGCAGTTGGGCCACGTTGCTGCAATCGGTGAGCCAGTTGAACGTGCCGGTGGCCACCGGCGGCCCGGTCGAACTCTGCCTGAAAGTGGCCGGGGGAATGATGCCGGAATAGGCAAACAACGTAATGGGCGATTGCTGAGCAGCAGTGCCGCCGTCGACGGCCGTCACCGTTCCGGCAACGGACTGCCCGGCTATCACGCAGATATCGGGCGGAATGGTAATCGTCGGCCGCAGGTTGGTGGTTGCCGTCACGATAATCTGCATGTCGCGGATGACGTCGCCGATGTGCCGCACGCCCAGCGGCGTGCGCCGCCACTCCTCCACCACCATCGCCACGTTGTAGAACCCAATGCCAACCGGCGCATTCCACGTAATCTGACCAGTGTTAACATCCTGAACGAAGATGGCGGGAGCCCCCGGCACCCCCGGCGGTACGCCGGGGAAGGCTACCTGCACCGGATTGGGGAAGATGGCCGGGTCGTTGGGGTAGCGAAAGTTGGGGACCGTGACCGGCACGGGCGTATTGTTGCCGGTAGTGCCCGCGCACGGCGGGCCGACGATGGTAGAAACCAGTCCGGGCACTTTCTGGCTGGTGCGCAAATGAAACGCCAGCGAGTCACCGTCGGCATCGTACGCCGCCGGGTTGTGCAAAAAAACCTGACCGGTGGCCGCCTTGTCGATTGCCGGCGCGGTGAGCACGGGCGAGTGGTTGCGGCCTAAAGACGGGTCCAGGGTGATGGTTGTACTAATATAAAACGATTGGTCGAGCGGGTTGCTGATGTTCACTACTCCCCCGTTGCGGTTTTCGCCGATGAAGCTAATTGTGAACTGGCCGGTCGAGGGAAAAGTGTGCTCGAAATAGTAATAGTTGATGCTGGTGTCGGTGTTGCCGGGAATGGGCCGGGGGCCGCCGTCCCGTTTCACGGCATCGAGGCAGCTGGAGGTGCCATCGCCGTAGAAGATGGTCGCCGTGGGTTGGTCTACTGAAGCTGGCGGTAACCCTTTGCTAATATCCAGGTACAGAATCATCTTAAAAAACACCCGGCGCGGGTTGAGATTGGCCGTCGTGTCAACCTTGGCCTGGATGTCGCCCGCGCGGATGTGCGACGCCCACGCCGCCTCGGGCCGCAAGCCCAGCCCAGTTGCCAGCACCAACAGGAGCAGCGCCGCCCGCGCCAAGCCATTCACCCGAAGTAGAGAAGACTGTATCATACCAACCAGATTACGAGAAAAAATACGGTGTTCGGCTCCCGGCCGGCCGCAGCCGGTGAAGAGCGGTACAAACCTAACATTTAACGGCCCCACGGGGTTGCTTCCAACGCGCCCGTGCGGGTAAACGGTGCCCGGCGCGGATAGATTCACCCGCCCCGGCAATGTTTGCCGCAACCCGGGCCAACAGGCAAGAATCGGGCCTATGCGTTGTTCGGTTAGCGGGCGAGGCCTACCTTTGGGCGGCATAAACATACCTCTTCACTTCCCAAGTTTGGCTACTATATGAGTTGGATAACAAAAACTTTAACCAGCAGCATCGGCCGGAAGATAATTATGTCGGTTACGGGCCTGTTTCTGTGCACGTTTCTGGTGGTTCACCTGGTGGGCAACCTGCAATTATTCAAGCACGACCAGGGCGCGGCCTTCAACGCTTATTCACACTTTATGGGCACCAATCCCATCATCCGCACCATCGAGTGGGGCTTGGTGCTGGGTTTTGGCTTCCACATTTTTGAAGCGTTTGCCCTCACGCGGCGCAACAAGGCCGCCCGCGGCCAGGGCTACGTTTCGAACCACTCGGAGCAAAACAGCGAATGGACCTCGCGCAACATGGGCATTTTGGGCTCCATCATCCTGATTTTCCTGATTGTTCACCTCTACAACTTCTTCTGGCGCGCCCGCTTCGGCGGCCTGGAAAAAGTTGGCGGCGATAACGTCGAAATCCGCGACTACGACAACCTGTACATGGCCGTCGTCTCGTCGTTCCACGTGTGGTGGTACGTGCTGCTGTACGTGGCCGCCCAGGTCAGCCTCGGCTACCACCTGTGGCACGGCTTCCGCTCGGGCTTCCAAACCCTGGGGCTGAACCACCGCAAGTACACGCCGGTCATCAAATACGTTGGCTACGCCTTCGCCGTGGTGGTTTCGGCTGCTTTTGCGGCCATGCCGCTGTACTTTTTCCTGTTTACGAACGCCCAGGGCGAGCTGGTTGCCAACGTGCCGGCCCTGCTGCACACCGTGGCCTCGGCCTTCTAAATACGCCCCGATTTCGGGTCCTGGAATAAACTGCCTGGGCGGGCAACACCTGCGGCTTCTGGCTGTTCTACGGGTCAATAATCACTCCACCACTCCGTTACTCTATGTTGTTGGATTCCAAATCTCCCGAAGGCCCGCTCGCCGAAAAGTGGGACAAACACAAGTTCAACGTTAAGCTTGTGAACCCCGCCAACAAGCGGAAATACGACGTGATTGTGGTGGGCACGGGCCTGGCCGGGGCCTCGGCCGCCGCCTCGCTCGCCGAGCTGGGCTACAACGTGAAGGCCTTTACCTACCACGACTCGCCGCGCCGCGCGCACTCCATCGCCGCGCAGGGCGGCATCAACGCCGCCAAAAACTACCAGAACGACGGCGACTCGGTGTTTCGCTTGTTCTACGACACCATCAAGGGCGGCGACTACCGCGCCCGCGAAGCCAACGTGTACCGCCTGGCCCAGGTATCGGTGCAGATTATTGACCAGTGCGTGGCCCAGGGTGTACCCTTTGCCCGCGAGTACGGCGGGCTGCTGGCCAACCGCTCGTTTGGTGGGGCCCAGGTAAGCCGCACGTTTTACGCCCGCGGCCAAACCGGGCAGCAGTTGCTGCTGGGGGCCTACTCGGCCCTGAGCCGGCAGGTGGCCTACGGCAAAGTTCGCCTGCACACCCGCTCGGAAATGCTGGATTTGGTGGTGGCCGACGGCAAAGCCGTGGGCATTGTGACCCGCAACTTGCTGACGGGGGCCATTGAAAACCACGCCGCCCACGCGGTGGTGCTCGCCACGGGCGGCTACGGCAACGTGTTCTACCTGAGCACCAACGCCATGTACTGCAACGTGACTGCCGCCTGGCGCGCCCACAAGCGGGGCGCATACTTCGCTAACCCCTGCTTCACCCAGATTCACCCCACCTGCATTCCGGTGTCGGGCGAATACCAGTCGAAGCTGACGCTGATGTCGGAGTCGCTGCGCAACGACGGCCGCGTGTGGGTGCCCGCTACCAAGGAACTGGCCGAGCGCCTGCGCAAGGGCGAAATCAAGGTGCAGGACCTGAAAGAAGAAGACCGCGACTACTTCCTGGAGCGCAAGTACCCCGCCTTCGGTAACCTCGTGCCGCGCGACGTGGCCTCGCGCAACGCCAAGCAGATGTGCGACGAAGGCCGTGGCGTGGGCAGCACCGGCCTAGCCGTGTACCTCGACTTTGCCGAAATCATCCAGCGCACCAGCGCCGAGGCGGTGAGCCAGAAGTACGGCAACCTGTTTGCCATGTACGAGAAAATCACCGGCGAAAACCCCTACGAGCTGCCGATGCGGATTTACCCCGCCGTGCACTACACCATGGGCGGGCTGTGGGTCGATTACAACCTGCAAACGACCATTCCGGGCCTCTACGCCACGGGCGAGTGCAACTTCTCGGACCACGGCGCCAACCGCCTCGGCGCCTCGGCCCTGATGCAGGGCCTGGCCGACGGCTACTTCGTAATTCCTTATACCATCGGCGATTACCTGTCGCAGACCGCGCCCAAGCCGGTGGACATTACCCACCCCGCTTTTGCCGAGGCCAAGGCCGGCGTGCAGGCCCGCACCGAGCAATTGCTCAGCATCCGGGGCAACCGCACGCCCGACGATTTTCACAAGGCCCTGGGCCACATCATGTGGGAATACTGCGGCATGGCCCGCAACGCCGAAGGCCTGCGCCACGCCAAAGCCGAAATCCAGAAGCTGCGCCAGGAGTTCTGGAGCGACGTGAAGGTGGTGGGCACCGGCGAAGAGCTGAACCAGACCCTCGAAAAAGCCGGCCGCGTAGCCGACTTCCTGGAACTGGGCGAGCTGATGATTGACGACGCTTTTGCCCGCAACGAAAGCTGCGGCGGCCACTTCCGCGAAGAATACCAGACCCCCGAGGGCGAGGCCCTGCGCGACGACGAGCACTACGCCTACGTGGCGGCCTGGGAGTATCAGGGCGACAACCAGCCCGAGAAACTCAACAAGGAAGAATTGGTGTTTGAAAACGTGAAGCTCACGCAACGGAGCTACAAATAATTAATTAAAAATTATGAATTATGAATTAGAAATTAATAGTTGACAACCTTTTCCTGAGGCATCAATTCATACTTTTTAATTCATAATTTTTAATTCAAAAAATATGGCCGGTTCCAACCCCAACGCTAAACCGCTGAACCTGACCCTGAACGTGTGGCGCCAGGCAGGCCGCAACACCACGGGCAAAATCGTGGAGTACCACGTGAAAGACATTTCGCCCGATATGTCGTTCCTGGAAATGCTCGACGTGCTGAACGAAGACCTGCTGCGCAAGGGCGACGACCCGGTGGCCTTCGACCACGACTGCCGCGAAGGCATTTGCGGCTCGTGCGACTTGTTCATCAACG
>CAXTCS010000076.1:0-17715 GCA_964242365.1 uncultured Hymenobacter sp. | reverse complement strand
AACTTCCGCAAGCGGGCGTTTACGGTGGGCATCGGCGGGCCGGTGGGCACGGGCAAAACGGCGCTGCTCAAAGCGCTGTGCGAGCGGCTGCGGCACGAGTTCGAATTGGGCGTGGTCACCAACGACATTTTCACCCGCGAAGACGCCGAGTTTCTTATCCGCAACAGCGCCTTGAGCGAGGACCGGATTGTGGGCGTGGAAACCGGCGGCTGCCCGCACGCGGCCATCCGCGAGGATATTTCGCTGAACATGGACGCGCTCGAAGGCCTCATGGCGCGCTTCAACTACGGCCTCGATTACCTGTTTGTGGAGAGCGGCGGCGACAACCTGGCCGCCCATTTCAGCCGCGAGCTGGTCGACTATTCCATCTACGTCATCGACGTGTCGGGCGGCGACAAAATTCCGCGCAAGGGCGGCCCCGGCATCACCCAATCCGACTTGCTCGTCATCAATAAAATCGACCTCAAAGACCTGATAAAAGCCGACCTCGGCGTGATGGAGCGCGACTCGCGCCGGATGCGCGGCGACGGGCCGTTTCTCTTTGCCCGCGCTACCGACGGCTACGGGCTCGATGAGATTATCGACCACATCATGGCGGCCAAGGCGCGGGCGCTGGCCGCCGTGCGCGAGGAGCGGCGGTGAGAAGCTGCGCTTAATGAAGAATTAAGAATGAGGAATGGTCACTGCGAGGAGACACGACAGCAGGCGTTAGCGTTCAGCGACGGGCGGGGGCAGCCCCGGACCCTACGCCTCCCGAATCAGCCGGTAGAGCTGCTCGCGGTAGGTATCGCCGACCGGAATGGCCTTGTCCTGAATGTAAATCGTGTTGCCGTCCACCATGCGAATTTTATCCAGCGACACGATGAAGGACTTGTGCACCCGCAGGAACGGCGGCTGCGGCAGCGTTTCGGTCAGTTCTTTGAGGGTTTGGTAGGTGACGACGCGCTGCGTGGGCAGGTGGATGGAGACGTAGTTGCTCAGCCCCTCGATGAAGAGAATGTCGGCGTGGTTGACGCGCAGGAACTTGTTCTTGCTCTCGCCTTTCACAAACATGTGGCCGGCGGCCGGCGGTGTCGCGGCCGAAACTGGGGCGGCTGGTGGCACTGGCGCGGCCACCGGGGCCGGCGGCGGGCCCGGCAGCACGGCCAGCGCTTTTTGGGTGGCTTTAAAGAACCGCTCGAAGGAAATGGGCTTGAGCAGGTAGTCCAGCACGTCGTTTTCGTAGCCTTCGAGGGCGTATTCGGGGTAGGCGGTGGTGAGGATGACCTTGCAGCGGTTGCCGGCCAGCTTGAGGAATTGCAGGCCGGTGAGCTTGGGCATTTGAATGTCCAGAAACACCAAATCGACCCGGCCTTGCTGCACCATCGTGAGGGCGTCGATGGGGTTGGTGGTGGTGCCGACCAATTCCAGAAAGGGCAGCTGGCCGATGTAATCGGCGAGGATGGCCAGGGCGGGGGCTTCGTCGTCGACGGCGAGGCAGCGAATCATGGGCGAGGGGTGGGGAAGGAGGGGCCAAAAAGGGTGTTTCAACACGAAAGAACGTCATGCCGAGCGCAGCCGGGGCATCTCGCTCGCATCGTTGCATTCGGTGTTGATTACTGGCGCACGCGAGGTGCCCCGGCTGCGCTCGGCATGACGTTTCTTTGGGTGCGACTGGGCTACCCCACCAGCCGCAACGACGTGGTGAACTGCCCATCCGCCGCTCCTACGTGCAGCGCGTGGCGCTCCGGGTAGAGCAGCTCCAGGCGGCGGCGCAGGTTGGGCAGGCCGATGCCGGTGGCGGCGTCCTTGTTATCGTCGCTGCGCTGGTTTTCAACCGCGAATTGCAGCTGTTCGCCTTCGATGTTCAGGCGCACGCGCACGGGGTTTTTGGGGTCGTCGAGTACGCCGTGCTTGATGGCGTTTTCGACGAAGGGAATGAGCACCAGCGGGGCCACGCGGCGGCCGGCGGGCTGGCCGGTCACGGTGAAATCAACGAAAAAGCCATCCGGAAACCGGAGGCGGTAGAGGGCCAGGTAGTTGTGGAGGTACGCTACTTCCTGTTCTAAATCGACCTGACCATCGGCCGTTTCGTGCAGCATGTAGCGCATCAGCTCCGAGAGTTTCAGGATGGCGTTGGCCACGGGCCTGGCCACGGGGTAGGCCATGCTGTAGAGCATGTTGAGGGTGTTGTAGAGGAAGTGCGGGTTGATTTGGGTTTTGAGGAAGGCCACTTCGGCGGCGCGCTTTTCTTCGCGCAGCTGGCGGTTTTCGCGCTCGCGGCGCAGGGCCGCTTGCCCGGCCCACACGGCCGCGCTGATGACAATCATGGGGCTGGCGAAGTAGGCGTTGTCGAAAATGTAGTAGCCCACCGTCGTGTTGGCGCTGTAGTTGTGAAAGCCCAGCACGGCCGGGTACAGCACTTCTTCGATGAGGGCGCGCGAGCCGATGTAGAGCGCCACCACGCCGGCCAGGGCGGCGGCTAGCCGCACGGCGTGGCCCGAGCGCAGCAGGCGCGGATACACCACCAGGTAGCACACGTAAAACTCGACCACGCGGATGATGAGCAGCGAAAGCGTGAGCCAGAGGCCGATGCTGGTCAGGGCCTTGCTGTTGACGAAAACGCCAAGGGTTTCGTAGCCCGCGTAAACGAGCCAGCCCAGCAGGTGCCAGCGGAAAGTGGTTTTGGTCATGGGAAGGGCCGAGGGGCGGGCAACGTGCAACCCGGGTCCAAAGCTACCGTCGCCCAGCAGCGCCCGCACTTTTTTTATGCGAAAGCCCTGGTTTGGGATGTGAACCGGAAAAACGCCCTTTGGGCCCGATGGTAGCGGGTTTTGGGGCGTTGGGATAATCTTTTTTGCCCTGGAAATGGGGCGGATGACCTTCGAATCGTCATTCAGCCAACGCCCTTTTTCGATGAGCACCTTTACCTGCTTCCGCCGCTTTTTCGTCCTCGTGCTGCTGGCTCTGCCGGCGCTTTCGCAGCGCGCTGCTGCCCAGGCCACGGCCACCGGCACCGTTTTCAATAAAGCCGGCCAGCCGCTGGCCTTCGCCACGGCCGTGCTGCTGCAACTGCCCGATTCCGCCATCGCCAACTCCCAAACCACGACCGGGCAGGGCGGCTACGTTTTCAGCGGCGTGAAGCCCGGCCGCTACTGCGTGAAGGCCCTGCTGATGAGCTACGCCAGCGCCCGCAGCGCCGCTTTCGTAGTCGCCCAAGAGGCGGTGACGGTGCCGGCCCTGCGCCTGGCTGCGGCCGCCACCGCCCTGAAAGAAGTGACCGTGACGGGCACCACGCCCATGCTGGAGCAGCACGCCGACCGCACCGTGCTGAACGTGGACCGCCTGAACACGGCCGGCGAAACGGCCCTCGAAATCCTGAAAAAAGCCCCCGGCGTGACCCTCGACAAGGACGAAAACGTGGTGTACCGGGGCAGCACGGGCGTGAACGTGCTGATTGACGGCAAGCTCACCTACCTGTCGGGCGCGGCGCTGAGCGGCTATTTGAAGTCCTTGCCCGCCTCGGCCATCAGCCAGATTGAGCTGCTGCCCAACCCACCCGCTTCGATGGACGCGGCCGGTACGGCGGGCGTGCTCAACATCAGGCTGCGCCGCAGCCAGCTGCCGGGCCTGAGCGGCACCTACACCGTGGGCCAGGGCCAGGGCCGCTTCGAGAAAAGCTCGGCCGGCACCAACCTGGCCTACAACGCGGGCAAGGTGCGCCTCTTCGCCCGCCTCGACGGCGGCCGCTCCAACTCTTTCAACCGCCTGACGATGATTCGCACCATCGGCGACAGCATCTTCAACCAGGAAAACTACTGGCGGCCCCTGCTGTACGCCGGCACCTACGCCACCGGCGCCGACGTGGCCGTTACCGCCAAGCAAAACATCGGCGTCCAGCTGCGCGGCAGCGCCGACCAGACCACGGCCGTCAGCACCAGCAACTCGGTGACTACCGACGCGGCCGGCAACCCCGGCGGCCGCCGCCAGATGACCAACCCCCAAACCAGCCACGGCAGCAACCAGGCCCTGAACCTCTACTACCGCTGGGCGCTCGACAGCACCGGCCGCGAGCTGAGCGCCGACGCCGACTACGTGCGCTACGCCAGCGCCAAAGGCCAGAGCTTCAACAACGTGGTCTTTGCGCCCGGTGGCGAGCAGGGCCGGCCGGCCGAGCAGCTGCGGAGCGCGGGCTCGTCGGAAACCACTATTCGCGCCGCCAAAACCGATTATGTGCATCCCTTTGCGGGCACCAAGTGGCGGGCCGAAATCGGGGCCAAAACCAGTTGGGTGACCTCGCGCAGTGCCGTTCAATTCGATAAGCTGGCGGGCGGCGCATGGCAGCTTGACGCCCCGCGCACCAACCAGTTTCGGTACGACGAGCGCATCAGCGCCGGCTACGTGAGCGTGAACACCGCCTTCCGGCGCCTGGAGCTGAAAGCCGGCCTGCGCGGCGAGCTAACCCGGACCACCGGCCGCTCGGCCACCACCGGCCAGCGCGTCGAGCGCAGTTACTTTCAGCTGTTTCCCAGTGCCTTCGCCAGCTATAAGCTTGATGACAACAACCAGGTGAGCGCCTCGGTGAGCCGCCGCATCACCCGCCCCAACTACCAAAGCCTGAACCCTTTCCTTAACTACACCGATTTTTACACCGCTCAGCAGGGCAACCCGTTTTTGGCGCCTTCGCTTTCGCAGTCCTTCGTGCTGAACTACCTGCACAAAGACTTTCAGGTGCTGAGCCTGAGCTACCTGCGCGAAACCAACGCGGTGAACGAGGTGGTGACGCAGAACGACCAAACGAAGGTTTCGACCAGCACCCCGCAAAACCTGGCCGGGGCCCGCACCCTCACCCTGAGCTCGGGCGGCCACACCGACATCACGAAGGGATGGGGCGTGGATAACCAGCTCAGCGGCAGCTACAGCCAGGTGCGTACCCAAATCGAGGGCAACGCCGTGCGCCTGGCCAGCTACAGCTGGGCCGTTAGCTCCGACCACACGTTCCTGCTGCCCAAGCAGTACAAGCTGCTGGTGGGCGGCAACTACGATTCGCCCGCCGTGATGGGCCTGTTCCACACCAAAGCGGCCGGCGCCGTGAATTTGGGCCTGAAAAAGCAGTTCTGGGCCGAGAAAGCCAGCCTCAGCCTGAAAGCAGCCGATGTGTTCAGCACCAGCCGTTTCCGCAGCACGCTGCGCTACAACAACGTGAACCAGACCTGGAACAACCAGTGGGAAAGCCGCCGCGTGACGCTGGTGTTCACCTGCAAAATCGGCAGCGGCAAAACCCAGGCCCGCCACCCCGCCGCCAGCAGCGACGAAGAAGGCCGCGTGGGGAATTAAGCCAGCGGGCGCCAGATGAGCATGACGGCCTGCTTCAGCTAATGCTTGCGCGCCAACGGGTTATACCCCAGCAATTCTTCGCTGGCCAGGGCGGCCAGAATCTGTTCGCACAGCGGCTGCAAGGCCATGCGGCTGTGCGCGGCGGCCCGGAGCACCCACACATTTTCCCGCGCCTGGGCCACCGAAACCACGCAGTCGCGGCTGCTGATGCTGAAATGTGGGCCGGTGCCGCCGGGCATCTTTTGCCGCGCCAGCATCGCGGCCAACTGCTGGAAGCGGGCATCGGCGGGGTTTCCTACCAAGAATAGCGAGAAGAAGGTTTGGTACGACGCGAAATTGGCCGGCGAAGTGGCAATGTTTTCCGAAGGGTGGAACGCAAACCGGTCGAGCACCACCAGCCGGCCGGCCACGCGCACGCGCAGCTCCGAATGCAGGGACGTGAAGGCGAACCGCTCGCCCTGGTCCATGCGGCCGGAGTGAAACCAGTCGACGAGCACCAGCAGCGACGAGGGCTGCAAGTGCCACTGCTGCGTTTGGCGGTAGCGGCTTTCGGCCTGCGGCACCACGGGGTCGGGGAAGACCACGGCCAGGGCGTTGTCGGCCAGCTCGCCCACGGTGTGCTGCTCGGCCACGGCCCCGTCAATCGACCGGAAAACCCTGGTGCTGGCCTGCGTGCTGATGACCAGCCGCGTGCCCGCCTGCCCGGCCACGCGCAGCCGGATGGCATCGCCGGCCACCAGGCCGCCGCCGTAGCTGGAGAGCACGACGTGGCAGGCCCCGGTGGGCGAGCCGGGGTTGAAGACTTTGAGCGGCTGAATGCTGGTGCAGGCGATGAGCCGGGTTTTGCCGCGCACCCGCGCCGCCTCCAGCGTGCTCCAGGCCGGCGGGGCGGCGGGCGGGGCGGCGGCGGGGGAGGGCCCGAAATAGGCTTCGTTGGGGAGGGGCGTTGTCGTCACGTTCGTGCGAAGTACGGCCCGGTGCGCTAAAACCGCGCCCGCGCCGTTTTGAATTGGCGGCGGCAGGGTGTATTTTCGACCTCCCCCGTGCTTTGGTTATGCAGAACTACTACCGCGTTTTGCGCATCAGCCCCACGGCCACGGCGCTGGAAATCGAGCAGGGCTACCTGCGCCAGCGGGCCCGCCTGAAGCGCCTGTCCATCGACCCGGCCATGAAGGCCCGGCTGGCCGAAGTGGAGGCCGGCTACGGCATTTTGGGCAACCCGCGGCGGCGCCTGGCTTACGACGTGCTGCGGGCGCAGGAGCCCGCCGGGGCCACCGCCCGCCGGGCGCGGCCCGACGAGCGGCTGCTGCGCTACGCCCGCGTGGCCCGCCGCCTCAACGCGGCTTTGCTGGCCTGCTGCCTGCTGCTGGCCCTCGACTGGGCCTTGCCGCTGCGCGAATACGCCCACGAAACCGTGCGCAGCCGCTTTCCGGTGGCCGTTTCGTCGTCGCTCTCCGACCCGCAGCTGGCCTACCGGGTGCACACCGCGCACACCTCGTTCCGGCTGCCGAGCGCCATCGGCTACCGGGTGCGCGAGTCCGAGCCGATTACGGTGTGGCAAACGCCGCTGCTGGGCGTGGTGCGGCGCGTGAGCGCGCCCGCTTCGCCCGACGGGCCGGCGCCGTTTCAGCCCTACGGCGGCTCCATCTACGGCACGTTTGGGCTGCTGCCGCTGCTGCTGGCAGTCGTGGCCGCCGTGGGCGTGTGGCCCGGCCGCCCGCCCGAAACCGTGGTGAACACTGCGGTGGTGAGCGGGTTGTTGGCCATATTGACTTTGCTGGTGCTGCTGTGGTTTTGAGGCCGCTCGCGGGCCGCCAACGCCCACCCCAACCGCCGGCGCTGCCGTAAGAGCAACCTGGTTTTTACCCATTTATGCCCCCGTTTCCCATGTCCTTTACTTCTGCTCAGCCCGAAGATTTGCTGTTTGATGCCGCCCGGCGCGGCGACGTTGCGACCCTAAAAGAGCTGCTGGCCAGTGGCCTGCACGTCGACACGGCTAACCCCAAGGGCTTCACCGCCCTCATCCTCAGCGCCTACGACGACCACCTCGACGCCACCAGATTTCTGCTCGAAGCCGGCGCCGACCCCAACGTGCAGGATGCCACCGGCAACACCGCCCTGATGGGCGTCAGCTTCAAAGGCTACCCCGAAATTGCCCGGTTGCTCATTGAGCACGGCGCCGACCTCAACCGGCAAAACGGCAACGGCGGCACGGCCCTCATGTTTGCCACCCTTTTCGGGCGCAACAACCTGGTGAAAACGCTGGTCGAAGCCGGGGCCGACCAAACCATTCAGGACGTGCGCGGCCTCACCGCCCTGCACCTGGCCGGCCAGCAGGGCAACGACGAAGCCTGGGCGCTGCTGGGCGGCGCGGCCCCGGCCCAAGCCTAGCCGATGCTGCGCAAGGCTTACAGCAGTCCTTTATGTTGAGCCCGCAGAAGCGTAACCGTTGGCTGGATGGTTGATGGTTAAGTACAGAAGTGATACTTGCCTCAGGGCTAATCTTCCTGCTATAACTGGCCCACTTCACTACTGCTCCAACGAGGTTAGAAAATGTCTGCTTGCCCAATGGAGTTGCAGAGTTTTTTAATAAGCATTCTTCTAAAGCAGCGAGGCCTAGCAAGGGTCGTGCGCTCAGTTTAGTGGTCGCAGGTCGGGTCGCAGGTGAAAATTGATTCGCACGGAGTCGCCGCGCTCCACTTTCAAGGTTAATCGGGATTGGTAAATGCCAATCTGCCCAGTCATAAATTGGTGTGTGCCTGGTACTAAGGATAAACGATAATCTCCAGCTTCATTGGCATATGATATCTTTTCATCCAGCGATAAAATGGCCGAGGATAAAGCATAAATCCCAGCCTTATCCAGCACCTTGACTTGACCAAATACAACGGGGTCTTTTGCTGAGTCTGTAGACCGAAAGCGTATAATCTCTTGTTCGCGGGGTGGGGCTGGACCTACAGCCGAGCGTTCAGCGCTGCACCCAATCAAACTGCCAGCTAGCGCTAGCGATAGCCAATAAACCGCACGAGAGAAGGCATTTTTCATTTTGTGTGAGTTGTAGTAATCGGTTAAGGGCAGCCTGCGGGTTTTCCTCCCTGGGGACGATAATTGCCTTGCAAGTCTTTCCCTGTTGCCTCTACTCGCAACAGGTTACTGATGCGGTCCCGTTCCGCTTGACTCAATGCTAGGAAAGGCTGGCTCGTTTCCAAGCCTCCCCAAGCCATGTCTGCATAGTATTGGTCCGGCAAATTATAGCCTTGATTCTGACCGTACTGTTTCAAGCCCCACGCCAAGTCACTCAACCAATTTTGCTGACCCATTACATTGTGGTGGGGAATGTTGGGGTTAGCTAATCCAGCGGCAGCGTATGCTGCGACTAAGGCGGGATAACTCGCACTGGCTAATGCTGGGGTGTTAGCAAAATACGTTAACAAATACGCATGCACGGATTCGTGCATCATAGTGCGCGCCACACTTAAATCAGAGGCATTACGCCACTGACTTGCATCGAATGTGGTGGTAATAACCCTATAAGTTCTGTCATATGGGCCGGTACTTCCGTACGTACCTATAGGCAAAGCGCCGTTAATTAATTTCCAGTTATATCCTGTTGCTGTACCCCCAAACTGAGCCACGATGAAGGCGAGCATCCCATTGTTGAGATTTTTTAAGTTGGTATATACCGTGGTTTGGCAGGGAGTTAAACTGATATTGAGCGTAACCGTTGGTGCGGTGGTTGGCATTCCTGTTCCACTCGTACTACCACTGCTGCCACCAAAGCTACTTCCACTTCCGCTCCCGCCTGGTCCGCCGCCGCCCGTGTAAACAGTTGGCACGTCACCGCCGCCTTCGCTGCAATCCCCGGTGTGCGTAATATATTCGCCCGTTTGGCCGCTGAACCAGTCGATGCAGGGCACGGGGGCGGCCAGGTTTGTCACCGCCCCGCCGCCGGCGCCGCCCGGGGCGGAGCGGTAGGCGGGGCTGCCAGCACGGCGTTGAAACGCCAGCCACGTGGTTTGGGCCAGCAACTGTCCGTTCCGAAAGCGCCGCCCCGTCAGGTAGCGGTAGTCGGCCGAATACACCAACACGAGACCGTCGCCGCGGGCGGGGGCGGCCAGGTGCCCGTTCCGGTAACCCCGGTAAAGGCGGCTGACGAGTGCGACTGTGTCAACCGGTGTGGTTGCGCGCCGCACCAACAGTTCCACCACGTTGCCGTTAAGGGCATTGGTAGCCTCCTTGGCGACGATTAGGTACCGGACACCCACGTAGCTGCTGTGGGCAAACAACGCCGCGTCGCTGGCCAGCGGCACCAGTACCAATTCCTGGGTGCTCTGCCCCACGACAACGGCCCGTGCCCAGACCAGCGGCGTCTCGGTGGGGCCGCTCGTGCGCAACGCTTCGGTGATGCTGGTCGGGTTGTTACTGCTCGGAGCGGAGGAGGTCGGAAAGGTAGTCTGATACCACGTGCGGGCCTCGGCGACAGATATCCTCGCTGGCTCCGGGGTTGTGGCCGGCAAGGGCAATTCTTCGGGGCGATGCGAACAGGATTGCACGGTGGCCAAGCACAGTCCCAACAACGCCCCGAAAAGGCGGGTAGATAGTAGACGCATGAAGTAAGAAAGAATGAAAGGAACGTTTTGCGATAGCAAACATATGAATTTTTCAGAGAGCCAGCAATACGGCTATTTTTGGGCGCGTGTTTATGCCAAGACAACATGCCTTACGCGCAATTACCACATAGGCTGTCGTGGAAAAACGCCATACTGGCGCACTAAAAAAGTTAAAGGTTCGTGAATCTTAGCCGATGCTGCGCACCACGCCGCCGTCTACGCGCACCGAGGCGCCGTTGGTGGCGGCGGCCAGCGGGCTGGCCAGGTAGGCCACCATGTTGGCAATTTCGTCGGGGGTGATGAAGCGCTGGAGCAGCGACGAGGGCCGGTCGTGCTCGAAGAAGCCGTGCTCGGCTTCTGCCTTGCTCTTGCCCTCGGCGGTCATTTGCTTGATAAATTCCTCCACGCCTTCGGAAGCGGTGGGGCCGGGCAGCACCGAATTCACCGTTACGCCGGTGCCTTTGGTGAGCTCGGCCAGGCCGCGGGCCACGCCGAGCTGGGCGGTTTTGGTGGTGCCGTAATGAATCATTTCCGGCGGAATCTGGAGCGCCGACTCGCTGGAAATGAAGAGAATTCGGCCCCAGTTCCGGGCCAGCATCAGCGGGAAGTACTGGCGCGAGAGGCGCACGCCGCTCAGCACGTTCACTTCAAAAAAGCGCAGCCAGTCCGCGTCGGGAATTTCGGCAAACGGCTTGGGCTCGAAAATACCCACGTTGTTCACCAGAATGTCCACCGTCGGCACTTCGCGCAGCAGGTGCGCCACCTCGTCGGCCCGGCCAAAATCGACGGCCACGCCCCGCACCACGGCCTGCGGCGTTTCGGCCAGAATAGCGGCGCGGGCTGCCTGAATACGCGCCTCCGTGCGGCCCGTGATGATGACTTCGGCTCCCTCGGCGGCGAGGCGGCGGGCAATGGCCAGGCCGATGCCCGCCGTGGAGCCCGTGACAAGGGCGAGTTTGTGAGCGAGTTGTAAGTCCATGAGTCGCCGGGGACGAAAGGAGAGAATGATACAATCTTCTGGTGCGGCGGGTTTTATTGGCTTGCCGAAAAACCACTGCCGCAGCCACGCATCGGCGGCCTCTTCGTTGTTGAGTTGCGGTAGTGATGTAGCGTCGGAATCACCGACCAAAAATAGGCCCCTCGGAGTCAGGCCAGCAGCACCGCCGCCAGGGCCAGCAGCGCGGGCACCGTTTGCACCAGCAAAATGCGTTTGCCCGCCGTGAGCGCCCCGTAAACGCCGGCCACCGCCACGCACCCCAGAAAAAAACCGGCCACGTTGCGGTGCCAGCCTGGGTCGGTAATTAGCAGCGACCACACCAGCCCGGCCGCCAAAAAGCCGTTGTAGAGCCCCTGGTTGGCCGCCAGCACTTTGGTGGGCTCGAAGAGTTCCGGCCGCAGCGAGCGAAACGTTTTGGGCCCGCGCGTGGTCCAGGCAAACATCTCCAGCCACAAAATATACAGGTGGATGAGGGCCACGAGGCCGATAAGAAGCTGGCTGAGCAGGCGCATGGCGGACGGAGAAAGGTAAGGGCTGCCAGGCCGTTGGGCTTAGTCCAACGGCCTGGGACTGCGATTTACGACAATCGCGCTGCCTCCCCACTGCCCGGCGGCTGGTACGCCCCGGCACGCGGGGCTTTAGTGCTCCACCTTCACCACGCGGGTGGTGGCCTTTTGGTCCGATTCGAGCCGTAGCAGGTACAAGCCGTCCGGCAGGGCCGAAGTATCGAAGGCCACGTCGGTGAAAGAAGCCGTGGGTTGCAGCGCGTGGTTGGCCACCGCGCGGCCCTGCTGGTTGTAGAGCGTTGCCCGCGCCGCTTGCTCCTGGCCCGCGAGCCGCAGCGTAAATTGACTTTGCGCGGGGTTGGGAAAGATGCTGATTTCCGGTCCACTGAGCACGTCGGCGTCTTTGTGCGGTTTCAACCCGCTGCCGTAGCGCCCAAAGTAGCTTTGGGTAAACGCGCCGCTCAGGGCAATGGCCCCGAAGCGGCAGCTCCCCGTGAATACCCCGGCCGTGTAAACGTTGCTTTTGCCATCGATGGCCAGCGTGCCGCCCGAGCTGGTGCCCGGGCCCCCAACCAGCTCCTGCTGCTCAACCCGGCCGTCGGAGTTTAGCCGGGCCAGAAACGATTGGTTGGTGCCTTGGGCCGTGAAGTTCATCAGGCCCGTCGTGAATACCTGCCTGGATTTCTGGTCGATGGCGAGGTCGGAAACTCCGTCGTAGCCGGGGCCGCCCAGGGCCGTCGCCCAGTCCAGGGCGCCGTCCGGGTCGTAGCGGGCCACGAAGCCATCGGCCTCGCCCGCGCTGGTCAGCGTGATGTTGCCAAACGCCGCTTTCCCGCTGAAGCTGCCGCCAACGCAGACGTCGCCCAGCTGGTCGGTGGCAATGGCCCCGCCGTTGGATTCGCCGGGAACCGCCAGCGCCCACAGCAAGCGCCCCTGCCGGGCTTCGAAACGGGCCAGGTAGTTGTTGCTGCCATTCGCGTTCAGCAGGCTGATGCCATCCAGCTGCCAGCCGCCGGCGGTGTTGCCGGCCAGGTAGCAGCTGCCCGCGTTGTCCACCGCCACGCCGCCGCCCGGGCTCGTTCCGAAGCTCCCCGGCAGGGCCGAAAATACCCGCGCCCAGCGCAACCGCCCCTGGCGGCTGTAGCTCGCCAAAAAGCCCTGATACAGGCGGGGCCCAAACGTGAGCGGCCCGAAGCGAATGTTTGCGCCGGTTACCGCACCGGTTACGTAGCTGTTGCCGGCGCGGTCCACGGCTACTCCGGTGCCTGAGCAGTAGCTGTTTTGCTCATCCAGGTTCCTGCCCCCGTCGGCCTGTCTTACCCAGCTCACGCTCCCGCTGGGGGCGCATTTTAGCAGAAAAACGGCCCCGCCGCCCTCCTTACTCGCCGAGGTTATCTGCTGCTGGCCACGGTTGTACCGCAGCGTGCCCAGAAAATTGCCCGTTACGTAGCAGTTACCGGCTTTGTCGACCACGATGCTCCGGGGCAGCACATCGGTGGTGGCCCCCAGCTTGGTTACGCGCAGTACCCGGCCGTTGGCGTTGCACTTGGCAATGAACAGGCACAGGCCGGCGCCGGTAAGCCGGGTGGCGCCCAACTCCAGCGCCCCCGTGAAGCGGCCGGTAACGTACACGTAGCCGTTGCCATCGGTGGCCACGTCCATTACCCCGTTCGCGTCGCTGATGGGAAAGGTGAAAGCCCAGGCCGTCGGCTGCGCGTGCGCAACAAGGCCAGCCAATAGAAAAAAAGCAAAGAAAAGCTGTTTCATAGCAGAAGGGTTGAATGATGGAAACGAGAAAGGTGGTCAATAAATCGTTATAGATTGGCCCCTGGCACCTTTTGTCGGCAGCCGGCATCCTCTGCCATGAAAAAGCGAAGGTTTCTAAATTTATAAAAATATTATTATACAAAAAATATAATATTTGCCTCTGTATCGAACTGCTTATTAGCCATTCACTTACTTGGTCAATGGCCTATTGGTAGGTTCGGCAGCTCCGCCTGCTGGTTGGAGCCCAGCGCACCCGAGTCAGGCAGGTCTCCGCCTCAGTTTGTTGCCACAAGAGGCATTCGCAGGGTGCGAAGCCTGCTGATGCCGAGCGGCCGCGCACAAAAAAGCCCGCCGGTCGGGCAGGCTTTTTTACCAGAGATTTAGGAGCTGCTGCATTAGCTTGCGCTACTCAACTTCAGCCGAAGCTTTAGCAGCACCCATTGCGCTTGTTTCGGGGCCAGCGGGAGGATGTCGAGGTCGGCTTTGAGGCGGTTGAGGACAGCGAAGGGGACATGGGATGAGAACGTATGCAAAAATGAGCAAGAAAAAGCCCACCGCTTAGGTTGGGCTAGATAATAGACTTGTTCCCGAATAAAAAATTGACCGTCATGCAGAGCGCAACGAAGCATCCTGCTCGAGGAAGTAACTCAATAAATTAGTTTGCTATGGCACGCGAAATGCTTCGCTGCGCTCTGCATGACGGGCTTTTTCACTAATTCTTATTCGGGAACAAGTCTAATAAACAACCAAATGTCTGACCACTACCGAAGCTTTACCTTGGTCTTTAACTCGGCGTATTTTGCCTTCAACTTCTCACTAGACATGTTATCTGACCGGGTAGCACGCCTAATTTCTATGTCTTCGGTCATATAGAAACCCACAATATTGCGCGTTATCTTTTTTATGGTAACAGAGTTTGTGCGGGGGTTAGTAGTCCGGGTAACGCTAACACTAGCCGTCTTAGCCTTCTGGACAGCCTTTTTAGGAGTAGCGGTTTTCTTGGGGGCAGCAACTGGCGTGGCTACTATCACGGCTGGGAGCATGGGCTTTCGAGCCGGGGCAGCCTTTTTTGCCGGTGTATTGGGCTTTGCCAGTGCAGCCTTCTTTGCTGCCGTCTTTTTAGTAGTTGCAGTGGTATTGCTGGCCGCGCTTGGGTTAGCGCTTTTAGCTGATTTATTGGAGACGGCCATGGCGGGTTGAAGTAAGGAGGGACGGGGATGACAATAACGGCAATAAAGTGATAAACGGTTCAGGCAATCGGCGAGAAGAGGGAAGCCGGATTGCCGTTGGAAGCCTCTATAAAACGCGGGCGTTCACCCAGTGAAACATCGGTTGAAATCTTGCCGAAGCTGGCAAAAACTGGGGGGCTTTGCTCTTTTAGTTGATAGTAGGCCAGCGCGGGGTTATTGGAGTAAACGTCAAAAATGAGCGAAAGTGGCACGTAACGGTTGGATTTCACAAAGCGCTGGTACGCTCGTAACGTCGCTTGCTGCCGGTCAAGGTCAACAAGGGTTAAATGAACGGAATAATCGTGCCCAGCAAAGTAAGTGGCCAGTCTGCGTAACCCTTCCGCATCGTGCCCAATTTTAGGAATAACGACGTTGCACCCTTCCCGTAAACAGTACCCTTCCAGACTGAGCGACTCCGGGTCTTGGTCATCTCCGAACACCACCACCGTCGATTCATCGTGAAGCACAGAAGCTCCGTACTGTCCTTGGGTAAATTCCGGAAATTTGCGCTTGGCGTAATCACTGTCCAGAATAACGGCTCCCCATGCGTCGGCTATCTGGGAAGCAACCCAAGACTTACCAGAGGCTGGTAGTCCGGTAATAAAGAAAGCCCGCCGCTCCCGGCGGATATCTGTTTGAGGCAATGCTCCCCCTTTTCCAAGTCGTATTTTATCGTCATCATCCAGTCGGCATTTATTGATGAGGTCTTTCAGAATGCGTTGACGCAGGCTTTCTCGCTCATTATCTTCCCGACATTGTGGAGACCGGTATTCTTTAAAGCGAAGGGTAGGCTTCAGCGTCATAGTGGCCAAATGAAGCTCCGCTTGCATAATTTTGGTAGCAGCTATCGCCTTAGCATTGCCTTTAAGGCCAAGTATGCCTTCCGCAAACCGTTCCGTCAACAGATTGTCAATAAGGGGGCGTAGGTAGCCTTGATTCATATTGTGGCGTTTCGGAATAGTCGAAATTTAAAGCTACGCTCAATGATACTACTCCCCCAATTTCCCCAATATCTCCAGCGCCGCCGTGGCAATCACCGTGCCCGGCCCGTACACGCCCGCCACGCCGGCATCGTACAGAAACTGGTAGTCCTGGGCCGGAATGACGCCCCCGGCGATGACCAGGATGTCCTCGCGGCCGAGCTGCCGCAGCTCCGCGAGTAGCTGGGGAAGCAGGGTTTTGTGGCCCGCGGCGAGGCTGCTCACGCCCACCACGTGCACGTCGTTGTCGGCGGCCTGGCGGGCTACTTCGGCGGGGGTTTGGAAAAGGGGCGCGATGTCGACGTCGAAGCCGACATCGGCAAAGCTGGTGGCGATGATTTTGGCGCCGCGGTCGTGGCCGTCCTGGCCCATTTTGGCTACCAGCATGCGGGGGCGGCGGCCTTCACGGGCGGCAAAGGCTTCGGCGGCTGCGCGGGCCGCCGCGAAGGCTTCGTTGTGGTGCATCTCCTGCGAATACACGCCCGAAACAGTGCGCGTGGTGGCTTGGTGGCGGCCGTACTGGGCTTCGAGGGCGTCGGATATTTCGCCCAGCGTGGCGCGGGCGCGGGCAGCAATGACGGCCAAGGCCAGCAAATTCTTTGAATTTAATGAGGAATGAGGAATGAGGAATGAGGAATTTTCAGACGTCCCCAGTTCCTCATTCTTCATTCCTGATTCTTCATTCTTCATTGCCTCCAGCCGCACGCCCGCCGCCTCGGTCAGCGCCGCCAGGGCCACTTTCACGGCCACCGCATCGCGGCTGGCGCGGATGGTTTTGAGGCGGGCAATCTGGCTTTCGCGCACGGCGTCGTTGTCAATATCCAGCACTTCGACCTCGGTTTTTTCGGTCGTCTGGTACTTGTTCACGCCCACGATGATTTCCTTGCCCGCGTCGATGCGGGCCTGCTTGCGGGCGGCGGCTTCTTCGATGCGCAGCTTGGGCAGGCCGGTTTCGATGGCCTTGGCCATGCCGCCCAGTGCTTCTACTTCCTGAATGAGCGCCCAGGCCTTGTCGGCCAGCTCGTGGGTGAGGGTTTCGACATAGTACGAGCCGCCCCAGGGGTCGACGACGTGGGTTACGTCGGTTTCGTGCTGGAGGTAGAGCTGGGTATTGCGGGCAATGCGGGCCGAGAAATCGGTGGGCAGGGCAATGGCTTCATCCAGCGCGTTGGTGTGCAGGCTTTGGGTGCCGCCGAGCACGGCCGCCAGCGCCTCGATGGCGGTGCGGGCCACGTTGTTGTAGGGGTCTTGCTCGGTGAGGGAGTAGCCCGACGTCTGGCAGTGGGTGCGCAGGGCCAGGCTTTTGGGGTTGGTGGGCGCAAACTGCCGCATGAGCTTGGCCCACAGCAGGCGGCCGGCGCGCAGCTTGGCAATCTCCATGAAGTGGTTCATGCCGATGGCCCAGAAAAACGACAGGCGGGGGGCAAACTCGTCAATCTTCATGCCCGCCGCCAGACCGGCGCGCACGTATTCCAGGCCGTCGGCCAGGGTGTAGGCCAGCTCCAAATCGGCGGTGGCCCCGGCCTCCTGCATGTGGTAGCCCGAAATGGAAATGCTGTTGAACTTGGGCATCCGCGCCGCCGTGTAGCTGAAAATGTCGGCGATGATGCGCATGCTGGGCCCCGGCGGGTAGATGTAGGTGTTGCGCACCATGAACTCCTTCAAAATGTCGTTCTGGATGGTACCGGCCAGCTTTTCGGGGCCCACGCCCTGCTCCTCGGCCGCCACGATGTAAAAGGCCAGAATGGGCAGCACGGCCCCGTTCATGGTCATGCTCACCGACATCTGGTCGAGCGGAATCTGGTCGAAGAGAATCTTCATGTCCTCCACCGAGTCGATGGCCACGCCGGCTTTGCCCACGTCGCCCTGCACGCGCGGGTGGTCCGAGTCGTAGCCCCGGTGCGTGGCTAGGTCGAAGGCCACGCTCAGCCCTTTTTGCCCGCCGGCCAGGTTGCGGCGGTAGAAGGCATTGCTGGCCTCGGCCGTCGAAAACCCCGCGTACTGGCGGATGGTCCACGGGTTCTGCACGTACATGCTGGCGTAGGGCCCGCGCAGGTACGGCGCCTGCCCCGCGCCAAAGCCCAGGTGGTCGAGCCCGGCCACGTCGGCCGCCGTGTACACGGGCTTGATGGGAATGCCTTCGGGCGTGAGCGTAGCGGCTGCTTCGGAAGCGAAAAGGGCGCTGGGCGCGGGGGCCGCGTCGTAGGCAATCGTGGAAAAATCGGGCTTCATGGGTTGGTTTGGGATTTCCAGAACGTCATGCAGAGCGCAGCGAAGCATCTTGCCCGCTTCGTTGCAATGGCATTGATT
>CAXTCS010000075.1:0-17869 GCA_964242365.1 uncultured Hymenobacter sp. | reverse complement strand
GCCACACGATGATGGCCAGGATGACGGGCAGCGGGTAGAACGGCATCTTGAACGGCAGCGACGCGGTGCCGCGCCGGCGGCGCAGCAGCACCAACCCCACGGCCTGCCCCACGAATTGCACCAGAATGCGCATGGCCAGGATGGCCGAAATCACCTCGCCCAGCCGGAATAACAAGCTGAACACGAACCCGATGCCGCCCAGCAGCAGCAGCGACACGTACGGAAACTGCTTGGTGGGGTGCAGCTTGCCAAAAACGGGCAGAAACTCGCCGTCGGCCGCCGCCGCGTAGGGAATGCGCGAGTAGCCCAGCAGCACCGCAAACAGCGAGGCGAACGCCACCAGCAGCACCAGCGCCGTGGCCACGTTGGCAGCGGCCGGCCCGTACAGCCGCTCGATGAAAACGCTGACGATGAACTGCGATTTGTCGCCGGCCCCGGCCTGCCAGGCCTGCACTTCCTGCCACGGAATGACGGTGCCCACGCTCCAGTTCAGCAGCAGGTAGAGCGCCGCGATGCCCAGAATGCTCAGGAAAATGCTGCGCGGAATGACGCGCTGTGGCTCGCGGATTTCGGCCCCCAAATGGCACACGTTGTAGTAGCCGAGGTAGGAATAGATGGTTTTGACGGCCGACTGGCCCATGGCCGCCGACAGCAGCAGGCCCGGCAGCGCCGGCAGGCCGCCCGCCGGCAGAATATCAACGTGATGATTGGCGTGCGTGAGGCCGCCAAAAATCAGCCAACCCATGAGGCCCAGCACGCCCACCCACAGGGCCACGCCCAGCTTGCCGATGTCTTCGATGCGCCGGTAAAGCAGCACGATGAGCAGCAGCACCACCGTGCCGGCCACCAGTTTGGGCTGCCACCAGGCCGTCATCGGCACGAGGTAGCCAAAGTATTGGGCAAAGCCGATGGCCCCCGAAGCCAGCACCAGCGGCGACTGAATGAGCGTTTGCCAGACGTAGAGAAACGACATGTAGCGGCCCCATTTCTGCTCGCCGTAGGCCAGCTTGAGGAAGCGGTACGAGCCGCCGGCTTCGGGGTAGGCCGCGCCCAGCTCGCTCCAAATCAGGCCATCGACCGCCGCCAGGGCCGCCCCCACCAGCCAGGCCAGCAGAAAGTTTGGGCCCATAAACCCCATCACGAGCGGCAAGGTCACGAAAGGCCCTATCCCGACCATGTCAATCATATTTAGAGCGGTAGCTTGAACCAGGCCGAGGCGGCGCTGCAAAGTGGGTTGCGACATGGGGCGAAAGTAGCGGCTGGGCCAGCATTGCCAACGTCTCGCCGGTTTCCTGCGTACTTGCGAGCCTATGGCCGGTTCCAATTCTTCCAAAATCTCCCTCTACGGCGGCATCGCCACCAACATCGCCATCGCCGTCAGCAAGTTTGTGGCCGCGTACTTCACCGGCTCGTCGGCCATGCTCTCCGAAGGCATTCACTCGCTGGTCGACACCGGCAACGGCGGCCTGCTGCTCTACGGCACCGCCCAAAGCCTGAAAGCCCCCGACGCCAAGCACCCGTTTGGGCGCAGCCGGGAGCTGTATTTCTGGTCGCTGATTGTGGCCATGCTGGTCTTTTCCATCGGCGGCGGCATGTCGTTCTACGAAGGCATCAAGCACATGCAGCAGCCCGGCCCGATGGAAGACCCGAAGTGGAACTACATCGTGCTGGGCGTGTCGGTGATTTTCGAAGGCATCGCGGCCTACTTGTCCATCAAAGCCTTCATGGAAAGCCAGACCGAGGGCTTTTTCCGCGCCTTGCGCACGAGCAAAGACCCTTCGGCTTTTGCCCAGGTGCTCGAAAACACGGCTGCGCTGGTGGGCCTGCTGCTGGCCGGCGCGGGGGTATATTTCGGGCACCTGCTCAACAACCCGTATCTGGACGGGGCCGCTTCCATCGCCATCGGCCTGCTCCTGATGGGCGTCGCGCTGTTCTTGGTGTACCGCACCAAAGGCCTGCTGGTGGGCCAGGGCGTGGACGCCGATACGCTGGCCAGCCTCGAACGCATTGCCCGCGCCCAGCCGTTTGTGAAGGAAATCCGCTCGCCGCTTACCATGTACCTGGGGGCCAACGATGTGGTGCTGGCCCTCGACGTAGACTTTGGCGACACCCTCACGGCCGAGGAAGTGGCCGTGGCCGTCGAGCAGCTGCAAGACGCCATCCGGGCCGAGCACCCGGAGGTGCAGCGCATTTTTATCGAGGCCAAAAACCTGGCCCAAGCCTCGAAAAGCCCCCGGCGCTAAACCCGGCGTTAACCCCAGCGCCTTTTTATAGGTAAAGGAAAGCTGCGCCCCCGCCCGCCATGGGGCAGGCGCGGCTGCTCTATGTTCCACGCACCTGCCCTGCTATGAATCCTACTCTTTTTGGTGATAATCCGTTTCGCTCCTTTTGGTGGGGCGGCTACGAATGTACCGACCAGCTCAATGCCTTCGGTCATCGGGTCGATTTCCTGCCCCTCACCGGCCATTTGCAGCTTATTGATAACGATTACGCGGCGCTGGCCCAGTTCCAGGTACGCACCGTGCGCGAGGGCATTCGCTGGGCCCAGATTGAAAAAACGCCCTACCGATACGATTTCAGCACCGTGCAAACCATGCTGGCGGCGGGCCAGCGCCACGGCATTCAGCAGGTGTGGGACTTGTGCCACTTCGGCTACCCCGACGACCTCACGCCGCTGCATCCGCTCTTTGCCGGCCGCTTCGCCGCGCTGTGCCGCGCTTTCGTCAATTTCTACCGCTCGCAGCGGCTCGACGACGTGCTCGTCGTCACGCCCATCAACGAGGTCAGCTTCATTTCCTGGCTCGGCGGCGACGCGCGCGGCACCACGCCCTACTGCAACCACCAGGGCTGGGACGTGAAATACGGCCTGATGCGCGCCTACATCGAAGGCGCCCACGCCCTGCGCGAGGCCGACCCCGGCATCCGCATTCTCACCACCGAGCCGCTCGTGCACATCGTGCCGCCGCGCCACGCCTCCGCCCACGAGCTGCGCAAGGCGCGGGAAGCCGACCGCAACCAGTTTCAGGCCACCGACATCCTCAGCGGCCGGCTGTGCCCCGAGCTGGGCGGCCACCCGGGCTTGCTCGACATCGTGGGGTTCAACTACTACTACGACAACCAGTGGCAGAACGGCACGCCCAACAAGCTGGGCTGGAACGACCAGGTGCCCGACCCGCGCTGGGTGCCGCTGCGCGACCTGCTGCGCGCCGCCCACCAGCGCTACCGCCGCCCCTTCGCCCTCACCGAAACCAGCCACCCCGGCATCGACCGCCCGCTGTGGCTACGCATGATTGGCCGGGAATGCGCCGCCGTGCTCGGCGAGGGCCTGCCGCTGTGGGGCACCTGCCTCTACCCCATCGTCGACCGCCCCGACTGGGACCACCTCGACCAGTGGCACCGCTCCGGCCTTTGGGATGCCGACCTGAGCCAGCCCGGCCCGGCCCGCGTGCTGCACCAGCCCAGCGCCGAGGCCCTGCGCGAAGCCCAGGCGCTGGTGGCGGCTGTCGTGCCGGCCAAAGTCCGCCGGCCCGCCGCGCTACCGGCGCTGCCGGGCTAGCCAAGGCATCGGCGGCTTATTTTTGGGCGATGAACGCCGCTGCCCTCCTCCTCACGCCGCTTGGCCCGCTCGCCCTCACCGGCTCCGAGGCCGGCCTGAGCGCGGTTACTTTTCGTGACGACGCGCCCGGAACGGTTACCAGCTCCGCCGCCGTGCCCGCCTGCCTGCGCGCGGCCCACCAGCAGCTGCAAGCCTATTTCGGCCGCGAGCTGCGCGAGTTCGACCTCACCTACGCCCCGGTTTTTGGCACCGATTTCCAGCGCCAGGTGTGGGCCGCGCTGGCGGGCATCGGCTACGGCCGCACGGCCTCGTACCTCGACGTGGCCAAGCGGCTCAACAACCCCAAATCCGTCCGGGCCGTGGGCGCCGCCAACGGCCAGAACCCCCTGGCCATCGTGTGGCCCTGCCACCGCATCATCGGCGCCGATGGCAGCCTGACGGGCTACGCGGGCGGCCTGCCCCGCAAAAAGTGGCTGCTGGAATTTGAGCAGCCCACCCGCCAGGGCGGGTTGTTTGGGTAATGCTTCTCAATTCAAGAACGTCATGCTGAGCGGAGCCGAAGCATCTCGCGTGCAGCAGTAATCCAATCAACTGGGTTTACTATCACACGCGAGATGCTTCGGCTCCGCTCAGCATGACGTTCTTGATACGTATTACTAAATTCTGCTACGCCCCCACCATTTTTAGCAGCCCCTGGTAAATAACATTGTGCTGCCAATACAGCTGCAACACCATCGGAATGTGGTGCCGACCGGAAATAACGGTGTACGGGGCCGGCTGCCCAATGGCCTTCAGCCGGTCGCGGAAACGGCCCGAGCTGCCGCTGATGCTCGGGTACGTCGCGCCGCCGATGTAGAAGATGAACGGCGGAATGCCCGGCCGAATCTTGTAAATGGCCGACTGCGCCTTCCACACTGCCGGGTCTTTGCCAAACGGCACGAGGTACTGCTGGTCGCCCGCGTACTTCATTTCCTTGAGGTAGCTGTACATGTCGAGCCCGGCCGGGTCGTTCATGATGGCGCCGCGCACGGGGTTTTGGGGCAGGCCGTTTCGGGCGAGCAATTCATCATCGGTAGCCAGCAAAGCGGCCAGGCCGCCGCCAGCCGAGTGGCCCATCACGAACACGCGGGCCGGGTCGCCGCCGTACTGTTTGATGTTGTTCACGGTCCAGGCCAGGGCGCGGGCGCAGTCGGCAGCCTGCTCGGGCACGTGCACGGGCGGCGCGAGGCGGTAGTTAATCAGCACGGCCACCACGCCTTGCCTGGCCAGCCGCCGGCCAATAAACGTGTAGATGTTCTTGTTGCCGCTCGTCCAGCTGCCGCCGTGGATGAACAGCACCACCGGGTAGCCCGCCGCGTTTGGCGCCGGTTTTTTGGGCGAATACACGTCCAGGATATGTCGCTCCTTATCAAAATCGGGAGCGGAAGCGGGCACGTACGCCACGTCTTTGGTGCGGTGGCTGGGCCGGGCCACCACGTATTCGGTGGCCAACACCAGCAGCACGGCGGCCAGCAGCACGGCCACGGGCATCACTAAAAAGAAACGACGCATAAAATTCTCAACGAGGAACGCCCCGGCCAATCACCGGCGGGTGGCCCACCTACGCCCCGCCGCCGGCCACAGTTTGCGCCCTGCTCATTTAGAGGCTATTTCGGGTCCTGGCCGCCGGTGGCTTTCTCTGGCTTTATCTTTGTCAGCAACCGCGCCGGGCCGTTTTTACCAGCGGCCAAGGTCCTTCATTATTTCTCTCGCCCCCGTGCTGATTTCCGTTTCCTTCAAAACCGTTTCGCGGGCGCTGGCCGCCTTTTTGCTCGCCGGGCTGCTGGCCGCACCCGCCCAGGCGCAGCGCAAAGGCCACCAGGGCACGGCCGCCAACGCCGACGGCAGCCTGGCCACTGTGCCCTCAATGGCCCGTGCGGCCCGTCCGGCCCGCTTGCAGCCCTTGTTTGGCGGCCTCACCCCGGCCCAGGCCACCCAGGTCATCGGCGAAGCGCAGCTCAAGGCCATTGCGGCCAGCTTCGCCTCCACGGCCGAGGCCAGCGCCTTTTTCACCACCAAGGGTTTCGATTACCTGCGCGAAAACCGGCCCGACACGGCCGCCTACCGCTTCAATCTGGCGTGGCTGCTCAACCCCCAGAACGCCGAAGCCTACCGCGGCCTGGGCATCATCGCCAGCGCCCAGCCCACGCCCGATGCCTCCATCGGCCTGCTGGCCAAAGGCCTGGCCCTGGCTCCTACCAGCACCCTGCTTATGAGCGACCTGGGCGCGAGCTACCTCATCCGCTACGGCCAAACCAAAAAGAAAAAGGACCTGGCCGCCGCCATGGACCTCCTCCAGCGCGCCACCGCCGCCGACCCCACCAGCGCCGTGGCCTGGCAGCAGCTGGCCCGCGGCCTGTACTACCAGGAAAAATACCCCGAAGCCTGGGCCGCCGTGCACAAAGGCCAGGCCCAAAGCGTCACCAGCCTCGACTTCGACCTCATCACCGACCTCCAGGCCAAGCTGCCCGACCCGCAGGGCATGTTCAAGTAAATCCGGGCCCGACAGACGGATTTCGGCGGTTTGCGCGTTAAAACCCGTATAGGCGGTTTTAACCTTAATTTGGCTAGTATGCGGTTTTGCGCATTGTTTTTTGGGCTGCTGATGGCCAGCGTTTTCGCTGGCCCGGCGGCCAGGGCCCAGTACCACTACCCGGTGCGGCACTACAACCGCCAGGGCCGCGCCTACTACCGGGGCCCGCTGCACGTTACGCTCGGCGGCGGCACGGCTTTCTACAACGGCGACCTCGGCAACAGTCCCGCCAACGACTTTCTGGGCCCCGCCCTCAGCCTGGGAGTGCTTTACCGCCTCACGCCGCACCTGCATTTGGGCAGCGAGTTTTCGTACGTCGAAATGGGTGCTCATGACAAAGCCAAAGACCGGAACCTGGCCTTCACCAGCTCCAACGGCCTGGGCACGGTCTTTTTCCGTTTCGATTTGCTGCCCGACGAATCGGTGTTTGCCGCTTCGGCGGCCGAATCGCCCATTTTTCAGCTTTACGTGCAGGGCGGCGCCGGCCTGTTGCTCTACAATCCGCAATCGTACATCGGCACCGAGCGGGCCACCAAAAACACCCCTTTTTTGGCCCCTGAGCGCAACGACTACCCGGCGCTGGCCGGCGTGGCCCCGGTAGGCGGCGGCTTCAGCGTGCGTTTCACCGGGCAGCTGCGCGCCGCCCTGGAAGCCAACTACTACTTCACCACCACCGACCAGCTCGACGATGCCAGCCGGCGCCTCGGCGGGGCCTCCGTCAGCAAAGACGGCTTCGCCACGGTGATGCTAAAGCTGGACTACTCGATTAAGTAACGCTTCTCGGACAGGGCTTTCGCATCAAAATTTCCCGCAGTGTCGCGCAGTGTTTTTCCCGAACGACACTGCGGGACACTGCGCTTTAAACACTGCGCGACACTGCGGGAAAACCAGTTGCTTCTCAGGGCGTTGTTTACCAAAAGCGGCCCGCCAGCAATGCTGACGGGCCGCTTTTATATCTTCAAAGAAGCAACTATTGCTTCACGAAGCGCTGGTGGAACACTTTCTGCCCGTCGCTCACGCTCAGGGTGTACATGCCACGGGCCAGGCCGCCGATGCGCAGCGTGCCGTTGCTGAAGCTGGCAGTGGCCACGCGGGCGCCGCGAATGTCGGTCACCACCACGCTGGTGGCCGCGGCGTTGCCGGGCAGCACGAGGTGGAGCGCGTCGGTGGCGGGGTTCGGGTACACTTCCAGGGTGCGGGCCGTTTCGTTGCCGAGCGGGGTGCCCGTGAGCGCCGCGATGGCCGGCGCGGCAATGGTGCCGCCGCTCACCGTGATGGAATAATCCTCGGTTTCGCCGTAGGTGTAGCTGCCGCAGGCGGTGGTGGCCGAGTTGTCGCTCATCACGACGCGCAGCCGGGTTTTGCCGTTTTTGGCCGTGGCGGGCACCGTCCACGTGCTGGTCAGGTTGCCGCCGGTAGCGGCCGAGCCGTAGTCCATGCGCTCGGCGGTTTCAAACGTGCCGTTCTGGTTCCAGTCCACGTAAATGCCGACGTACTCGGTGTAAACCGTGCTGGTGTAGCCAAAGCTGAGCGTCATGGTCTGCGACGAGCCGGCCGTCACGTTGGTGTTCAGGGCCGTGCCGTTGTAGTAGCCGCCGTCGGCGCCCGAAGCGCGGTTGATGCTGCCCAGCTGAATCAGGTCGATGTATTCGTAGGCCTGGGTCGAGCCTTTCGACGTGCAGTAGGTAGTGGTGGGGGGCGGCGTGGTGCCGCCGCCGTACGCGGCCCCCACGCCCACGGCGTACCAGGCGTTGGTAACGGCCTGCACCTGGGCCGAGCCGGCGCCGAACAAATCGGTAGCCGCCTGAATGGAGTAGGTGCGGGCGTTGGCGTAAGTCGAGCCGGCCGTCATGTACACGCTTTCCATGCGGAAAGTAATTTTGGCCGCGTTAATCAAACCCAGGCCCGTGACCGAGAAGGCGTTGCCCAGCTCGTTGGAGCCGCTGGCGCCGTTGCTGATGAGGTAGTACCAGTAGTTGAGCACGCCCGAGTTGGTGTGCACGCCGCCGTGGTCGAGGGTGCCCGCGTACCAGTACTGGCCTTTGTAGAGCGCCGGCTGGCCCAGGCTGCGGGGGTCGCTCATCGAGCGCAACGCGGCCTGCTGCTTGTCGATTTCCTCGCCGATGAGGTACGTCGATTTGGCTTTCACGCCGCTGGAGGTGACGCCCAGGTTGGCCACCGAATAGGCCTCAATCGACGCCCCCCAGATGTCGGACAGCCCTTCGTTCATCGCCCCCGATTCGCCCGAGTAGGTCAGGTTGGCCGTTTTTTCGCACACGGCATGGCCGATTTCGTGCCCGCACACGTCGAGCGCCGTCAGCGGGCGGAAGCGCGTGGCCCCGTCGCCGTAGGTCATCACCGACCCGTTCCAGTACGCGTTTTCAAAGCCCACGCCGTCGCCGGGGGTGTCGTCGAAGTGCACGTAGCTTTTGATTTTGGCCCCCGCGTTGTCGTAGGAGTTGCGGCCGTGCACGGCTTTCCAGTAGTCGTAGGTGCACTGGGCGCCCATCTGGGCATCGCCGGCCACGTTGTCGAAGTTGGAGTTGTTGTACTCGGCCGCCGTCCAGTTGTTGTCGGCGTCCACGAAGTCGGTGGCGGCGGTGTAGCTGCTGCCCTTTTTGCAGTTGTAGGTTTCGATGCCGTTGCCGCGGGTGGTGCCTTCGCGCAGGAAATAGCCGCCCGTGGTGGTGCCGTCGTTGATGGAGCGAGTGCCGCTGTACGCCGTCGCGAACGTGCCCGTAGCGGCGCTGTGCTTAATGATGGCATCCTTGAGCACCACCTCGCCGCTGCGGGCATCCACGTAGATGTAGGCCCGGCTGATGGGCTGCTGGGCGTAGATATTAAATTTCCAGGCCAGCACCAGCGGGCCGGTTTCGGCGCTTACGCGGCTGTCGCGCACCACCACCAGCTCGCCTTTGGGGCGAAACGAGGCCGCGTCGGCTTCGTTGGTTTGCCACATGTACCGGCGGGCGCCCACCTGGGCCAGGGCCTTGTCCAGCGCCGCCGATTCGCCCACCGAAGGCGTGGTGCTCAGGCCCGCTATTTTTTCAAAGTCGCCGCTCATGCTCTCAATCGCCTCGCCCTTGGCGTGCACCGTGTAGGCGGCGTGCTCGACCCGGATGCCCCGGTAATACTGGGCAAATTTCTGGTGCGTGAACCCGAGCTGGTCGGTTTCAACGCCCTGTCTGAGCATTTGGTCGGCATCGGTCAGGGCCAGCTGCTGGCGCAGCACGCGGTTGGCGTCGGCGCCGCGGTAGGCCATGCGGCCTTCGGCGTTAAACTGAACCAGCACCGGCTGCTTGTCGTCGCCCAGCACTTTGGTTTGAATGCGCGAGGCATCCTGCGCCTGGGCCGTGGCCAGGGTGCCGAGCATCAATAATGCAGCGGCGGAGTAGTGTTTTTTCATGTACAAAAAGCGTTAAATGTGGAAAGTGTTTTTGCACGATTTTGAGTATTTTACGTCAATCGTAACTCAATTTAGCCATTTTCATGAACAATCCTCTTTGTTTTTGCAACTTTTGTTGTGAATGACTAAATTTTATACACTTTCTACTACTACACAGTGTTTCGGCAAATTCGAAGCTCGGCGCTAAGTACGGGCGGCGAAATAGGCTGATTTTGCTAACGCCGCGATGAGTTCCGGTGGTCGGCTACCAGCGCAGCACGGCGCGCGGCGCGCGGCCGTCGTCACCAGTTCGCTCCCAACCCAAAGCCCGAATAACAAGAAGCCAAGCGACCAGCACCGCGACCGGAAAACGGCTGCTACCAGGCAGGGCGGGAAACTCACGCCGCATCTTTATGGCGGGCTGACCAGTGTGGTATTGTTCGGCTCGTGGCGTATTTTTGTGCGCTGTTTTATTTCCCAGCGATTACCGGGCTGTTTTCCTTTCGTGGCTACGCTTTTAGAATTTCCTGATTTCCCCCAAACAGCCGTTGCCAGGCCACGCACGGGGAGCCCACTGGTTGTGCGGCCTTGGCCGGCGGCCTGGGCCTATTCTGGCTTCCGCCGGCGCCTGGGGCTGATTGTGCTGTTGCTGCTGGGCCTGCTGCCGGTGGTGCCGGGCTTTTACCATTTCATTCAGGCACGCCCCGGCCAGCTGCTCGCCGACCCGCTGCTGGCGCTGCTGCCGGTGCACGACGTGTCGGTGCCCACTTTCACCCTCATTTACGGCAGCATCGCGGCCACGCTGGTGTACCTCGTGCCCCGGCCGCAAATGCTGCTGCGCGCGTTGTGGGCGTATTATTTCCTGCAATTGCTCCGCATGACTACGCTGTGGCTGCTGCCCCTGGAGCCCCCCGCCGCGCTGGTCGTCCTGCACGACCCGGTGATGGACCGCATTTTTGAAGTAACCACGCAGCCCATTGTCCGCGACTTGTTTTTTTCGGGGCACACCGCCACCATGGCGCTGCTGGTGCTGGCCACGCGCGGCCAGGGCTGGCGCTGGACGCTGGGCCTGATGACGGTGGCCGTGGGCACGCTGGTGCTGGTGCAGCGGGTGCATTATTCCTACGACGTACTGGCCGCGCCGTTTTTCGCGTGGCTGGCGTACGGGTTGGCCGGGCGGGCGTGCCGGCCCACGCGGGAGCAGCCCTGATTATCGCCGGCTTGCTCAAGAACCCAAAAAGGGCCACCCTGCTGAGGGTGGCCCTTTTTGGGTTCTTGAGCAAGCCGACTGAAGGCTACAAATACTTCTCGTAAATCCCCGCCGCGATTCTCTCGACCAAGCCCTTGGGCACGAAGCTCACGATGCCGGCCGATACTTTGTTCAGGACGCCGGGCACTATTTCGGCTTCGCCGGCCAGCATCCCGGCCACGGCGGCTTCGGCCACGGCCTCGGCGGTCATCGATACTTTGTTGGCCACTTCCTGAAGCTCGGCGCCCATGCCGGCGCGGTCGGTGAAGCCGGTGGTGGTGGCGCCGGGGCACAGGCACGTCACCGAGATGCGGCTGGCTTTCAGCTCGTAGCGCAGGCCCCGGCTGAAGCTCAGCAAAAAGGCCTTGCTGGCCGCGTAGAGCGACAAAGAGGGCACGGCCTGGTAGGCGGCGGTGCTCGACACGTTCAGGATATAGCTTTTGGGGGCCCGGTGCAGGGCCGGCAGCAGGGCGTGCGTAAGGGCCACGGGCAGGGCCATGTTCAGCTGCAACATGTTTTGCTGCTCGGCCAGGCCGAGCTGCTCGAAGCGGCCCCAGAGGCCGTAGCCGGCATTGTTGACCAGCACGGCCAGCTCGCCGGTTTGCTGGGTGGCCCAGGCGGCCACGGTTTCGGCCGCGCCGGGGGCGGCCAAATCCAGGGCCAGGGTGCGGGCCTGGCGCTGGTATTTGGCCCCGATTTCCTGGGCCAGGGCCATCAGCTGGTCGGCCGAGCGCGCCACCAACAGCACGTCGTAGCCGCGCTGGGCCAGCAAAAGGGCAATGGCGCGGCCAATGCCGCGCGAAGCGCCGGTAACGAGAGCGTACATATTCAATGAGGAATGAAGAATGAGGAATGAAGAATTAGAAATTGTAGAAGCAATTCCTCATTCCTCATTCTTCATTCCTCATTTATTTGACGAGGTGCAGGAAACGCAGGTAAAACGGCGTGGGGCTGTCTTCGCTTTTGGGTTGGTACTTGCCCGAAATGATGGGCACGTACATCACCCGGCGGCGGCTGGCTTCGCCCGTGAGCGGCGACTGGGCCACGCGGTGCCACATGCGGCCGTCGTGCACGGTGAGGTCGCCGGGCTCGGTTTCGATGGCCACTTCGTTGGGGTCGTAGAAAACGTCCTTGTAGTATTTCTTGCGAAACAGCATTTTGTGCAGGCCCTGGCGGTGGGTGGCGGGTATCACGCGCAGGCCGCCGTTGGTGGCCTTGGTGCCATCGAGGTGCAGGCCCACGTTCAGCATCGGGCCGATGCGCTTGCCGTAGAAAACGTCGCGCAGCGAGTCGGTATGCCAGCCCATCTGCGAGAATTCGGAGCCTTCTACGTTCACGTAATGGTTCACCACGAGGCCGTCCTTCTCGTTTTCGCCCACGCGGCCGCCTTCGGTTTCGAGCAACGGAAAAAGGGCCTTAAACCGGTCGTCCTGCAACAATTCGTGCAGCAAGGGGCTGTGCTGCGACGCAAAGGCAAAGCGCTGCACGATGCGCGAGCCGTCGACGTCCTGCCCGTACTTGATGGGTACACCGTTGACTTTCTCCACGCCTTGGGCCAGCCATTTGGCTTGCACCTCCTGCGTTGCTTCCAGGAGCTGCTGGACGTATTCGGGGGAAGCAAAAGGGCGAAAGTGAAGAAAGCCGTATTTGGAAAAAAAAGCCCGCTGCTCGTCGGTGAGAGTACTGCCGAGTGTGAAGCGTGGATAGTCAGAGGATAAGGCCATAGCAAAAAAGTGGCGGCCACCGCGTATTCCCGGCGACACACAAAGGTAATACGTCCGGCGCATCCCCTGCCTATTGGCCGGCGAGCCATCTGCAACGCGGCGCCTATAACCGCGCCGACGCGCGGGGGTTTTAATCGGGCTAATTACGCACGGGGAAATAAATAGATTATGAAACGCCCCATTTAGATTGTGAAACGTCCCATTGGCCCGCCTGCCGCTAACGGACGACGGAACGAAATACCTTAACGGCCCGGCCCGGCTCAGCCCGCGCCAAGCCGCCCGATGCAAAAACGCGAAAACCCGGCCAGGAGGCAAAAATGGCTATTTGCAGCCAAGGCGGTGGCAATGTCGAAGCCCGGCAGCGCCCGCGTCCCCCGTTGCGGCCACGGCGTAAAGGACTTGGAGGGGCAGCTTTTCGCATTCCGCCCGGCGCAATCGGCTTCCGGCAGCTCACGTGCAGCCAGTCCCGTAATTGCGGTTGAAATACTTCTTGGGGATTCCGCGCAAATTTTCCCACCTTCACCGCCGCACACGTCAACCCTCGTTCCCACCTAACCCCACCACCCAGCAAAATGGTCTTCACCCCCAGCCCCATGCTCCTGAAGCTGCTCTACACGCGCGGCAGCCTGCACAACCTGCCCCAAAACGCGGGCGTGGCCTTCAGCATCAAAAACCGGCTCGATACGGTGCAGGTGACCGGCTTCCGGCAGGTGCAGATTGGGGATTTGGTCATTCCGGCCGATAAAATCCGGGTCGATTTGGGCAACGGCGAGCAGCGGGCCGCCGCCGACATCAACGCCGACGGGCAGGCCGTTGCGCTGCCCGTGGGCCGCACGCTGGTGATACTGCTCGATACCCCGCCCCTGGCCGAGGGCATGCACGCGGTGCAGGCCTGGTTTTCGACCGATGCCTTTGGCGACTTGCACGTGGAAGTGGAAGACGCCATCGTGAGCGCCTCCAACTCCAAGCCCCGCATTCCGCGCTCCGACGAGGACGATTATTCCGACGCCGCCATCGCGGCCCGCCAGCGCTTTGCCGAGCAGTTTGCGGGCACCGAATTTACCCACCTCAAGCACTACTCTTTTGATGCCCACCAGTTGCAGGGCAACTGCGAGCATTTCCTGGGCGTGGCCCAGATTCCGGTGGGCCTGGCCGGCCCGCTCACGGTGAACGGCGAGCACGCGCAGGGCGATTTCCTGATTCCAATGGCCACCACCGAGGGCACGTTGGTGGCGAGCTACAACCGCGGCATGCAGGTGCTGAACCTGTGCGGCGGCGTGAAATGCACGGTTATCGGCGATGCCATGCAGCGGGCGCCGGTTTTTGTGTTCGACGACGCGCGCGGCGCCCGCGACTTTGGCCTGTGGGTGGAAGAAAACATCGGCCAGATTCGGCCCCAGGCCGAAAGCACGTCGAGCGTGGCCAAGCTGCAATACATCGATACGTATTTGAGCAACAAGTTTGCGTACCTGCGCTTCAATTTCAGCACCGGCGACGCGGCCGGGCAGAACATGGTGGGCCGCGCCACCTTCGCCGCCTGCTCCTGGATTCTGGAGAACTACAAGGGCGCCAAAATCGAGAAATTCTACCTCGAATCAAATTTTGCCACCGATAAAAAAGCCTCGCAAATCAACGTGATGCGCACCCGTGGCAAGCGCGTGGTGGCCGAAGCCGTGGTGAAGCGCGACGTGCTGCAACAGCGCATGCGCGTGACGCCCGAGCAGCTGGCCTACCACGGCCAGGTGAGCAACGTGGGGGCCTTCATTTCGGGGGCCAATAACAACGGCGCGCACTCGGCCAACGGCATCACGGCCCTGTTCATCGCCACCGGGCAGGACGTGGCCAACGTGAGCGAATCCTCGGCCGGCATTCTGTATTCGGAAGTTACGGCCGATGGCGATTTGTACATCAGCATCACCATTCCGTCGCTCATCGTGGCCACGCACGGCGGCGGCACCGGCCTGGCCACCCAAAACGAGTGCCTGCGCATGCTGGGCTGCGTGGGCCGCGGCACGGTGCGCAAGTTTGCCGAAATAGTGGCCGGCGTGGTGCTGGCCGGCGAGCTGAGCCTGGGCGCGGCCATCAGCAGCTCCGATTGGGTGAGCAGCCACGAGCAGTACGGCCGCAACCGCTGAGCTAATCCAAGTCGCAGATTACCAAACGATAGCCCCAGCGGGGCGGCACTTGCTCCAACGAGTGTCGCCCCGCTGGGGCTTTATCGCTCAATTACAACGCTTTTCTACCGATATGCCGCCCCGCTGGGGCTATCGTTTGGTAATCTGCAATTTGGGTTAGCTATCAATTCGGCAATTCCTCTTGGCCGAAAAGCTAGGGCTGGCTTCATCCGCCAGCCCCGGCTTTTCGGCTTTAATTCGCTTACCAAAGCACGGCCATTACTGCCCAGCTTGCGGCCAGGGCACATCGGCCCGATTATTGAAAATCTAGCTCCGGGCATGAGGCTTGCTAATGACGCTGCCATTGTAATTTTGACTACTATAGCCCATCCTAGCGCCGTTTATCCAACACAACACTTGTAATAAACCCATATAACTGGTGAAGATTTCCTACTATTTACTGGCCTTTGCATTGCTGGCTAGCGGCGGGCCAGCCGCTGCCCAAGCCTCGCACGACCAGGCCGAAGCCCGCACGCTGTATCAACAAGCCAACGCGGCGCCCAACAGCGCCGCGCTGCGGGCCAGTCTCAAGCACTTGGCTACTGGCTTCTTCGGCGATGGCACGTTTCAGGCCGGCGCACTGCGCACGTTCGACGGCCGCTACCGCCCGGTGCCGGGCCTGCGCTTCCACGCCGGCCTGCACCTGGTAGAGGCCCAGGACTCGATTGATACCGACTCGACGCACCTCTGGCCCGTCGGCAGCCTGCGCGGCTTCGACCTGGGCGAGGCCGGCGGCACGGGCGCGGCGGCCGTACGCCGCTTCCGCCCGCGCCTGGTGAAGGAAGGCATCGCCGGCAACCGCCGCGATTTTGTGGAAGTGCTCACCGCCGTCGACGCCGGCCCGCTGTTGCTGGCCTGGCTTTATTCGTCGGGAATCGATGCGACGGCCGGCCGGCTCTCGATGGCGCCCCTGCTGCTGGTAGGGGCGGGCAACGTGCCCGACGAGCCCCTGCGGCCCCTTGAGCTGGGCCAGGCAGCGGTGCTGCGCCTGTTCGGCAAGCGTGCCAACGAAGTGCAGACCTTCGCCACCGCCCAGCACCTGCAATTCGACCGCCCCACCGACGTGGCCCGCATGATTGACCACTACAACCGCGTGGCCGTGGTGAAATAAGTTTTCATTTAACATTTAACAATTATCATTTAACAATTAACAGCCGTTCAAATGGGCCAAGTGGCGCAATTTGAACGGCTGTTAATTGTTAAATGTCAACTGTTAAATGAATCTCAGTCCATCATGTCGGCCGATTTGGGTGGGTCGGGCACGAAGCCGGGGTTCCAGCTCATGGGGTAGCGGGGGTCGACGTAGGGCAGGGCGGCTTCGGTGAGGTAGAGCGGGCGGAAGGTGTCGAGCATTACGGCCAGCTCGTGGGTTTCCTTCTTGCCGATGCTGGCCTCGACGGTGCCGGGGTGCGGGCCGTGCGGCAGCCCGGTGGGGTGCCAGGTGAAGGAAGCCAAATCGACGCCTTTGCGCGACATGAAATTGCCGGCCACGTAGTACAGCACCTCGTCCGAATCGACGTTGGAGTGGTTGTAGGGCGCCGGAATGCTGAGCGGGTGGTAGTCGAACAAGCGCGGCACAAACGAGCAGATGACGTAGTTGTGCCCCTCGAACGTTTGGTGGACGGGCGGCGGCTGGTGCAGGCGCCCGGTGATGGGCTCAAAATCGTGGATGCTGAAGGCGTAGGGATAGAAATACCCGTCCCAGCCCACCACGTCGAACGGCGAATGCGCGTAGGTGAGCTGGTGCAAAAAGCCCTCTTTTTTGACTTGCACCACGTAGTCGCCTTCGGGAAACTCGTCGGTAATCAGCTCGGACGGCGGGCGCATGTCGCGCTCGCAATACGGCGAGTGCTCGAGCAATTGGCCGAAGTGGTTGCGGTAGCGCCGCACGGTTTCGACGGGGCTGAACGACTCGATAATCATGAGCCGCACCGGTCCTTCCTCAAAGTGCAGCTGGTGGATGACCGTGCGCGGCACCACCACGTAGTCGCCGGGCTCGAAGGCAACTTTGCCCATCTGGCTCCACAGCTCGCCCCGGCCTTCGTGCACGAAAATCACCTCGTCGGCCTGGGCGTTTTTGTAGTAATAATCCATCCGCTTCGCCGTGGGGTTGCAGATGCTCATCGTCACGTCGGCATTGCCGAGCAGGGTTTGGCGGGCGGCCAGGTAGTCGCCGCCGGTGCTGGTTTGGGCCAGCGTGCGCAGGTGTTCGGGCTGGAGGGGGCGGTCTTTCAGCAGCTTGGGGGCGTAGGGCCGGGGCTGGCCGACGTGCTTGATTTGGGTGGGCGGGTGCACGTGGTAGAGCAGCGACGACACGCCGTGAAACCCGAGCGTGCCCACCAGCTGCTCCGAATACAGGGAGCCGTCGGGCTGGCGAAACTGGGTGTGGCGCTTGCGCGGAATCTGGCCGAGGCGGTGGTAGTGAGCCATAATAAGTGGGTGGGATTAGGGCTGTGAAGTTACGGGCTCCAGTGGGAACGAGGTAATTGTTTGATGTGCTGATACAGGAACGTAGCCCCGGAGGGGCGGCCCATCGGTAGAAATAAAGGGGGTGAAAACGAACAAAGCCCCAGCGGGGCGACCCAACCGGCCGAATGAACGGCGCAGGCGCATTGGGTCGCCCCGCTGGGGCTTTGAAAACCGTAGCGGTTGGGGTTCTACCGATGGGCCGCCCCGCTGGGGCTACGTTTCCCCATCAACTCATTCTCCTATCAACCACATCAGCACATTACCACATCAAATAATCAGCACATCAAAAAACTACTTGCCCAGCAGGGCCAGCTGTGCGGTGCTGTCGCTCACGGCGTGCAGGGCGCGCTGCAATTCCGGGTCTTGCTCGCGCAGCACGGTGAAATAGGCCACGGTGCCGTAGGCGCTGCGGGCGATGTAGGCCTTGAGCTGGTTGCGCAGCAGCGGCGCGCAGCGGCGCACGGCGCCGGCATCGGTGGTTACGCCGTCGAGCGAGGCCTGCGCGGCCAAGCCCACCAATTGCGCGTCGCTGATGCGGAAGGTGGCGTTGAACTGCTCGAACCGCAGCCCTTCGAGCTCGGCTTTGTGGATTTGGTAGAAATTCAGGGCAAACGCGCGGGCCACGCCGTGGCTCAGCAGCTTGGTGAAGTAGGCGGAATGCGCCAGCGTGTCGCGGGGCACGAAAACGTCGGGCATGATGCCGCCGCCGCCGTACACGGTGCGGCCGTGGTCGGTGCGAA
>CAXTCS010000074.1:0-18088 GCA_964242365.1 uncultured Hymenobacter sp. | reverse complement strand
GGGCTGGACCGCACCAGCGCCGCGCCGGCTTTGGGCGGCAACGGCAGCAGCACGCGCCCCGGCACCGATGCCGCCGCGCCCGCCGACCTGCGCCTGCAAACCCAGCGCGAGCGGCTTCAGGCCATGAGCCTGAGCCCCACCCAGGCCCGCCAGCTGCTGGAAACGCTGCGGGCCCAGGAGCAGCAGTACTTGCAGCAGCTGACGCGGCCCGCCCGGCAAAAGCCTGATTCCAGCAAGCCGACTTGGTGATTTTTTTTACTGGAGGTCAGGTTGTTGGGCGGAATGTCATGCAGAGCGCAGCGAAGCATCTTGCGGGCCACCACTAATCCGATTGAATGAATTACTACTGCACGCGAGACGCTTCGCTGCGCTCTGCATGACGGTCTTCTGCATGACGTTCTTTAATTTTCTCTTGCAAGGTTGGGCGGGCGGTAAACCCGTACTTTTGCGGCCTGATTACCCTCCCACTCAACCACTCATTCAATGCTGGATATGCAAACCAAAGAAGTTGTCATTATATCTGCCGTGCGGACGCCGATTGGCTCATTTGGCGGGGCTTTGTCGTCGTTGTCGGCCACGGAGCTGGGCGCTGTCGCGCTGAAAGGGGCGCTGGAAAAGGCCGGCGTGGCCGGTTCGGAAGTGGAGCAGGTGATTATGGGCAACGTGATTTCGGCCAACCTCGGCCAGGCGCCGGCCCGGCAGGCCGCCAAGAAAGCCGGCCTGCCCGACACCGTGGAGTGCACGACCGTGAACAAGGTGTGCGCGTCGGGCTCGAAGGCCATCATGTTTGCCGCCCAGGCCATTATGCTGGGGCAGGCCGACGTGATTCTGGCCGGCGGCATGGAAAGCATGAGCAACGTGCCTTACTACCTCGACAAGGCCCGTTTTGGGGCCAAGTACGGTAACGGTCAGATGATTGACGGCCTCGTGCGCGACGGCCTCTGGGACCCCTACCACGACTACGCCATGGGCAACGCGGCCGAAAACACGGCCAAGGAAATGGGCTTCACCCGCGAGCAGCAGGACGCGTTTGCCATCGAGAGCTACACCCGCAGCGCCGCCGCCGCCAAGGCCGGCAAGAAGAAAGACGAAATCGTGCCCGTAACCATCGAGAGCCGCGGCAAAACCACCGTGGTCGACGACGACGAGGAGTACCTCAAAGTGGATTTTGCCAAAGTGCCGGGCCTGAAACCGGCCTTCATCAAAGAGGGCGGCACGGTGACGGCGGCCAACGCCTCGACCCTGAACGACGGCGCCGCCGCCGTGCTGCTGATGAGCCGCGAGAAAGCCGACGCGCTGGGCCTCAAGCCCATTGGGCGTATTTTGGGCTTTGCCGATGCCGAGCAGGCGCCGGAATGGTTCACGACCTCGCCCGCGCTGGCCATTCCGAAGGCCTTGAAAAACGCCGGGAAGACGGCGGCCGATGTCGATTTCTACGAAATCAACGAAGCCTTTTCGGTGGTGAGCCTGGCTAACAACAAGCTGCTGAACCTGGAAGGCACCAAGGTGAACCCCTACGGCGGCGCCGTGAGCCTGGGCCACCCGCTGGGCGCGTCCGGGGCGCGCATCGTGACGACGCTGCTGAACGTGCTGAAAAACGAAGGCGGCAAAATCGGCGTCACCGGCATTTGCAACGGCGGCGGCGGCGCCAGCGCCATCGTCATAGAATCGCTGATGCACGCTGATTAACCGTGATTTCGCTGATTTTTTGTTCGGACTTTAATGCTCAGGCGGAGCAAATTGGCTAACAAAAATTGATACCAGAGCCACTCCGGATGGAGTGGCTCTTTCTTTGTGAGAGCAGCACGGCCGCCGGCAAACGAAAGCGGCACTGCTAGGCGTTAGCTTTCTTACCTTTAGGACTTACGCAACCGTCCGTTTTTTAGCCCCGGAGGGGCGGCCCGTTGGTAGTAATTTGCTGAAAATGAACGATAAAGCCCCAGCGGGGCGACCCCGCTACTCGGGACGACTTTGGGTCGCCCCTCCGGGGCTTTATCGTTCGCTGTCCCTGTTTTACTACCGACGGGCCGCCCCTCCGGGGCTGGCAATTGGCCTTTGTGCGTAAGTCCTAACCTTATAACAATCAGTGAAATCATGGTTAATCAGCGAAAATCAGTGATGAGGTACATGTTGCCTTTTCTTTTGTTAACGCTGGCTTTTCCGTCGCAGGGCCAGCGGCTGCGCCGGATTATTACTTATTTCGACTCGACCAAGGTGCACAAGCATGAGGTGTATACCGCTTTGGTGGCGGCCGATACCGTACCGCAGGGGTCGTACAAGCGCTTTTACCGCACGGGCAAGCTGGAGCAGCAAACCAGCTTCAACCAGGGCAAGCGCGACTCGGCTTACGTCGAGTTTCACCCCACCGGCACCCGGCGGCTGGAAGCCACGTACCGCGACGGCGTCCGGCAAGGGCCGTTCAAAACGTATTACGAGGACGGCAAGGTGGCGCAGGCGGGCTTTTTTGAAAACGACGAGCCCAGCGGCGAGCTGATTTACTACCACCCCGGCGGCGAGGTGCGGCTGCGCACCACGCTGGTGAAGGGCCAGCCCAACGGCCCCCTGAAAGCGCTGTACCCGGACGGCAAGACCCAGGCCGAAATCGGCTACGTGGACGGGCAGCCGAATGGGGCGGTGAAATTCTATTACCCCAACGGCGTGGTGCAGAGCGAGGGCAGCTTCACGCGCGGGCTGCTTTCGGGGCCGTACAAAACGTATTACCCCAATAGCCAGGTCGAGAAAGAGGTGCTGGCCGACAAGAGCGGCCGCGGGCGCTACCGCAGCTTCTACCCCAGCGGCAAGCTGCAAACCGAGGGCACCTACGCGCCGGCCCCGCTGGCGCAGCGCCCGGTGCGCAACCCGCTCGGCGACGACCTCACCAAGCGCGTGGCCCCGCCCACCGGCACGGCCAACCTCGACGGGCCGGCCACGAGCTACTTCGAAAGCGGCCAAATCAAGACCAAAATCACCTACCGCAACGGCGTGCCCACGGGCCACGGCCTCGAATACTTCGAAAAAGGCAACCTGCGCGAAGACACCGACTACGGCAACAACGGCCGCGACCGCAAAATAACGCGCTACTACGACGCGGCCGGGCAGCCGGCCCAGGCCGAGGAACAGTACAAAAACAACCGCCCCGCCGGCACGTGGCGCGAGTATTTCCCCGACGGCAAAACCCCGCGCAAGGCCGAAACCTACGGCCCCCTCGGGCGGCTGGTGGGCGAGCGGCTCACGTATTTCGAGAACGGGCAGGTGCAAAGCCGCCAGCCGTATCTGAACGGATTTATGGCCGGCGTGGGGCAGGAATATTTCCCGTCGGGCAAGCTGCGGAAGGAAACCACCTACGTGCGCAGCATGCTGCTGGGGCCCTTCCGCGAGCTGCGCGAGGACGGCACCGTGGCCGTGAGCGGGCAGTACCGCAACAGCCGGCAAAGCGGCGTCTGGACTTATTACCAGCCCGATGGCAAGTCGGTGGCGCGCACCGTAACCTACCGCAACGGCACGCCGGTCGAGGCCGGCGCAAAACCGAAACCCCGGACGCCCGCCAAACGCAAATAGCGCCGGGAGTTGGTGGGTGAGAATGCCGTTCGGCGCGGCGCGGGCCTTGTGGCCCCATCGCAGCACAATGAGTTTTCCCGTTCCAGCCTGCCAAAAAAGGGCCGATTTGGAGCCCCAGCAGGGCGACCCAATTCGTGACAACGATTTTGGGTCGCCCCGCTGGGGCTTTGGCATCAAACTGCTTGCGTCCTTCGTCCGGTGATTTTTTGCCCGGCGCTTTAGCGCCGGGAGCAGAAGGTCATGTTCTTTTCTGGGCTTTAGCCCTAGACGTTGCCGCAACGAGCAGGGCTAAAGCCCAAAAAAGACAATGACCTCGGTTCCCGGCGCTGAAGCGCCGGGCAAAACCACCACCTGAATTTTGGTACGGAAGGCCTGCCCCGCTGGGGCTTTACCGCCTTCTAAGGGCTGGTTTTCTAACGATGGGCCGCCCCGCTGGGGCTCCAAATCGGCCCTTTTTTGGCAAGCTGGTACAAGAAAACCCTTGCCTCGGCCTGATGACCGGGGCTTTTTTGGCTATTTGAGGGGGCCGGCGCGTGGTTCAGGCAACCGTAAAAGGGCACTTTGCATCTGACCACTGAGCGCAAATTTCTAGAAAAAGCGGGTTTTCCGAACACGGCAATATTTTTTTTCTAATTATTTCTGACTGATAATCAGATGATAACAGAATAAAATACATTTCTTAACAGAAAATTATTATTCCAGTACCTTGCGTTGCAAAGTACCTGCTTTACATTTGTTCTGTTGTTAGCCCAGTAGCTGACGTAAGCGTGTACCAAAGACGGCCCGCTACCCAGCTGCAATTCCTCACTCACCGGGGGCGGGCGGCAGTGTTGCTCCTCCCAGCGGAACCGCGGCCGCTGCCCGGCTGGAGCAGCACCCCGCCCACCCCACAATTCACCCCTGCACCATGAAACTGTTCATTTCCCCTCCTGCTTTTTCCCGTTTTGGCCGCGCCCTGCGCGGGTGGGCGTTTGCTTCGATTGTGCTGCCGTTGGGCGCCTGGGCCCAAACCGCCGGCCCCGGCGCCGTGAGCGGCAGCCTGGTGGAGAACGGCACGGGCCAGCCCGTGCCGTTCTCCGACGTGCTGCTGCTGCGCGCCGCCGACTCCACGTTTGTGGCCGTGGCCCAAACCAGCGAGCAAGGCGCATTCAAAGCCAATGCGTTGCCGCTGGGCACGTATTTGCTGCGGGTGCAGGACCTTAATTACCGGCCGCTGCGCCGCCGCTTCACCCTGACGGCCGCCGCGCCTACCATGCAGTTTCAGGGGCTGAAAATGACGGCGGCCACGGCCACCAAACTCGGCGAAGTGGTGGTGACCGGCCAGAAAGCCACGGTGGTGGAAGAGCTGGGCAAGCGCGTGATTAACGTGGAAAAAGACCTGAGCAGCGTGGGCGGCACGGCCGCCGACGTGCTCCAAAACGTGCCCTCCGTCAGCGTGGACGCCAACGGCACGGTGAGCATGCGCGGAACGTCAAACCTAACCATTCTGATTGACGGCAAGCCGGCGGGCGTGGGCAACGGCAGCCCCGGCGGCGCGCGCCTCGACCAGATTCCGGCCTCGCGCATTGCCCAGGTCGAGGTCATCACCAACCCCTCGGCCAAGTACGACGCGTCGGGCGGCGGCGGGGTTATCAACCTCATTACCAAGAAAGACGTGAAGAACGGCACCAACGGCACGGCCGCCCTCAACGTGGGCACGGGCGACAAATACAGCGGCGCGCTGAGCCTGAGCCGCAAGCAGGGCAAGGCCACCTGGCAGGCCAGCTACGACGGCCGCGACGTGACCTACCAAAGCCACGGCCACAGCGAGCAAACGGCCCGCCTGCTGGGCACCCAAGGCCCCGAAACCGTGCAAACCACCCAAACCGGCACCGGCCGCGAGATACACCGCAACCACGAAGCGCGGGTGGGCGTGGACCTGGAGCTGCCCCGCAACCAGACGCTGAGCCTGAGCGTGGCCCCCGAGATGGAACGCAACATCGAATCGGAAGGCCAGCAGCTGACCCAGCAGACCAACGGCGGCCCGGTGCAGCGCACCCGCGGCCAGCAAGACCTGGACGTGGACGTGAAGGTCTTGAGTTACAGCGGCGACTACCGCCGCACCTGGGAGAAGCACGAGGGCCGCGAGCTGACGGCCAACTTCGGCGGCGTGGTGATTGACGCCAGCGTGCCCGTGGTGCAGCGCCAGTACGGCGAAGCCGGCTCGGCGCCCCTGGCCCAGCCCGGCACCCGGCAGCTGCTCGACGTGCGGGCCAACATCCAGTTTGCCCAGGTCGACTACGTGCACCCGCTGGTGGCCAGCAAGGGACGGCTGGAAATGGGCCTGAAAGTGGAGCGCCAATCCAACCGCGGCTCGAATGCGTTTGGCACGACCAGCGAAAGCAATTCCAACAACTTTCTGGACGACCCCACCCGCTCGCTCACCTACACCTTCGAGCAGGTGGTGCCCGCTGCCTACGCCACCGTGCAGCGGCCCCTGGGCCACGGCTGGAGCGGCCAGGCCGGCCTGCGCACCGAGTACACCCACAACAGCGGCACCGTGGCCGGCGGGGCCGGCATTGAGCAGCGCGGCAGCCTGGCCCAAGACTACCTCAACCTGTTTCCGTCGGCCACGCTGAGCCGGGAATTTGGCAAGGAGGCCGGCCAGAACCGCGTGCAGCTGAGCTACGCCCGCCGCCTCGACCGGCCCAACTTCATGCAGCAGCTGCCGCTGGCCATTTACCAGGACCCGCGCAGCTACCGCCTCGGCAACCCCCGCCTGCGGGCCGAATTCAGCCACAACATCGAGCTGGGCCACCAGCTCACGATGGGCCAGGCCACGCTCACCAGCACGCTGTTTGCCCGCATCACCACCGACGCCATTCAGCGCCTGCGCTCGGTGGATACCCTGGCCACCCGCCTGGCCGGGCCCGGCGCGGGCCTCGTCACGGCCGAAACCTACCTCAACGCCAGCCGCACCACCAACCTGGGCGCCGAATTCAGCCTCAGCCAGCCCCTGGCCAAGTGGTGGCGCCTGAACGCGAGCACCTCGCTCTACCGCGCCCAGATTTCGACCAACAGCCTCGGCAACACCCGGCAGGCGTTGATAGGCAGCGTGCGCCTGACCAACAACTTCACCGTGCGCCCCACCCTCGACGTGCAGCTGAGCGGCAACCTGCGCTCGGCCGAGCTCACGGCCCAGGGCCGGCAGCTGGCCCAGGGGCAGGTAGATTTGGCCCTGCGCCAGCGCCTGTTCGGCGACCGCGCCGCCCTCACCCTGCGCGTGTCGGACTTGCTCAACACCCAGCAGCGGCGCAGCGAAATCGCGACCGACGTGCTCAGCAGCTACCGCTACAGCAAGGACGAAAGCCGCGTGGGCTGGCTGGGCTTCACCTGGTACATCGGGGCCACCAAACCCGGCAAAAAGATTGAGGCCGCGCCCCAGGGCGGGGGCGGGTTTGGCGGCTGAGGCCGGCAGGGCGCGGGGCTCGTCGCCGCGCCCTGCCCCAACTTGTACCCCGCCGCTATATTCAGCTTTTGCCGTAGCTTGGGGCCGCTAACGTTTATTTCCTCTTTTTTCACCTTTTCGCAAACTTCTTTTTCATGATGAAACCCCTTCACCTGGCCCTTGCGCTGCTCTTGGCGGCTGGTGCGGCGACCGCGCAAACGGCCGCGCCGGCCGGCGCCGGCAAAATCAAAATCAAGACCAAGCCCGGCCGCACGGGCACCGCCCCGGCCCCGGCCCCGCCCGCCGCCCCGGCCGCGCCCCCCGCCTGGTCGCTGGGCTACGCCAGCAGCATTTCGGCCGATGGGCTGAAGCAGGACCTCTCGGTGCTGGCTTCGGACGAGTACGAAGGCCGCGAAACCGGCAAGAAGGGCCAGAAAATGGCGGCCGACTACATCGCCAAAGCCTTTGCCGCCGACGGGCTGGCCGGCCCGGTCACCAGCTCGGACAACCCCTACCTCCAGCACTTCGAGATGAACCGCGCCACGCTGGACGCCGCGGCCAGCACCCTGAAAACGGGCGGCAAAACCTACCAGGGCAACAAGGATTTTTACGCCATGATGGGCAGCACGTTCGGCAAGCCCACCGCGATGCAGCCCGTGTTTGTGGGCTACGGCATCAAGGAAGACAAGTATTCGGACTTCGCCACGGCGGCCGACTACAAGGGCAAAGACCTCGTCATGCTGGCCGGCGAGCCGCTGAACGCCAAGGGCCAGTCGCTGATTGGCGCCGATGGCAAGCCCAGCCCCTACGCCGCCGCCGACTTGCCGAGCCTGGGCGCCCGCCAGGGGGCGTTGATTCCGCTCGGGGCGCGTTCGCTCACCGTGATTATGCCCACGGCGGCCGCCTTCGCGCAAACGCCCAAGAATTTCGGGCCTATTTTGGGTCGTGAGGAGCTGACGTTTGTGGGCGACGCCAAAAAGGGCGGCTTCAACCTGCTCATGGTGTCGCCCGAGCTGGGCGCCAAGCTGCTGGGCACCACCCCGGCCGGCCTCGACAAGTACCGCCAGGCCGTGGCCAAGGCCGGCAAGCCCGTGGCTTCGCCCTTCAAGCCGGCCCCGGCCACCGTGCAGGCCGTGCTGAAAACCGAGGCCTTCACCACCGAAAACGTGCTGGGCTACCTCGAAGGCTCCGACAAGAAGGACGAGGTACTCGTGCTGTCGGCGCACTACGACCACCTCGGGATTAAGAACGGCGTGGTCTTCAACGGGGCCGACGACGACGGCTCGGGCACGGTGAGCGTGCTGGCCATGGCCCGCGCCTTCGCCCAGGCCAAAAAAGACGGCCACGGCCCGCGCCGCAGCATCCTGTTCCTGGCCAATACCGGCGAGGAAGAAGGCCTGCTCGGCTCGCAGTACTACACCGACCATCCCATTTACCCGCTCGCCAACACCGTCACCGACCTCAACATCGACATGGTGGGCCGCGTCGATTCGCTGCACATGGGCAAGGGCGACTACGTGTACCTGGTGGGCGACGACAAGCTTTCCGACGAGCTGCACACGCTGAGCGAGGCCACCAACCAGCAGTACGCGCCCGTGGCCCTCGACTACAAATATAACGACCCCAAAGACCCCGAGCGCATCTACTACCGCTCCGACCACTACAACTTCGCCAAGCACAACGTGCCGATTATCTTCTACACCAGCGGCCTGCACCCCCAGTACCACCAAGCCACCGACGACGTGGCCCTGATTGACTTCCCGGCCATGGCCCGCCGCGACCAGCTGGTGTTTCACACCGCCTGGGCCGTGGCCAACCGCGACGCCCGCGTGGCCCTCAAGCCCGAGTTCCTGACCACCGGCTTCGTGCCCGCGCCCGCCGACCTCGACCGCTACGTGGGCAACTACGCCAGCCCGCAGGTGCCGCTCAAAATCGTGGTCACCAAAGACGGCACCGCGCTCAAGGCCCAGGCCACCGGCCAGCCCGCCCTCACCCTCGAAGCCGTGAGCAAGGACGTCTTCAAGTTCGACGCGGCCGGCATCCGCATCGAGTTTGACCCGGCCAAGCCCGCGTTCATCCTCAAGCAGGGCGGCGCTACGCTGCCCTTCGCCAAGGAATAAATCACCTCCCTTCTTTCTGCGAAAAGCCCCGTCGCCTGCGAGTCAGGCGGCGGGGTTTGTTTTTGCTTGCCCAGCGCCTGGCAGGCGGCACAACGCGGCAGGCTTCCTAACTTGCACGGCTAAATCAATTAGCTTTTTTATATGTCTGCCGTCCCCACTCTTTTCCCGCCCGAACCGCTTAAACTGGATGTCAAAGCCGGAAAAATTTATTCCCACGCCCGCAGGAAGTGGCTGGTGCAAACCCCCGAAGAAACCGTGCGGCAACAGTACCTGCTGACCCTGGTGAACGAGTACGGCTATGCGCTCAACCAAATCAGGGAAGAGCAAAGCCCGGTGGGCGGGCGCGGCACGGCCGGGGCCCGCTTCGACTTTGCCATCTACCGCTCGGCCGCCGACAACGCCAACGATGCCAACCCGCTCATCATCATTGAGTGCAAAGCGGACAACATCACCATCTCGGAGCAGGACTATCAGCAGGGCGAAAACTATGCCCGCCTAACCAACGCGCCGTTCTTCGTGACGCACAACCACCGCGAAACCCGCTACTGGAAAGTGCTCACCAATAAGATGCCGGCTACCGCCAGGAGATTGAAAACATTCCCCACGCCCGCGATTCCGACAAGGAACGCGAGGCCCTGCTGAAAAAGCTGCGCACGTTTCGCGAAGACGAATTTGCCAACGTGTTGCGCGACTGCCACAACATTATCCGCAACCGCGACCACCTCGACCCCACCGCCGCTTTCGATGAAATCGCGAAGGTGCTGTTTGTGAAGGTGTACGTGGAACGCGAGATGCGCCAGAAGCGCCAAAGTAAGAACCTGTTTACGGTGGAGGTGCTCGAAGAGCAGTTTGGCGACGACCCGTTGAATGATTTGTTTGAGAAAACCAAGAAAGGCCGCAAGTCCGACCGCCTGTTTAAGGTGGACGAGCGCATCCTGCTCAAACCCGAAACCAGCAAGGCCATCGTGAAGCGCCTGGAAGTATACAACCTGTCGGATACGAGCGAGGACGTGAGAGGCATCGCCTTCGAGAAGTTTTTGGGCCGCACGTTCCGGGGCGAAATCGGGCAGTTTTTCACACCGCGTACCATCGTGGAGTTCATGATTCGGATGGCGGCCCCGCAGGAAGGCGAAATTATTCTGGACCCGGCCGCCGGGTCGGGCGGCTTTCTCATCCGGGCGTTTGAGCTGATGCGCGAGCAGATTCTGGTCGATGCCGACCGGGAGTATCAGGTTGAAAAATTGAAGATAGAGGCCACGCCCGGCCTCAAAGAGGCCGACAAGGGGCCCCGGCTGGTCGAAGCCTACAACCGCATTCAGCGCGACATCTCGGCCGACGACGACAAGCGCGGCCGGCTGTGGCACCTGGCCAACCGCTGCCTCTACGGCACCGATGCCAACGACCGCATGGCCCGCACCGCCAAGATGAACATGATAATGCACGGCGATGGCCACGGCGGCGTGCACCACCACGACGGCCTGCTGAACGTGAACGGCATCTTTGAGGGTCGCTTCAACGTCATCCTCACCAACCCGCCCTTCGGCTCCAGCGTGGAGCCCACCGCCAAGGTGCTGCCCAACCAGGTAGAGCTGGCGGCCGAAGACGAAGAGCGATACCTGAAAATGTACGGCGAGCCCTACCGCCTGGCCCGCGAGCAGCAGCAGGCCACCCTGGGCCAGCCCATTGCCAACCTGTTCGACCTGGGCAAGGGCCCCAGCGAAGCGAAGCCCCTCAAGCAGAAAACCGAAATCCTGTTCATCGAGCGCTGCCTCAACCTGCTGGCACCCGGCGGGCGGCTGGCCGTGGTGCTGCCCGAAGGCATTTTCAATAACCCTTCGCTCGAAAACGTGCGCCACCACTGCGAAGGCCGCGCCCTCCTGCTGGCCGTGGTGAGCCTGCCGGCCGACACGTTCCTGTCGTCGGGCGCGACGGTGAAATGCTCGCTGCTGTTTGCCCGCAAGTTCACGGAGGCCGAAGCGCGGGAATACGCCGCGGCCACCGAAGCGGCCCGCGCCGAGCGCACCGCCCACCACGCCCCAGCCCGCGCAAGAGAGCGGGCCCGCCTCGACGACCTCATCGAAGAGGCCCAGGCCACCAAGCAGCGCGACGAGCTAAAGCTGCTGCGCGCCGAGCGCGCCGCCTACGAAAAGCGCCTCGACGCGCTGATTGAGCGCGAAGCCCGCCCCCTGGTGAAGCAACGCCTCGACTACCCCGTGTTTCTCTACGAAGCCGAGCGGGTGGGCATCAGCGCCACCGGCGAGCCCGACCTGAACGAGCTTTATCCCAACGCTACGCCCCTGCGCCCCGGCGAGCCCACCGCGCTCGAACTCTACCAGCAGTTTGCGCAAGACCCGGCCGCGTTTGCCGCCGCTCAAATGGAAGCCGAGCCCGCCATATGATTCGCATAAACAACCGCGCGTTCGTCGCCAATTGGAGCGAGTTGGGTCGCTGGGATACCAACAGCCTATTTGTGGTGGCCTGGGCTTGGCCCAAAGAGATACTAAAGCCCCTCAGCGAAGCAGTGGTGCGGCAGGTTGAATCCGTGGAAACGCAGCAAGACACCCGTGAAATACCCATCATTCAGAAGATTTCCTTCGGCGGCCGGCTGACGGTGCGTGAGGAAGAACAACGGCACAACTACAAAGGCAAGCTCTTTTGGGCCTATCCGGGCAATTTGGTGTACAGTAAAATCCGGGTAAAGCAGGGTTCGGTTGCCATCGTGCCCGAGGAATTGCCACTAGTGGCCGTGAGCAACGAGTACCCCGTGTATCGTATCCGGCCTGAAATAGCTTTACCTGCTTACCTAACGCTGGTACTGCGCTCTTCCGCGTTCAAGCAATTATTGGATGGCCTATCAAATGGCGGTTCCTCGAAAACCCGCGTGGCGGCCAATACTCTTGAAAACCTAACGGTACCCCTGCCCCCGCTCCCCGTGCAGGCGGCCATTGTCGAAGCCTACGAAACCGGCGTGGCCGAAGCGGCAAGGCTGCGGCAGGAGGCGGCGCGACTGGAAACGGAGCGCCAACAGCTATTCCGTGATACGCTGGGTTTGGCCGAACTCCCCCCTATGAGTACCAGTAAGGTGCTGATTCTTCACTTTTCCAAACTAGATTTATGGGGATTGCAATCGGCTCGCTCATTGCAGCGCATTGCAGGATTGCAACGTGCCAATTACCCATTTTTTACGGGGGAAGAATTTTTGTTATCGGTTAAGAACGGCTGTTCTGATGCTCCTTCGTTCAAACCCACCAGCCTAGAAATACTAAAGATTAGCGCAGTGACGAAGGGAAAACTAGACTTGAATCAACGAAAGTTTATCACCGACGAACCTGCCTACCGCCGCAATTTTGATTTGCAAGCGGGTGATGTGCTAATGTGTCGCACTAATGGCACGTTGGGCATGGTTGGAATGTCGGCTTTAGTCGAAGAGGATTTGCCCGGCATGATTTATCCTGACAAGGTTATCCGACTGCGCGCTAATCCAGAAATGATACTGCCCGCTTTCTTGTGGCGCGCATTACAACTCCCCTATGTGCGGGCGCAAATTGAAGCTGCCGCCCGCACTGCTGTTGGCAACTATGCTATTGGTGGGGCTGATATTTGGGCGCTAAAAGTGCCCCTGCCGCCGCTCCAAATCCAGCAGCAACTCATCATGCAAGACGAACAACTCCGCACCACCGCCCAGGCCGCCCGCACCCTCGCTACCGAAACCGAAGCGGCGGCCGTGGCGCGGGTGGAGGGGATGATTTTGGGTAATACTTAATGCAACGACAAGTATGTTAAACAAACCAAAAAGAGACGAGCTTTTTCGAATTTTAGTTGAGAAAGGCATTTCCCTCCATCTATTGGCCGAGCCCATTGAAGCACACGACTTATACGAGTTGCGTTTTAAAGAAAACCCCTGCTTTTTTAGGTTGACTCCGCACGGCAACCCCCTTGGCATTAACTACAACGTGGAATCTATGCCCAGAACGGAGGTTCCCAACCCGGTAGGATTCAATTGGCAAGGAGCAAAAGCGAACTTTAGCAAGTGGGCCGACGACATGAGCCTGGAATTGGAGAGCCCCGACCTTTGGGTCAAAACCGCCCAACTATTCGCCCCCACCGCCGCCCCTTCCGACGACAAATTCACCCGCACCGAACTGGCCGAAGTGCAGGGCCAATTGCGGCTGTTGCAACTGAGTTTCACGCAAGCGGCTTTGCCCGAAGCGGCCAAGCAAAAACTAATTGAGCTGACCGAAACCGCCGCTGTGAAAGCCGAAGGGCTGACCAAGAAGGACTGGCAGAACTGGATTATTGGCGGTTTCATCAGCGCCATTACGGGGCTGGCGCTGAACCCCACGCAAGCCGGCGAAGTGTTGAAGCTGGTGAAAGCAGCCTTTGGCGGCCTGTTTTTGCATTAGAACAATTTTGAAGTTGGTGGACGTAGGGGCGGGGCTGGCCCCCGCCCGGCCGTGAGGACGAAAGCCAGGATTCCGGGCACCGGCGGGCGGGGGCCAGCCCCACCCCTACGCATTTTGCCCCTGAAACCGCTCCAAGGTATTCACTCCCTCCCCGGCGCACAACCCGAGAGGGCCCCAAAAAACCATTCCAGCGCGTCTGGAGCGGCTTTTTTTAGCAATTGCGCCCAGTGCAACGGGCATTTCCAGGGCCGGCAAGTGACTTGGCGGCGCTGGCAGGCCACTTGCCGGTTACCAAAAGTGACTTGCTGGCACTAGCAAGTGACTTGCCGAAACGCGGAAGTGACTTGCCGAAGCTGATAAGTTGGTTGGCGGGGTGGCCAAGTGGCTTGGCGACCCCGGCCCGGCACTTGCCGAGCCAGGGCCCCGATTTGCCGGGGCCGGCAAGTGCCGGGCCAGCGCCGGGCCGCCCGTTTGCGGCCCCGGCCGGGCAAGCTGGGCCGTAAGTCCGAAATAGGCCGTAGCTTGCCCCGGCCCAACGGGCACGCACGCATTTCTTTTTTTACCCAACCCCCTCACACCGCATGGCATCTATCCAACGCGAATCGGCCGAGCTGGCCGCCGCCACCAAACGCATGAACGGCCTCAAGGCCATCGACCCCACCGGCCAGCTCGACCTGGGCAACGGCTACACCCTGGCGGCGTACCAGGCCCAAATGACGGAGGTGCAAAACAACCTCGACGCCTACAACAAGGCCCGGAAGGAGTTCGACGCCCTCAAAAACACGCTCGACGCCTCCGAAAAGGACCTGGCCCAAAAATCCAGCGCCATGCTCACGGCCACCGGCCTCAAGTACGGCAAAGACAGCAGCGAATACGAGCAGTGCGGCGGCGTGCGCGACAGCGAGCGCAAGCAGGCCATGCGCCTGGCCAAAGCGGCCAAAGCGTAGGGGCGGGGCTTGCCCCCGCCCGCTTGTCGAACGGTTCCCGGTGGCGTGGTTCATCGGGAGCCGTTTTGGTTTTATCATCCGACAGTTTTGTTCGTTCAACGCACGGGCGGGGCAAGCCCCGCCCCTACTATGTGGCATCGTGGACCCTCCTTTACAACGGCGCAGCATTCGCTACGATGGCTATGATTATGGCATGGCCGGGTACTATGCCCTAACCCTCTGCGCTCGGGAGAAGGCGCATTTATTCGGGACCTTGTGCTCGCCGGAACCGCTCCTTCCGTCACCGTTGGGCGGCATCGTGTTGACGGAGCTGGCGGCTTTGCCCACGCATTTTCCCACCGTTCGCGTCGATACCTGCGTGCTCATGCCCAATCACCTGCACTTGCTTCTGATGTTGACCCGCAACCGGACGGTGTCTGTGAGCCAAGTGGTTGGTGGCTTCAAATCGCGCTGCTATGGGCAGTGGCGCACTCATTTGCTGGCGCAGGGAAACCCGGCTCCGCCCTCGTGCTGGCAACGCAACTACTACGAGCGCATCATCCGCGACGCCTCTGAATTGGAGGGGCACCGCCGCTACATTCTCGATAATCCCGGCCGCTGGTCGCTTCACCCCTGAACAATGTTGGCTCCCGCCATTGAATGTAGGGGCGGGGCTTGCCCCCGCCCGTCGTTGAACGATAACGCCTGCTTTCGTTCAACGTTAAAGCCTGTCGTGGCACGAAGCACCAGCCAGTCGTTCAACGTGCGGGCGGGGGCAAGCCCCGCCCCTACTTTTGTGGTATGCAAAAACCCAGTATTCCGAAAGGCACCCGCGACTTTGGGCCGGCCCAGGTGGCGCGCCGCCAGCACATTTTCAACGTTATCCGCCGCACGTTCGAGTCGTTTGGCTTCGCGCCGCTCGAAACGCCGACGCTGGAAAACCTCTCGGTACTCACCGGCAAGTACGGCGACGAGGGCGACCAGCTCCTGTTCAAAGTGCTGAACTCGGGCGACTTTGCCAAGGACGTGACGGCCGACGACCTGGCCACCGGCAGCAAGGCCCTGCTGCCCAAGGTGGCCGAAAAAGGCCTGCGCTACGACCTCACCGTGCCCTTCGCCCGCTACGTGGCCATGAACCGCGGCACGCTCACCTTCCCCTTCCGCCGCTACCAGATGCAGCCCGTGTGGCGCGCCGACCGCCCCCAGCGCGGCCGCTACCGCGAGTTTTACCAGTGCGACGCCGACGTGGTGGGCACCGACTCGCTGCTCTGCGAAGCCGAAATCGTGCTGATGACGGCCCAGGTGCTGAACGGGCTGGGGCTGGATGATTTCACCATCAAAATCAACCACCGGGGCGTGCTGCGCAACATTTACCAGGCGCTGGGCGGCGAGGGCCGCGAAACCGATTTGTTTGTGGCGATTGACAAGCTCGACAAAATCGGGCGCGACGGCGTGACCAGGGAGCTGCTGGAGCGCGGGTTTTCGGCCCCGACCATCGAGACGCTGTTTGCGCTGCTGACCGTGGCCGGCAGCTACGAAGAGAAGCTGGAGCGCCTGCTCGCCGGCTTCGTCACGGCCGGCGTGGCGCCCGACGGGGCCGAAGCGGCAGCCACTTATCGGGGCCTTAGCGAGCTGGCCACGGTGCGCGACTTGCTGAAGGCCTCCGGCTTTAAGCAGTTCGACCGGCTGGAATTTGACCCCACGCTGGCGCGGGGCCTCTCCTATTATACGGGCTGCATTTTCGAAGTCAAAATCAACAACGTGCAGATGGGCAGCGTGAGCGGCGGCGGGCGCTACGACAACCTCACCGGCTCGTTTGGGCTGCCGGGCGTGTCGGGCGTGGGCTTTTCGTTTGGCGTTGATAGGTTGTATGACTGCCTGGAGGCGCTGGATTTGTTCACCAGCACGGCCGAAACGCCCACGCGCTGCCTGCTCACGCACTTCGACGCGGCCAGCAGCCGGGCGGCGCTGCCGCTGCTGGCCCAGCTGCGGGCGGCGGGCATCCCCAGCGAATTATACCCGGACGCGAGCAAGCTGCAAAAGCAGTTCAAGTACGCCGACGCCAAGGGCATTCCGCTGGTCATCGTCCTCGGCCCGGAAGAAATCGCGGCCGGCGTGGCGAAAATCAAAATCATGGCCTCGGGCGTGGAGCGCGTGCTGCCCCTGGGCGAGGTGGTGGCGGCCCTCACGGCGGAGTAAGGAAGGACAATAAAACTCCCCTCCTTAGCAAGGAGGGGATGTTCGAGCCAAGGGCTCGGACGGGGGTGGTTGCGGGCGTTGAACGATACCCGAACGATTGAGCAACGAGCTTGTTCGGCTGTCGTTCAACGCCCGCAACCACCCCCGTTTTCGCTGCGCGAAAACTCCCCTCTTTGGTAAGGAGGGGAGTTTTTGTCCTTCACCGCACCGCGTACACGCGCTGCACCCGGCGGTTCTGGCCGAATTGCTGGGCCAGCAGGGTTGTGGTTTGGCCAGCAGCGGCGGGGTCGCGCAGCAATTGTTCCAGCGTCTTGTTGAGCTGGCGGGTGGTGCGGCGGCAAATGCCTTTGCGGGGAGCCAGGTCGATGCACAGGTTGGGCAGGCTCTCTTCGTACACGAGCTGGTCCTGGCCGTTGTAGAAGCGCACGATGGTGTAGTCGCGGGTGGTGAGGTTGGTTTCGACGTTCCAGTAGCCGGGCCGGGCAGCCGCCGTGGGCCGCGTTTGGGCGTGGGTCAGCGGCGAAAGCAGGAGAAGAAACAGCACGAGGCTCAGGCGGACGAGGATGGAGGTTTTCATGACGGCAACTGATGTAAAGGAGTTAAAAGAAAAGCTGGAAGCACCTAGTGGGCAGCCGCTACGGCCTCTACCACGGCGGGCTTCAGGTAAGTAACCTGGCCGGCCACGGCCTGCCATTGCCCGTTGTTCTTCTGAAAGGCGATGGTGCGGCGGGGGTAGGTATCGACTATCCCGGTGGGCGTCCGAAAGCGGACGTGTTTGGTCATCATCAGCAAGGCCGTGTTGCCGCCGTAGGTAAACACGTCGAACTGCGGGGCAATCCGCTCAACCGACACCCAGTCGCGGGCGTGCAGCTGGTTCTGAATCTCGGCCGCCTTGTTGGCAAGGGCCCCAAACGGGTCGCAGTTGATGAACGAGTCGGCGTAGAGCCGGACGTAGAAGGCCGAGTCGTGCGTCAGCATGGCGTGGTTGTGCTGGTCGTCGAGGCCGTAGAAAAAGGCCTTGGCTTCGGCCGGCGAGGCAAATTCGGTTGGCGGTTGGGGCGCACGGCTGGCTCTGTTCTGACAGATGCCGCCGAAGGGCAGCAGGAAGAGCAGGAAGGCGATTTTTTTCATGGCGTTTGGAAGTGAATGAGTTGCGGGAAAAACGGCGGGGCTGGTCCTGGCAGGCAGCCCCGCCGGCCAGGATTATGCCCCAATATGGCCGTTCCCCTACCCCCTTCGCTTGCTTATTCGCCCGGCAGCGGCCGGGAGGCCCAACACGTCCCCGCCCCGGCGACCAGCGACCGGTTTGGTCGTTGGTCGACGCCCGCCGGTCGTTGGTCTACAAAGCGGTTTTTCAGCACTTTACCCGTGCGCTAATCGATATATTTACTCGGGCTTAACGAGTATATCGGCATGGCACAGGCAGAGAATCGGGGGCTGGCCACCGTCCTCCAG
>CAXTCS010000073.1:10758-18257 GCA_964242365.1 uncultured Hymenobacter sp. | reverse complement strand
CATTTCCTGTCCAAAGGCGGCGAGGTCGCCGGCTTCGAGGTGGCGGGTGGCGGCTTCGACGCGGGCGTTTTCCTGCACCACGTAGGCGCAGCGGCGAAACACGGTGGGGCCCAGCTCGCCGCGGTGGGCTTCGAGCTGCTCTATGGTCGCGTCGCGCAGGCTGGTTACGTGGGGGTTGTGCTGCTGAAGCACGGCCACGCCGCGCTCGCACTCCTGGCGGCGGGTGTTGTAGGCGGTGGCGGCCAGGCTGTGCTTCACGCCCGAGTTGCAGAGCACGATGCGGCAGGCCTGGGTGTCGAAGGGAAAATAGGCGTAGTCGAGCGAGCGGCAGTCGAGGCGCACCACCTGGCCCGCGCGCCCGTGCAGGCTGGCAAACTGGTCCATGATGCCGCACTGCACGCCGGCGTAGGTGTGCTCGGCAAACTGCGCAATCCGCGCCAGCTCCAGCTTGTCGAATCCGGAGTGCAGGAAGTGGTTGAGGGCGAAGGCCAGGCCGCACTCGATGGCGGCCGACGACGACATGCCCGCGCCCATCGGAATGGTGCCGCCAAACACGCAGTCGAACCCCGGCACGGCCACGCCGCGCAGCTGAAACTGCGCCGCCACGCCCAGCAGGTAATTGGCCCAGTGGGTTTGGCTGGGGCTGATTTCGGCGGCGTTGGGCAGGTCCAGGGTTTCGCCCAGGTCGTGGGCCACCAGCCGGATTTGGGACCCGCCGCTCAGGCCCACGGCGAAAAAAGCGGCTTGGTCGACGGCGGCCGGCAGCACGAAGCCGCCGTTGTAGTCGGTGTGCTCCCCAATCAGGTTGACGCGGCCGGGCGCGCGCACCAGCAGCGGCTCGTAGCCAAAACGTTCTGTAAAATCGGCGTGAACCGCCTGAGCGAGTGAGGTAGGCATGGGACCAAGGAGGAGTTAAAACAAACCAAAACCCGGCGCGAACCAGGCAAACAGGGTACGTAATCGGGACCACTGTGGCCAAAGAGTACCAATTGAGGCCCGAAAAGTACTGCGTAACTTTTAGATTTGTGCAAACGTTTGTGCAAAGCTTTTGGGCACCGTACTTTCGGGGCGCTGGGCCGATGGCGGGGCGCTGTTGAGGACCCGCCGGGCCAGGCGCGCGGCGGCTTGCCCCGACGCCTTGCTTTGGCTGATTTATGGCGGCCGGTTTGCTGGTTTTTTATTCTCTATGTCGCTCGCTGCATGACTGTTCGCCTCGCGTTTTTTGCCTTAATCAGCTTCGTTTCAATTGCCCTGAGCCCGCCAAACGCAGCGGCCCAAACGGGCGCGTCGGCGCCGGGCGGCGACGTTTTCGTGGACAAAAAAGGCGTGCTGCGCTGGCAAAAAGGCGGGCAGGAAGTGGCGCTGTTTGGCGTGAATTACACCACGCCGTTTGCCTACTCGTACCGGGCGCACCAGCGGCTGGGCGTGGCGCCCGAGCAGGCCATCCGGCAGGATGTGTACCACCTGGCCCGGCTGGGCGTAGACGCGTTTCGGGTGCACGTCTGGGACGTGGAAATCACGGACACGACCGGAAATCTGCTCGAAAACGAGCACCTGCGCCTGCTCGATTTTCTGGTGAACGAGCTCAAGCAGCGCGGCATCAAAATCATCCTCACGCCCATTGCCTACTGGAACAACGGCTACCCGGAAAAGGACAGCGGCACCGGCTTTTCCAGCCTGTATTCCAAGGCCGAGGCCTACACCAACCCGCGCGCCATCGCGGCCCAGGAGCGCTACCTCACGCAGTTTCTCAACCACCGGAATTCCTACACGAAAAACCTCAACCGCGAAGACCCGGATATTCTGGCTTTTGAAGTGTGCAACGAGCCGAAATACCACCAGCCCGAGGCCGAAATTACCCGCTTTGCCGACCGCCTGGCCGGGGCCATCCGGGCCACGGGCTGCCGCAAGCCGGTGTTCTACAACGTGTCGGAAAACCCCGCCGTGTACGAGGCCGTGCTGCGGGCCAAGGTCGACGGGCTGACCTTCCAGTGGTACCCGCAGGGGCTGGTGAGCGGGCACGAGTTACGCGGCAATTTCCTGCCCTACGTCGACCAGTACCCCATTCCTTTCCGCTCGGACGCGCGCTTTGCCCGCAAGGCCAGAATGGTGTACGAGTTCGAATCGGCCGACATTATTCAGCCGGTGATGTACCCGTTTATGGCCCGCAGCTTCCGCGAAGCCGGGTTTCAGTGGGCCACGCAGTTTGCCTACGACCCGCTGGCCCTGGCCTACGCCAACACCGAGTACCAAACCCACTACCTGAACCTGGCCTACACGCCGGGCAAGGCGCTGAGCCTGCTCATCGCGGGCAAGGCGTTTCGGGCCGTGGGCCGCGGGCAGGCGTTTGGGCGCTACCCGGCCGACTCGGTATTTGGGGCCTTCCGCGTGAGCTACCGGCTGGGACTGAGCGAGATGAACTCGGCCGAGGAGTTTTATTACACCGCCAACACGGCCACCGCGCCCCGGCAGCCGGCCCGGCTGCGCCACGTGGCGGGCGTGGGCTCGTCGGCGGTGGTGGGCTACGGTGGCACGGGCGCGTATTTTCTCGACCGGCTGGCCCCCGGCGTGTGGCGGCTCGAGGTGATGCCCGACGCCGTGGCCATCGGCGACCCATTTGAGAAAGCCTCGCTCAGCAAGCCCGTCACCCAGATTTTGTGGAACGACCAGTTGCTTAAAATCTCGCTGAGCGAGTTGGGCAGCAACTTTTCAATCAGCGGGCTGAACGCGGGCAACACCGCCCAGGCCCGGGCCACCGACGGCCGCGCCACCGTGCGCCCCGGCGTGTATTTGCTGGCCGCCGCTGGCCGCTCGACGGCTGCTTTCACGGCCCAAACCACGTTCAACCACCTCCGTTTGGGCGAATTTGTGGCCCCCGCCCCCACCAACCTCGGCCCGCAGGTGCGGCACACGCCGCCCGTGCAGGCGGCCGCCGGCCAGCCGCTGCGCCTCACGGCCACCATCAGCGGCGTGGCGCCCGGCGACAGCGTGTTTTTGGTGGCCCAGCACTACTACGGCCGCACCCGCACCCTGCCGATGACCACCACGGGCTACGCCGCCGTGGCGGCCACCGTGCCCGCCGATTTGCTTTACGCCGGCCAGCTCCGCTACTGGCTGGTGCTCAGGCACGGCGGGCAGGCCCTCACCTTCCCCGGCGGCTTTGGCGGGCAGCCGGGCGACTGGGACTACGCCCACGCCGAACACTACGCCGTCGATGTTGTGGCGGCCGGCACGCCGCTGCCGCTGTTTGAGGCCCGGCGCGACCAGGAGCACGTCGAAGCGCGCGGCCTCGCCCCCAATGCCTGGACCGACTACGTGACCACCGGCAGCGGCGCCCTGGCGCTGCGCCTCGTGCAGGGCCCGGCCGCCGCCGGGCAGCCGGCCGCCACCGGCCCGGCGGCCAGCCTGCGGGCTTTTTTTGGCGATAAGCTGGCCGGCCGCGCGGCCGATTTGGCCGGCTTCCGCGAAGTGGTGGTGCGGGCCCGCGCCAGCCAGCCCGGCGCGCAGCTCAACGTACTGCTGACCAGCAAAGACGCCGTGACTTACGCCGCCGCGCTGCCCCTCGGCCCGGAAATGCAGGACGTGCGCCTTCCCCTCAGCGCCTTCCGGCCCGAGGCGCTGCTGCTCGTGCCCCGCCCCTATCCGGGCTTTCTGCCCTTGAAATACCAGCCGGCTACTTCGCCCGCGCTCAAGTTGAATGATGCTGAGGTGCTGCAAGTTGTGTGGGAAGCTGGGGCGGCGACTGGTTCGATTAGTGTTGACATCGAGTCGGTTTCGTTGCAATAAGGTTTTCTTATTTAGGTATTTCTACCAGCAGCGAACGGGGGCAGGGACGCATACTTGCGTCTCGTCGTTGAACGACTGGCGTTGAACGACTGGCGTTGAACGACCGGAAATATGCCCTTACCGCGCCGACTAAAAAACAGCCGCAACCGCAGGTCAGCGGCGCTAACGACGAGACGCAAATATGCGTCTCTACCGCGTTCGCTGCTGGCGAAATTGCGCTGAACCCTTTTTCTCTGTAAAGCCCCGCCCGCCGATGCCCAAGCTTCTTTTGTTTGCCAGCCTGTTGCTCACCGCCCTGCACGCCGCCGGCCAGCAGGCGCCGGCCGAGGTGGTTGATTTCAACCAAAACTGGCAGTTTGCGAAGGCCACGGACACGACCGTAACGGCCGCGCTCTTCAGCAAAACGGCCGGCGCCTGGGCCCCGGTGTCGCTGCCCCACACCCCGCAAATCGAGCCCGTGGTGACCGACCAAAAGCAGTGGCAGGGCACCTGCTTCTACCGGCGGTTTTTTCGGGTGCCGAGCAGCGGGCCGGGGCCGCGCGTGGCGGTGCAGTTTGGCGCGGCCATGCACACGGCCGACGTGTACCTGAACGGCCAGCGCCTGCAACGGCACGTGGGCGGCTACCTGCCCTTCACCGTCGACATTTCGCGCCAGGCCAGGTACGGCCAGGAAAACTGCCTGCTGGTGCGCCTCAACAACCAGGACGACGCCACCGTGCCGCCCGGCAAGCCACTTAAAGGCCTCGATTTCAACTTCTACGGCGGCCTTTACCGGCCGGCCCAATTGATTATCTGCGACAAGCTGCACATTGCCGATGCCGTGCAGGCGGGCCACCCGGCGGGCGGCGGCCTGCTGCTGCACTACGAAAACGTAAGCGCCACAACCGCCACGCTGCACCTGCAAACCGAGGTGCAAAACGACAACGCGCAGGCCCAAACGGCCCAGGTGCGCGCCGTGCTTTTCGATGAAAAGGGCCGGGAAGTGGGGCGCGCCGTGAGCGCGGCCAGCGCCGTGGCGGCGGGCGCGTTTGGCCGGGTCGCGCAGCAGCTAACCATTGCGCGGCCGCAGCTGTGGTCGCCGGAGCAGCCCTATTTGTACCGGTTGACGGTGGAGGTGCTGCGCGACGGCCAGGTTATCGACCGCCAGACCACGACTACCGGCGTGCGCAGCATTCGTTTTGTGGCCAGAACCTTCACCCTCAACGGCCAGCCGCTGCGGCTGCGCGGCACCAACCGGCACCAGGAATACCCTTACCTCGGCTACGCCATTTCCGACAACGCGCAGTACCGCGACGCCTGGAAAATCCGCGCCGCGGGCTTCAACTTTGTGCGCTGCTCGCATTATCCGCCTTCGCCGGCGTTTCTGCAAGCCTGCGACGAGCTGGGCTTGCTGGTGATGGACTCGACGCCGGGCTGGCAGTTTTTTGGCGACGAGACGTTTCAGAAAAACAGCCTTCAGAACATTCGCGACATGGTGCGGCGCGACCGCAACCACCCCAGCGTGGTGCTGTGGGAAGCGGCCCTGAACGAGACGGACATGCCCCAGCCGTTCATGGACGCCGCCCACCGCGCCGTGCACGAGGAGCTGCCTTTTGCCGAAAACGTGTATACCTGCGGCTGGCTCGACTATGCGTACGACGTGTTCATTCCGGCCCGGCAGCACCTGAAGGCGCCCGATTATTTCAACACCTACGCCAAGGATAAACCGCTGCTGCTGTGCGAGTACGGCGACTGGGAGTACTACGCCCACAACGCGGGTTTTAACCAAACGGCTTACGCGGGACTGAAGGAATCGGAGCGCACGTCGCGGCAGCTGCGCGGGCAGGGCGAGCGGGCGCTGGCCCAGCAGGCGCTCAACTTTCAGGAGGCGCACAACGACAACTTTCGCGGCCCGGCCGTGGGCGATGCCAACTGGCTGATGTTCGACTACAAGCGCGGCTACGCGCCGGATGTTGAGTCGTCGGGCATTGCCGATATTTTCCGGCTGCCCAAGTTTGCTTATTATTTCTACCAGAGCCAGTACGGGCCCGTGGCCGGCCGCAACGGCTTTGGGAAGCCCGTGGTGTTCATCGCCAACTACTGGCAAGCCACTTCCAGCAAGCAAGTGGTGGTGTACAGCAACTGCGACGAGGTGGAATTGCGGCTCAATGGCCAGGCCGTGGCCCGCCAGCGGCCCGACGCCACCGCCGCGGCCGACCACCTGGCGCACCCGCCGTTCACGTTTGCGGTGCCGGCCTACGCGCCGGGCACGCTGACGGCGGTGGCCTACCGCAGCGGCCAGCCCGCCGCCACCGCCGAGCGGCGCACGCCCGGCGCGGCCCACCACCTCCGGCTCAGCTACGACCGCAGCGGCCGCGAGGCCGGCCCGCAAGACGTGGTGTTTGTGTACGCCGCCGTGGTGGATGCCAGCGGCACGGTGCTGCCCGAGGCCACGGCCGCCGTCCGCTTTGCCGTGCGGGGCGATGCCGCGCTGGTGGGCGACAACCCCGTGCGGGCCGAGGCCGGCGTGGCGCCTATTTTGCTGAAAACCGGGGCGGGGGGCGGCGCGGTGCAGGTGACGGCTTCGGCGGCGGGGTTGCCGAATGCGGTGCTCAAGCTTGTGTTGCGCTAGCGGGGAAAGTAGGACCCGAAATCGGCTCTTTTTTTGGGGGGATTTTGTCATGTTCGGGCCGTTTGTCGCTGGCGCGCGTCGCAGACGCGCCAGCAATAAGGATTCCCTTGGCGCCCCATCGGCAGGAAATCAGGTCCTGCAAATGCCAAAGCCCCAGCGGGGCGACCCAAAACCGTTGCCGCCGCTTGGGTCGCTCCTCCGGAGCTTTGGCGCTGTTTCACTGATTATTGCTACCGGCGGGGCGCCCCGCTGGGGCTTCGAGCCCAGCGGGTGGCGGAAGGACTAAAAAGCGGCGCGGCTGCAAAAGGCATGGATTTTTGAGCCGATTTCGGGCCCATAAAAAAAGGCGCTTCCGCATTGGAGCCGCCTTTTTTTATGGGCCCGAAATCGGCTTACTGGGCCAGGGGCTGAATCTCGAAGCCGGCGTCTTCCACGGCTTTCAGCACGGCGGCGGGGCCGGCGGCGGGCGCCGCGATGGTCAGGATTTTGTCGGGCGAGGTGGTGTCGACCTGCCAGTTGTTGGCGCCCACTTCCTGGTTGAGCCAGGGCGTGACCGCCCGGATGCAGTTGCCGCAGTTGATGTTGGTTTTGAAGCGAAGCGTTGACATAATGATTGATTTTCGGTGAAGCAGGCAGCCTGGAGCAACCCCATGGCGGCCGCAAACTACCCAACCGCCCAACAACGGGCAGCGCGGTAAAATTACCAGCGCCAGGGCCGCCGGCCGGCACAGAATTACCGCGCAAACCAGCAGAATTCTGGCCCAGCTCCGCGCCCGCCCGGCTTTCGGCTACGACTTTCTTTCCAGCTTCATCTCGCAGGTGGGGCACTTGCCGGGCTTGGCGCTTTGGCTGCCGGCGCAGCCCATCGGGCACTCGTAGCGGGCCTCCACGGCGGGCACGGTGGCCGGCGCGGTAGTGGCGGGAGCGGCGGTGGTCGCGGCAGGTTTTCGGGCCTCGCCGCAGCTGCTTAGCAGCAGCGAGCCGGCACACAATCCCGAAAACAAAAAGGCTGAAATGGCTGAAGGCATGGTGGGTTGTTCGTTGGCAGTTGGCAGTTGGCAGTTGGCAGTTGGCAGTTGGCAGTTGGCAGTTGGCAGTTGGC
>CAXTCS010000073.1:0-10658 GCA_964242365.1 uncultured Hymenobacter sp. | reverse complement strand
GTTGGCAGTTGGCAGTTGGCAGTTGGCAGTTGGCAGTTGGCAGTTGGCAGTTGGCTGTACGGAAATCGATAGACGGTCATGCAGAGCGCAGCGAAGCATCTCGCGTGCTTCAACTGACTCAATCGATTGGATTACTTACTGCGGGCAAGATGCTTCGCTGCGCTCTGCATGACGTTCTGTTGAATTTCATACAGCCAACTGCCAACTAAAGTCAGGCATCGAGCGGCAAATTTAACCCCCGGAATTGCCTACCGCCCGCGGGCGATTATTCGAAGCCGCGCCCGCCGGGCTCGTCGGGCTGGTCGTCTTTGCGCTTGCTGCGCGGGTTGTCGCCGGCGCGGCCAAAGCGGTAGGTGAAGCCCAAATATGCCACCCGCGAGGCGCGCTTGTTGCGGGCCAGCGACTCGAAACCGGGGCCGTAGGCGTTGAAGTTGAATTGCAGGGTGTTGAAAATATCCGAGAAGCGCAGCGTGACAAAGCCCTTGTCGTTGAGCACGGTTTGCTTGGCGGCAAAGTCGGCGCTGAACTGCGTGAGGCGCTGGCCCTGGGCCGATACCACCGGCGAGCGGTAGTTGGCCGAAAGCTGGACATCGAGCTTTTTGGTGGGCGACACCGTGGTGTTGAGCCGGCCCGTGTACACGAAGTTGCTGTTGTTGAAATCGGTGTTGCCCGGCAGCGCGCCTTTGATGACGCGCCGGAACGCCGAGCCGTTGGCGCTGAGCTTCCAGCGGCTGCCGACGCTGGTGGCGGCCACCATTTCCAGGCCGTAGTTGGTTTCCTGGCCCACGTTGAGGCGCGTGGTGTTGGTCACCACGGCGTTCGTGGTCGGGTCCAGAAAAAACGGGTCGCGGATGTTGGTAATCGTGTTTTCTTCGAGCCGGTAAAACGCCGTGGCGCTCGCCGAGCTGCCGGCCCCGAAATACCGCTGGTTGCCCAGCTCCAGCGAGTGCACGAACTCGGGGACGAGCAGCGGGTTGCCGGTGCGCAGGTTCAGCGGGTCCGAGCGGTCGGTGAACGGGTTCAGCTCGTCGGCGCTGGGGCGCTGCACGCGGCGCGAGTAGCTGAGTTGCACGCGGTTGGCCTGGCTCAGGTCGTAGGCCAGCACGGCGCTCGGAAACAGGCTCAGGTAGCTGCGCGTGAAGTGGGCGTGGGGCACGTCCGTCGACTGGTTGCCCTGGGTGTTGGTTTGTTCCAGGCGCAGGCCAAACTGGTAGCTGAACTCACCGGCCGCGTTGGCGTAGGTGCCGTAAGCGGCCTGAATGTACTCGTGGTAGATGAAGCGGTTCGAGGGGTCGAACGCCTGCGCGGGCGTGCTGCGGAACTGGTAGTCGTTGTCGTAGCGGCGCGAAATGCTTTTGGCGCCCAGCTCGTAGCGGCCCTTCTCGCCGAGCGGCATCACGTAGTCGATTTGGGCCGAAGCCTGGTCGGTTTTGTTGTCGAAGTTCTGGGTTTGGCGGCCGGTGGTCCAGGCCGCGTCGTTGCGGTAGTCGACAATTGAATTCACCCCAATGCGGCTCAGCACGGGCGTGTATACCACGTTGGCGGTCAGCTCGCGGCGCTTTTGGGCGGCCCAGGTGCGGCGGTAATCCAGGCTGAAATCGGCTTGTTTGTTGGTGCCGGCGCCGGTGTTGTAGCGGTTGGTGTTGCCCAGGGCAATGGGCGTGTTGGTGGTGAGGTTGCGCTGGCTCGAAACGATGTCTTCAATCGACGACTGCGTGTTGTAGCGCGGCTGCACGGCCAGCGTCAGGGTTTGCTCGGGCGTGAGGGCGTAGTCGAGGCCCAGGCGCACGGCGTGCGAGGTGTTGTAATTCAGGCCCGTCCGGTCCTGGTTCAGCAGGCTGGTTTCGCCGTTGAGCGTGCTGCGCTGCCGCACCGAGCCGTAGCCCGTGCGCCGGTCTTCCCGAAAATCGTAGGAGCCAAACGCGTTGAATTTGCCTTGGTGGTAGTTCAGGCTCAGCGCGGTGTTGTACTTGTCGCCGGTGCCGGCCGTGGCGCTGGCCTGGCCGTTCCAGCCGTCCTGGCGCTCCTTTTTGAGCACGATGTTGATGATGCCGGCCGAGCCCTCGGCGTCGTAGCGCGACGACGGGTTGGTGACCACCTCCACGGTCTGGATGCTGCTGGCCGGCAGCTGGTCCAGGGTCACGCCGGTGGGCTTGCCGTCCACAAAGATTTTCACGTTGGTCGAGCCGCGCAGGCTCACCGCGCCGCTTTGGTCCACGGTCACGCTGGGCACGTTCTGGAGCACGTCGACGGCCGTGCCGCCGGTGGCGGTCAGGTCCTTGGTCACGTCGATGACTTTTTTGTCGAGGTTGTCGGTCACGATGGCGCGCTGGCCCTGCACCAGCACTTCGGCCAGCTTGGTGGCGGCCGCCCGCAGCCGCAGCGGCCCGAGTTGCAGCGCGGGCGCGCCGGCCGCCAGCACCAGGGCGCGCCGCCCGGTGCGGTAGCCCACCACCGAGGCTTGCAGCACGTAGCTCCCAAACGGCACTTTTTCAAGCGAGAAAACCCCGGTTTCCAGCGTTTGCGCGCCGGCCACGAAGCTCGAATCGGTGGCGCGCAGCAGCACCACGCCGGCAAACGGCAGCGGCTGGCCGTTGGCCGCGTCGAGCAGCTGGCCGCCCACGCTGCCCGTGCCCTGGGCCGCCGCGCCCAGCGGGCCGGCCCCCCACAGCGCCACTGCCACCAGCACCGGCCAGCCCCTTCGCCAAGCCCCGATTTGGGCCCCAAAAATTCGGCCGCTAAAAAACCGCGCGACGGCGGCAAAAAAAGGCACACGGCCGCACGGGTCTTCTCCAAGCATCACAAAAACTTACAGCAATTTCACCATTCAGTACACCGTTTTTAGGGGAATTAAAAATGAAGAATTAAAAATTAAAAATCTGACGGTCAATATTTTGATTTTTAATTATTCATTTTTTAGGCCTTACGCAAAAAAGCCAACATCCAGCCCCAGCGGGGCGACCCGATGACCTGGCTGCCATTTGGGCCGCCCCGCTGGGGCTTTGATGCGGTAGAGCAAGCTTTTCCTACCGACGGGGCGCCCCGCTGGGGCTGAGACAACCGAAGGATTGCGTAAGTCCTAATTTTTAATTTCCATCACCAAAGCTAAAACGGCTCTGGTCCAGCATCCGCCGGCAGGCTCTGCCCTCGCCCGCAGCCATCACCGGCCCAGGCCCAAAATTGCGGCTCAAACCTGGGGCAAATCTGTACCGGCGCCACGGGGCGGGCCTACGGCTTGGCAAAGCGCGGGTCGTGCACAAACGTCGAATCGGTGAGCGTGCGCAGGAAAGCCACGATTTGCGCCTTTTCGTCGGCCGTGAGGTCGAGCGTGAAGCTTTGCTGGCGCGGGTCGTTGGTGGTGTTGAGCAGCAGCGGGTCGATGTTGGGGCTGTTCAGGGCCACGTGCTCGTTGTAGTGGTCCACCACGTCCGCGAGCGTGGCAAAGCGGCCGTCGTGCATGTAGGGCGCCGTGAGGGCGATGTTGCGGAGCGAGGGCACCCGAAACTTGCCGTTGTCGGTGGGCCGGCCGGTGGCGGCGCCCAGGCCCAGGTCGGCGGGCGCGGCGTCGAGGCCGTTGTTGCTGAAGGTGTGGTTGGTTTGCAGGTCGCCGCTGTGGCAGTCGCCGCAGTTGCCGCCGCGCAGCGTCCCGTTGGGGTGCGTCGAGAACAGCACCAGGCCCTGCTGCTCGTAGCCGGAGAGGGCCGTGCGGTTGCCGCGCCGGAACTGGTCGTAGCGCGAGTTGCCCGAAATAAGCGTGCGCTCGAACTGGGCCAGCGCCTTGAGCGTGTTGTCTTCCGTGGCGGTGCTGCGGCCGAAGGCCTTGCGGAACAGCGCCGGGTACGCCGGCAGCTGTTGCAGGCGGGCCACGCCGGCCGCCAGCGACTGGTGCATCTCGACGGGCTTTTCGATGGGGATGCGGGCCTGGGTTTCCAGGGTGGCGGCCACGCCGTCCCAGGTCAGCTTGGGCTCCCAGAGCAGGTTGGCCAGCGACATGGCGCTGCGCGGCGACTGCGCCCCATTCACGCCCTGGGCGCGGGCCAGGCCGTCGGTGAAGGCCAGCTCCTGGCGGTGGCACGAGGCGCAGGCCACCGTATTGTCCACCGACAGGGCTTTTTCATAAAACAGCTGGCGGCCCAGCGCCACGCCTTCCACCGTGAGCGGGTTGTCGGCGGGCAGCGCGGGGGCCTGCGGAAAGTTGCCCGGCAGCACCAGGTTGTAGGCCGTGGGCGGCACCACCGGGCCTTCCGGGTCCACGGTGTCGGCGTCGTGCTGGCAGCTGGCCAGGCCCAGCAGCCCGGCCCCTATCCACAAAAAAGTCGTTTTCATGCCTGACCGATTAGCCGTTTAGTTGGTGGGGCCGTACCCGCCAAAACTCCCGCCCGGCCCCGCAAGTTCAGCCCGGCCCGCGGCTCTTTCCAAAAAAACCACGCCAGCCCCGGCGGGCCTACGCCTCGAGCCCGAAGCTGACGATGGTGCCGCGGCCCGGCTGCGAATTTATCGCCAGCTCCCCGCCGAGCAGGGTCACGCGGTTGCGCACGCCGGCCAGACCGATGCCGGCCAGCGGCTGGCTGGCCAGCGCGGCCGCCTCAAAGCCGCGCCCGTTGTCTTCCACGCTTACTTCGACGCGGCCGGGTTCGCGGGCCACGTGCACCTCGACTTCGGTGGCGTGGGCGTGCTTCATCACGTTGTTGAGCAGCTCCTGCACAATGCGGTACACCGCGATTTCGACCGGCGGCGCCAGGCGCTCTTCCAGGTTGGCCAGGTGCAGGCGCACGGGCAGGTGGGCCTGGGCCACGCGCTTCACCAGCTCTTCGAGGGCGGTGCGCAGGCCAAAGTCTTCGAGGATGCCGGGCGTGAGCTCGAAGGAAATGGTGCGGGTGGTGCGGATGGCCTCGTCGAGCAGCTTGAGCGACTCGCGGGCCGCGCCCAGGGCCCCGCAGTGGCCCTCCAGGCTGAGCTTGGTGGCGTAGAGGAGCTGGCCCAGGCCGTTGTGCAGGGCCTCGGCGATGCGCTTGCGCTCCGACTCCTGGGTGGCGAGGATGGCGGCCAGCACTTCCTGCTGCCGGCGCAGCCGCAGCTGGGTGGCTTCCTCGGTGAGGCGGTCGCGCTCGGTCACGTCGCGGATGATGGCCAGCACGCCGCTGGGCTGGGCTTCGCGGGGGTCTTTGAGCGGAATCAGGTGCAGGTCGTAGTGGTCGGGCCGGCCGGGGGCCGGGCACCCCAGCAGGTTCACCTGCTCGCCGCGCAGCGCCTGCGGCAGGGCCTGCTGCACGGCGGCGCCGAAGGGCGCCCGCACCTCGGCCAGCGGCCGGCCCAGCGCGGCGGCGGCCCCCAGGCCGGCGAGGTGGCCGGCTTCCGCGTTCCACACCACGATGCGCCCGGCGCGGTCGAAGGCCACGATGCCGTCCACGGTGTGTTCGAGCAGGCTTTCGGTGAATTCTTTTTCCTGCCGCAGCTCTTCCTGTGCGGCGCGGGCCGCCGTGATGTCGCGCCACACGATGTGCACCAGCGGCGTGGGGCCGCCCAGCTCGATGGGCGTCAGCACGGCTTCGACCCAGATTTCCTGGCCCGGCACGCGGCGCAGCAGCGCCACGCAGCGGTGCGAGCCGGCCCGCGTGGCCTTCGCAATGCTTTCGAGAAACAGGTCGACGGTGCGCTGGCCGTTGGGCTGCTGCGCGGGGGCGTGGGCCCAGACCGCGTAGCCCACCAGCTGCGGCTTGTGCTGGGCCCCGAGCAGGCGCAGGGCCGCCTCGTTGCAGTCGACCACCTGGTGGCCTTGCAGCAGCACCACGGCGTCGCTGCTGTCGGCAAACAGCCGCCGGAACCGGGCTTCGCTGGCGGCCAGGGCCTCGGCGGCCTGGCGGCGGGCCGTCACGTCGACGACCACCAGGCGGCAGTGCCGGCCGGTGGGGCCCTCGGCCCGCAGGCCTTCGAGCTGGGCGTAGAAGAACGTGCCGTCTTCGCGCTGGAGCTGGAGCTCGCAGCTCTGGGTGCTGTCGGCGCGGAAGACGCGGGCCAAAAACTGCCCGAATTCGAGGCGGGCACCCGGCGCCACAAACAGGGCGAAGCGCCGCCCGGCCAGCCGCTGCCGCACGGCGCCCAGCTGCTGGCTGGCAAACAGGTTGAGCTGCACCACCAGCCCGCCCTCGGTGAGGGTGAAGTAGCCCACCGGGGCAAAGTCGTAGAGGTCGACGAACTCGGCGCGGGCGGCCTGGGCTTCGGCCTGGGCCAGCAGCAGCTCTTCGTACTGCATTTCGAGCTCAATCTGGTGCACTTGCAGCTCCTGCACGAGGCGCTGGGCTTCTTCGGGCGAGTGGTGCTCGGCGGCCTGCGTCACGAGGTGGCGGCGCTGCTCGGCGCGGGCGCGCAGGGCCAGCAGCGCCGCGTGCGGACCGGCGGCGTCCGGGGTGGGCCCGTGGCTGGGGGCGGTGAGGGAAGCCGGGTAATCGGAAGGCATGGCAGGGCGGGATTAGGAAGGCCGGCGGGTGGAGGCAGAGGCCGGCAAGGGCCCCCGCCAAATGGCGCGGCGGGCGGCATAGGTAGCGACCGGCCCCGTTTTGCCTCATTCGCCGGGTGGCGGTACTGCAATTTACACCCTGGCGCCCAATACGGCCCAGTTTGCGGCGGGTGCCGCCGGCGTTGTGTGCCCCCGGCCCAGCCGGGCCCGAAAAGGGCTTCCGGCGCGGCGGGCGCAGCTGTTTTTTGGGCGGTTGGTTAACTGCTGTTCCGCAGGTGCTGCTGAATCAGGCGCTTTTGTTGCTGGTTGCTGGTTGCTGGTTGCTGGTTGCTGCTTGCTGCTTGCTGGTTGCTGGTTGCTGGTTGCTGGTTGCTGGTTGCTGCTTTTCCGCTGGTAATTAACCAGCAACGAGCAACCAGAAACCAACAACTTTATCAATCCGCTATTTGCTGGCAGCGCGTCTGCGACGCGCAGGGATTGCGAAAACGGGCAGGCCGCAAATAAGCTGTACATTTAGGAATCCCAACACGGAAAGCATCAGGGCAAAGGCCCTTTTTGGGGCCCGTTGCCCGGCCGGGCAGGCGCCCCGCTTTTCCTCTCTGCCGCCGCGGGCTGCTCCACTGTTTTCCTGCCCCGCCATGCCCGCCGTTTTGCCTTCCGTGCCCACCGCCCCGGTATTTCCCGACGACCTGCTCGCGGCCGTGCTGGAGGTGTCGCTGACGGCCTTGCAGCTGTGGCGCCCGCTCTACGGGCCGGGCGGCGAGCCCACCGACTTCGCCCTGGACTACCTCAACCCCGCCGGCCAGCGCATGCTGGGCCTGCCCGAGCGGCCGGGCGGCACCATGCTCGCGCGCTACCCCCACGTGCGGCCCACGGGCATTTTTGACTTCTACTGCCGCGTGCTGGCCACGGGCCAAGCCGGCCGCTACGACGTGAATTACCAGGCCGACGGGCTCGACAATTACTACCACATTGCCGCCCGGCGCTGCGGCGAGCTGCTGCTGGTGAGCTTCACCGACACCGCCGACCACGGCCGCAGCGCCGTGGAAGCGGCCCTGCGCGCCAGCCAAGCCCGCGAACGCACGGACCTGGCCGAGGCCGAAGCCCAGCGGGGCGAGTTGCAGCGCCTGTTTGAGCAGGCCCCGGTGGCGGTGGCCATGTTTCGGGGCCCGACCTACGTGGTGGAGTGGGCCAACCCGGCCGTGTGCGCCCTGTGGGGCCGCACCCCGGCCCAAACCCTGCGCACGCCCCTGTTTGAGCTGCTGCCCGAGGCCGCCGGCCAGGGCTTTGAGGAATTATTGGACGGCGTGCTGGCCACGGGCGTGCCCTACGTGGCCCACGAGCTGCCCGCGCTCATCGACCGCCAGGGCCGCCGCGACACCGTGTACTGGAACTTTGTGTACCAGCCCCGGCGCGAAGCCGACGGCCGGATTACGGGCGTCACGGTGGTGGCCACCGACGTGAGCGAGCAGGTGCAGGCCCGCCAGCAGGTGCAGGACCTGAACCAGCAGCTGGCCGCCGCCAACGCCGCCCTGCTTGCCACCAACGCCGAGCTGGGCGCCCACAACGCCGAGCTGCGGCGCGTGCACCAGCACTTGCAGCGCCTCAACCAGACGCTCGACGCCCGCGTGGCCGAGCGCACCCAGGCGGCCCAGGCCGCCCGCGCCGAGGCCGAGCAGCAGCGCACCCGGCTCGAACGGCTGTTTATGGCCGCGCCCGCCGCCATTTGCGTCCTGGCCGGGCCCGAGCTGGTGTACGAGCTGGTGAACCCGGTGTACCAGCAGCTCATGCCCGGCCGGCCGCTGCTGGGCCGGCCCCTGCGCGAGGCCCAGCCCGAGCTGGCCACCCACGCGGCGATGGACATGCTGCGCCAGGTGTACGCGACCGGCGCAGCCCATGCCCAGCAGGGCCTGCGCGTGCCCGTGGCCCACCCCAGCGGCAACGGCACGCTGGAAGACCGGTATTTTAACCTCGTCTACCAGGCCCGCTACGGCGAGCAGCAGCGCATCGACGGCGTGCTGGTTTTTGCCTTTGAAGTCACCGAGCAGGTGGCCGCCCGCGATGCCGCCACGGCCGCCGCCGCGCAGCTCCGGCTCATCACCGACGCCCTGCCCGTGCTCATCGGCTACCTCGACCGGGACCAGAAATACCGGTTTGCCAACCGGGCCTACGAGGCCTGGTTCGGGCAAAAGCCGCAGGCCCTGCTGGGCCGGAGCGTGCGCGAAATAGTGGGCGAGCCGGCCTACGCGCAGGCGCGGGGCTACATCGAGCGGGCCCTGGCCGGCGAGCGGCTCGACTTCGAAGCCCGGATGCCGTACCGGGAGGATTTTGTGAAGCACATCCGCACCAGCTTCGTGCCCGACGTGCGCGACGGGGCCGTGGCCGGGTTTTACAGCCTGGTCAGCGACATCACCGAGCAGGTGGAAAGCCGGGCGGAAATCGAGCGGCAGCAGCAGGTGTTGCAGGGCCTGAACCAGCAATCGACGGCCCTCAACGACAAGCTGTTTGCCGCCAACGCGGCCCTGGCCAGCGCCAACGAAGAGCTGGGGCAATCGAACGACGAGCTGGGCGACACCAACCAGGCGCTCGCCCGCACCAACGTCGACCTCGACACCTTCGTGTACACGGCCTCGCACGACCTCAAAGGCCCGATTACCAACCTCGAAGGCCTGCTGCGCGCCCTCTGGGAAGAGCTGCCCGCCGCCAGCCGGAGCCAGCCGGTGGCCTACATCATGGAGATGATGCAAAGCTCGGTCGACCGTTTTCAGAATACCCTGGCGCACCTGGGCGCCATCAGCCACCTCCAGCAGGAGCGCGGGCAGCTGCTGGCCCCGGCGCGCCTGGCCGAAGTCATCCGCGACGTGCGCCTCGACCTGGCCCCGCTGCTGGAGGCCGCCGGGGGCCGGGTGGTGGTCGACGTGCAGGGCTTCCCCGCGTTTCCCTTCACCGAGGGCAACCTGCGCTCGGTGGTCTACAACCTGCTCAGCAACGCCCTCAAGTACCGCCACCCCGACCGCCCGCCCCTGGTGCGCCTCAGCTGCCGGCACGAAGCCCCGTACTGGGTGCTCGAAGTGGCCGACAACGGCCTGGGCCTGGCCCTCACGCCCGACCGGCCGCTGTTCGGCCTGTTTCAGCGCTACCACACCCACGTCGAGGGCTCGGGCGTGGGGCTGTACATGGTGAAGAAAATGGTGGAAAACGCCGGCGGCAAGGTCGAGGTGCAGAGCCAGCTCGGCGTGGGCTCCACGTTCAGCGTGTATTTTAAGTACTGATTTTGGGGAGGTGGGCAGGATGGGGAGGCAGGGAGCGGCCCCGGCCCCGGCCCAAAATAGGCCCTTGCGGCGGGGGCCGGGCTACTGTCCTTCCTGCACGCCGAGCAGCAGGCGGCCGGTTTGGGCGCCCTGGCTGGTGATGCAGCGGCCGTAGAGCAGCAGGTGGCGGGGGCCGGCGGTGGGGAAATCGGCCGTGAACGGGAAGTCTTCGAAGGGCTGGGTGGGGTGGCGCAGGGCCTCGTCGAGGCGCTGGCGCAGGGCGGGCTGCTGCCAGGCGCCGCCGTCGAGCTCGCGCAGGGGCTGGCCCTTCACGCGGGCGGGGTCGAGCCCAAAAAGGCGGGCAAACGCCTGGCTGATGGCCAGCACGCGCTGCCCGGCGTCGAGGATGAGCAGGGGCTCGCGCAGGGTTTCGACGATGCTCTCGGCGAAGCGGGTGCTGGCTTGCAGCTCGGCTTCGAGGGTTTTGAGGCCCGTGATGTCGGTGAAGGTGATGACGGCCCCGCTGATGTAGTTGTCGAGGGTGCGGTAGGGCAGGATGCGCATCACGTACCAGTCGCCCTGGGTGGTCTGGATGTTGGTTTCGACGCTCACCAGGCGGTCGAGCACCTGCTGCACGTCCTGGGCCAGGGTTTCGTGGCGCAGGGTGTTGGCAAAGTGCGTGATGGGCCGGCCCACGTCGGCCGGCAGCAGCGGCACGATGCGGTGCACGGGCGGCGTGAAGCGCTTGATGGCCATGTCGTTGTCGAGGAAAATCGTGGCGATTTCCGTGGCATCGAGCAGGTTTTTCATGTCGTTGGCGGCCTGGCTCAGCTCCTCGGTTTTGCTCAGGTACTGCATGTTGAGGGTCATCAGCTCCTCGTTCAGGCTCTGCATCTCCTCCTTGTTGGTCATGGCTTCCTCGTTGGTGCTTTGCAGCTCCTCGTTGGCGC
>CAXTCS010000072.1:0-18451 GCA_964242365.1 uncultured Hymenobacter sp. | reverse complement strand
GCAAGGTGGACTTCCGCAACACCATCATCATCATGACCTCGAACATCGGGGCGCGGGACTTGCAGGATTTTGGCGCCGGCATCGGCTTTGGCACCAAGGCCCGCAACGAGAACATGGACGAGCTGACCAAGGGCACCATCACCAACGCTCTGAAGAAAACTTTCTCGCCCGAATTCCTCAACCGTTTGGACGACGTCATCGTCTTCAACTCGTTGGAGAAAAAGGACATCCACAAAATCATCGACATCAGCCTCAGCAAGCTCCTCTCGCGGGTGCAGGCCTTGGGCTACCGTGTCGAACTGACCGAAAAGGCCAAAGATTTTGTGTCCGACAAAGGCTACGACCCGAAATACGGTGCCCGGCCGCTGAACCGCGCCATCCAGAAGTACATCGAAGACCCGATTGCCGAGGAAATCCTCAAAGCCCAGGTGGTGCACGGCGACGTCATCACCGCCGACTACGAGGACGGCGCGGAGGAGTTGACTTTTGCCGTGACCAAAAGTGGCGAAGCCCAGAACCTGGCCAGCGACGAGCGCCCGGCCGAAACGCCGGAAGCCCCCGACGCCGACGCGAAGAAGTAATGTTGCGGCACACGCTTTAGCTTGTGATTGATGCCAAAGAAGCCGGCTCCTGCCCAGGAGCCGGCTTCTTTTTTATATATTGGTAAAGCAAACAGACGCTCACCCTATTCTTTCTTATGAATATTTCCTTCTCAAAGCACCTAAAAATAAGCCTGTTGCTGCTCGTGCCAGCTACGGCAATGGCGCAACACCAGAAGCCCGAGCTGCCTTACAACAGCAACCTGGTTCGGCAACAACCGGAAGCGGGCGGGGGCAATCCAACCTTTCGGCCTTCGGCGGAAGTGCGCGGGATGAAGGCCCTGGCCGATGGCAAAGTTTATTTGGTTTCGACCGATAACCAGTCGCTGTCGGCCTACCGGGGCAACTTGTTGGTTTGGCGGACCAACGTCGTCAGTGCCTGCCCCACCATCATCGGGCAGCGACAAATCAGGGAAGTCACCTTGGGACCCAAAACTATCTTCGTGACGGTAGGGACCCGCACGTTCGCCGAAATAAACACGCAGACGGGCAAGGTAACTGCGGCTGACGTTCGGAGGAACTAAGCGACGTTCCCTACCTTTTAGCGTCGTATTCAGACCGCTCCGTCGAGATGGAGCGGTTTTTTTGCGTCCGTCGCATTACCTTGTGTCTTGATTTTAGCTAACATCTTCGGATTAGAAGTACATCTAACGCTCTCACCATGAATTTTCTGCAACGAGCGGCGCTCGCTGGCGCCGGTGCGGCCATCACCAGCGGAGCCATGGCGCAATCGGCCCCGGTGGCCCCCATTAAGCCCAAGGTGTTCACCAATTTCGGCATCACGCGCACCGACAACTACTACTGGCTGAACCAGCCGACCGACCCGCAGGTGCTTGGCTATCTCAATGCCGAAAATGCCTATTACGACAAGCAGATGGCCGGTGCCCAAGCCACGCAGCAGAAGCTGGGGGCCGAAATCAAGGGCCGCATCAAGCAGGAAGATGCTTCGGTGCCATACCGCGACAACGGCTACTACTACTATTCCCGCTTCGACTTCGGGGCCGAATACCCGGTTTATTGCCGCAAAAAAGGCAGCTCGATTGGGTTGGAAGAAGTGCTGCTCGACGCCAACGCGATGGGCACCGGCCGGCCGTATTTCCAGATTGGCGACTGGACCGTGAGCGACAATAACCAGCTGCTGGCCTTCTCCGTCGATACCGTGAGCCGGCGCCTTTACACGCTTCGTTTTCAGAACCTTGCCACCGGCAAGCTCTATCCGGAGCGCATTGCCAACACGGGCGGCGAAGTGGTGTGGGCCGCCGACAACAAGACGGTTTTTTATACTAAAAAGGACGTTACGACCCTGCTGCCCTACCAGGTTTACCGGCACATTTTGGGCACCGACCCCAAGGGCGACGCCTTGGTTTATGAAGAAAGGGACAACACGTTCAACGTGCACGTCAACCGTTCGAAATCAAAGAAATACGTTGGCATTGAACTTGTTAGCTCGCTGTCGTCGGAGTACCGCTACCTGGATGCGGGCACGCCCGCCGGGCAGTTCAAGGTGTTTCAGCACCGCGAAAAAGACCACCTCTACCAGGTTGAGAACCTGGGCGATAAATTCTACATCCGCACCAACTGGCAGGCCCCGAATTACCGCCTGATGGTGACACCCGTAGCCAACACGATGAAAGCTGACTGGCAGGACGCCATCAATCGGCACCCGGAAATATTTCTCGACAATTTTGAGCTGTTCCATGACTACCTCGTGCTGAACGAGCGCAAGGGCGGCTTGCGCCAGCTGCGCGTGGTGGGCTGGAAAGACAAGCAAGAGCACTACCTCAAGTTCGACGAGGCGGCTTACACGGCCACGATTGGCATCAATCCGGAGCTGGACACGCCTTTGCTGCGCTACAATTATACCTCGCTGGCCACGCCGCCCTCCGTCTTCGAGTACGATATGAGCACGCGCACCAGCACGCTGCTGAAGGAGCAGCCGGTGCTGGGGGGCTTTGATAAGGGCGATTACGTGACGGAGCGGGTATTTGTCAAGGCGCGCGACCACGCTTTCATTCCGATGTCCATCGTGTATAAAAAAGGCACGAAGCTCGACGGCAGCGCGCCGCTGCTGCAATACGCCTACGGCTCGTATGGCTTTTCGCAGGACCCAACCTTCAGCGCGGCGCGGCTGAGCTTGCTCAACCGGGGCTTTGTGTATGCGCTGTGCAACATTCGCGGGGGCCAGGAAATGGGCCGGCAGTGGTTTGAGGACGGCCGTATGCTGCACAAGCAGAACAGCTTCAACGACTTTGTGGACTGCTCGGAGTACCTCACCCACCCGCACGATTCGCCGGTGGCCGGTACCCAGGGCAAGGAGCAGTACACCGCCCCGGATAAGCTCTTTGCGATGGGCGGCAGCGCCGGCGGCCTGCTCATGGGCGCCGTGCTGAACATGCGCCCCGACCTCTACAAAGGCGTTATTGCCGCCGTGCCGTTCGTGGACGTCGTCACCACCATGTCGGACCCCAGCATCCCGCTCACCACCAGCGAGTACGACCAATGGGGCAACCCCGCCGACGAGGAATATTTTAAGTACATGCTCTCGTACTCGCCCTACGACAACGTGAAGGCCCATGCTTACCCCAACATTCTGGTTACCACTGGCCTGCACGATTCGCAGGTTCAATACTACGAGCCCGCCAAATGGGTGGCCAAGCTGCGGGCGAAAAAAACCGACCACAACCTGTTGCTGCTGCACACCGACATGGCCGCCGGCCACGGCGGTGCCTCCGGCCGCTTCAAATCCATCGACGATACGGCGCGGCAGTATGCGTTTATGTTGATGCTGCTGGGCAAGAATTTGTAGGCCGGGGCATAACTTGACACGGCAATCGGCTGTCATGCTCATCTGGCGTCCGCAAAGCGAAGCATCCTAATCACACCACAACGATTTGTTCGCCGGTGATAGGATGCTTCGCTTTGCGGACGCCAGATGAGCATGACAGCCGATTGCATTTGCCCTTTCTCGTGGAAGGACTCCAAATCCCGCCTCCGATAACGCACCCGTAATCTGCCCGTAACCTACCTTTGGGTTCCCACTCCCGCGTACCGTTCCCACCCGCGCGCTTACCCCAGCTCATGCCCGACCCGCACGCCCACGCCCATCTTTCCAAAACCGAATTGCTGGCCCGTAAAAATGAAGAAGCCCTGCTTGGCGGCGGCCAGGCCCGCATCGATTCCCAACACCAGAAAGGCAAGCTCACCGCCCGCGAACGGGTTGATTTGCTGATGGACGAAGGCTCGTTTGAGGAAATTGGCAAGTTTGTGATGCACCGGGCCAAAGACTTCGGCCTCGACAAAGAGCATTACCTCGGCGATGGCGTGGTGACGGGCTACGGTACCATCAATAGCCGTTTGGTGTATGTTTTTTCGCAGGATTTCACGGTTTTTGGCGGGTCGTTGAGCGAAACCCACGCCGAGAAAATCGTCAAAATCATGGACCTCGCCATGAAAAACGGGGCGCCCGTCATCGGCCTTAACGACTCGGGCGGTGCCCGCATTCAGGAAGGCGTGGTGAGCTTGGGTGGTTACGCCGACATTTTTTACAAGAATACCCTGGCTTCGGGCGTGGTGCCGCAGCTTTCGGCCATTATGGGGCCGTGCGCGGGCGGCGCGGTGTATTCGCCGGCCATCACGGACTTCATTCTGATGGTGGAAAACACGAGCTATATGTTCGTGACCGGCCCCAACGTGGTACGCACCGTGACCCACGAAGAAGTGACCAGCGAGGAGCTGGGCGGCGCCAGCACCCACTCGGCCAAGAGCGGCGTTACGCACTTCAGCTGCGCCAACGAGGTGGCGGCCATCACGCACATCAAGCAACTGCTGAGCTACATGCCGCAGAACTGCGAGGAAACTGCGCCCGCCCAGCCCTACGAAACCAGTGGCGACGAAAGCCGCCCCGCGCTCGACCGGCTCATTCCCGACAACGCCAACCAGCCTTACGACATGCGCGAGGTGATAGAAGGCATTATTGATGCGGGCTCTTTTCTGGAAGTTCATCAGAATTTTGCGGAGAATATTGTGGTTGGGTTTGCCCGGCTGGCGGGCCGCAGCATCGGCATTGTGGGGAACCAGCCGGCCGTACTGGCGGGCGTGCTCGACATCAACGCGAGCACCAAGGCGGCGCGGTTCGTGCGCTTCTGCGACGCTTTTAACATTCCGCTGCTGGTGCTCGAAGACGTGCCCGGCTTCCTGCCCGGCACCGACCAGGAATGGCGCGGCATTATCACCAACGGCGCCAAGCTGCTCTACGCTTTTTGCGAAGCCACCGTGCCGCGCATCACCGTCATCACCCGCAAGGCCTACGGCGGGGCCTACGACGTGATGAACTCCAAGCACATCGGGGCCGACCTGAACTACGCCTGGCCCACCGCCGAAATTGCCGTGATGGGCGCCAAGGGCGCGGCCGAAATCATTTTTAAGCGCGAAATTGCCACTGCTACCGACCCGGCAGCCAAGCTCCAGGAGAAGGTGGACGAGTACCAGGAAAAATTTGCTACGCCGTATCGCGCCGCGCACCGCGGCTTCGTCGATGAGGTGATTCTGCCCTCGCAGACCCGGCAGAAGCTAATTCGTGCGTTTAAGATGCTGGAAAATAAAGTGGATACCATGCCGCGTAAGAAGCACGGCAATATTCCGCTGTAAATCAAGCTGACTATGTACTGGCTAGCAATAGGTGCGATTTGTGGGTTGTTTGGTCTACTGTCAAGATTCCATATTGGCCGTATTCTGCTAGAGGCCCTTGCGCTGTTTTATGGGTCTGGAACATCAATCGATACTCAAACGAATAGTGAAGCAAACCAAGCCAGTAATTTTTTTTGGGCGGCCAGCATATTATGTCTCATATCCGCTCCGCTTACTGAATATGTATGGAAGTACAGCGGAATAGTCATCCTCGAAATAGCTGTATTTTCATTCATGGGAGTTGTGCTTTACAGAGCATTAAAAAAACGTAAGTAAGACCATTTTATGCGCCCCGAATCCTTCTCCTTCCTCCAAACCTACCTCAACAACCCCTCCCCTACCGGCTTCGAGAAAGAAGGCCAGAAACTGTGGCTGGAATACCTCAAGCCCTACATCGACGAGTATTTCGTGGATACCTACGGCACGGTGGTGGGCGTGATTAATCCCGAGGCGAAATACAAAGTCGTTATCGAGGCCCACGCCGATGAGATTTCCTACTTCGTGAACTACATCACCAAGGAAGGCTACCTCTACCTGCGCCGCAACGGCGGCTCCGACCCACTGGTGGCGCCGAGCAAGCGGGTTAATATATTTGGCGAAAAAGGCATTGTGAAAGCCGTTTTTGGCTGGCCGGCCATTCATGTGCGCAAGGTGGAGCAGGACAAGGCGCCGACTATTGAGACGGTATTTCTGGACTGCGGCGCGAGCAGCGCCGAGGAAGTGGAGGAGATGGGCGTGCACGTGGGCTCCGTGGTTACGTTTGAGGACGAATTCACGGTTTTGAACGACAAGTTTTACGTGGGCCGGGCGCTGGATAATCGGGTGGGCGGCTTCATGATTGCCGAGGTGGCCCGGATGCTGAAGGAGAACAAGAAAAAGCTGCCTTTTGGCCTTTACATCGTGAATGCCGTGCAGGAGGAAATCGGCCTGCGCGGGGCCGAAATGGTGGCTCACCGCATCAACCCCGACGTAGCCATCGTGACCGACGTGACGCACGACAGCCAGTCGCCGATGTATGAGAAAAAGACGGCTGGCGACATTTCGTGCGGCAAAGGGCCGGTGATTACCTACGGCCCGGCTGTGCAAAACAACCTGCGCGACCTCATCATCGACACGGCTCGGAAGAACGATATTGCCTTCCAGCGCGCCGCCGCTACCCGCGCCACTGGCACCGATACCGACGCTTTTGCTTATTCGGGCTCGGGCGTGGCTTCGGCGCTTATCTCCCTGCCGCTGAAGTACATGCACACTACGGTGGAAACCGTGCACCGGGACGATGTGGAGAGTGTGACGCGGCTGATTTACGAAACGCTGCTGCGCATTGAGGATGGGCAGGATTTCCGGTATTTTGTCTGAGCTGAGGATTTAACGGATTTTGGGGACGATTATTTAGCGTTTCTTTTAGCAGCCGTCGTATTAATCTTGTTAATCTTACTTGTGAAAAGGCTGCCTGTTGGGTGGCCTTTTTGTTTAGTATTAAACGAATAAATGGCGATAAATAGACTACAAAATCCGATGAATCCGACCAATCCGATAAATCCGTGGTTCGAACAGCCGCTGAACGTTACGGACCAGATGGGGCGGCGCGTGACGGTGCCGTTTCCGCCGCAACGCATTGTGTCGTTGGTGCCTTCGCAAACGGAGCTGTTATTTGATTTGGGAGTGGGCGAAAAGGTAGTGGGCGTTACTAAGTTTTGTGTTTATCCGGCGGCGGCACGCACGAAAGCCACGATAATTGGTGGCACCAAAAATTTCGATTTTGAAAAAATAACGGCGCTGACTCCCGATTTAATTATTGGGAATAAGGAGGAGAATTATCAGATGGGAATCGAGCAATTGGCAGCTAATTACCCGGTGTGGCTTAGTGACATCGGCAATTTGCCGGAAGCGCTGGATATGATTCGGCGCGTTGGGTTTATTGCGGGGGCCAAGGAAAAAGCCGGGACGCTGGCAACGGAAATAGGGGCTTTATTCGCGGGGCTTGCTACTGAGCGGCGCGGCATTTCTGCCGCGTATTTCATTTGGCGAAAACCGTATATGGTGGCCGCTACGGGCACTTTTATTGATGATATGCTTCGGCGTGCTGGCTTTACCAATGTTTTTGCTGACCATAGCCGCTACCCGGAAATTACCGCTGGGCAGCTGGCTGCCGCGGCCCCTCAGCGCATATTATTATCCTCGGAGCCGTTCCCGTTTGGCGCGAAGCACGTGGCTGAATTTCAGGACATATGCCCTGCCGCGAAAATTGAAATAGTTGATGGCGAATTATTCAGCTGGTACGGCAGCCGATTGCTGAAATCGGCGGCTTATTTTAGCCAGCTTCGCTAATTACGAAACTGCTTTTGGCTAATTCCTGCCAGAATTGCGGGTAAGATTTTTTTACCACCGTTGGCGCTTCGATGGTGATTGGGCCGCGCATGGCCAGCGGGGCGAAAGCCATGGCCATGCGATGGTCGTGGTAGGTGGCTACTGACTGATTGTTGACGGCGAAACCGGTTGACTCGGCCCGGAAGCGGCCGGCCGCTACTTCGCGCAGACTGCCGCCGAACTTGGCCAGCTCCGTTTGCAGGGCGGCGATGCGGTCGGTTTCTTTGATGCGCAGGCTTTCCAGGCCGGTCATATCCAAGGGGATAGCCAGCGCGGCGGCTACTACGGCCACGGTTTGCGCCAGGTCGGGGCAATCGGTAAAATTCAGGGTTAGAACTCCTGGATTTGCCGGAACGGGCTGCTGCCGGAGGCGAATGGCGTCGGGCAAAAAGGTGGTTTCTACCCCAAAATGCGTCATCATGGGGGCGATGGCCTGGTCGCCTTGCAGCGACTGCTGGCGCAGGCCCGGCAGTGTAATTTCGGACCCGGCCGGGCCTAACGCCACCAAGGCATACCAGTAGCTGGCGGCCGACCAGTCGCTTTCGACAACGTAGTTGGTGGGCTGGTAGGTGCCGGCGCGCACTTGCAGCGTGTCGCCTTCGGACCGGAAATCGGCCCCGAATAATTGCATCAGCGCGGTCGTCATGCCGATGTAGGGGCGGGAGCCGACGTGGCCGGTGAGCTGTAGGCGCAGGCCGCCGGGCAGCCGCGGGCCGACCATGAGCAGGGCCGAAATGTACTGGCTGCTGATGTCGCCGCGCACGGCGAGCGTGGTTGGGCCGGGGCGGGTGGGTTGCTCGCCTGGGGTAAAACCGGCCAGCTCCAGGGGCGGAAAACCCGCCTTTTTTAGGTAGGTAATGCGGGCTCCCGCTTGCCGGAGCGCATCGACGAGCACGGCGATGGGCCGTTCCTGCATGCGGGGCGTGCCCGTGAGCTGGCCGCGCCAGTTGGTGACGGCGAGGTAGGCGGTGAGGAAGCGCATGACGGTGCCGGCGTCTTCGGCGTCGAGCACGGCGGCGGTGGGCGCGGCGGCAAGCAGGCGGCGCATGAGCTGGGTGTCGTGGGCGTCGGAGAGGTTTCCGAGGGTGCCGCCGCCGGCCAGTGCTTGCAGAATGAGGGCCCGGTTGGCTTCGCTTTTGGAAGCCGGCAGCTGGGCGGTGCCGTGCAGCGGGCCGCCGGGCCAGGCGAGGTGGATGGAGGCGTTGATGGGAGTAGGCGGTTTAGCGTTCGGGGTGATTATCAGCTTTGGAGCCGGTGGTAGTAGCGCAGCGATTCGGCGATTTCGGCCGGCGTTACCGGCTGGTCGAATACGCCGTTGCCGATGCCGTTGAGCAGGGTGCAATTGATGGCGTGTTGCGTGTTTTTCTTGTCCTGGAGGGCAAATTCGGCAATGGCTTCGGTTTCGAGCACGACGAAAGAGAGTTTGTCGAACACCGAAAACACGAAGGTTTCGATTTTGTCGAGCTCCTCGGGGCTGAGCAGGCCGCGCTGCACCGAGAGCCAGCTTTCGCACACGAGGCCGGCGGCCACGGCCTCGCCGTGCAGGGCCTCGCGGCCGGGCTGGGTGAGCAGGTAGCTTTCGAGGGCGTGGCCGACGGTGTGGCCGAAGTTGAGCAGCTTGCGCGGGCCGGTTTCGAGCGGGTCCTGGGCCACGATGCGCTCCTTGAGCGCCACCGACTCGCGGATGATGGGCGTCCAGTCGTCGGTGAGCCAGCCGAGGCGGCGGTGCTGGTGGAAGGCGTCGGCGTCGGCAATGAGCCAGTGCTTGAGCACTTCGGCGTAGCCCGATTTGAGCTGGCGCGGGTCGAGGGTTTGCAGGAATTGGGGCGCGATGAACACGCCGGCCGGGGCCTGAAATACGCCCAGCTGGTTCTTGTAGCCCTGAAAATCGACGCCCGTTTTGCCGCCCACGCTGGCGTCGACCTGCGCCAGCAGCGTGGTGGGCACCTGCGCGAACCGGATGCCGCGCTTGTAAACCGCGGCCGCAAAACCGCCCAAATCCGTGACCACGCCGCCGCCCACGTTCACCAGCACGGCGTGGCGGTCGGCGCGCTGCTCGGTGAGCTCGCACCACACGGTGTCGCAGCGGGCCAGCGTTTTGTATTCTTCGCCGGCCGGGATTTCGATGAGGTGATAGTTGGCCGGCAGGTGTGGTTTGAGCAGCGGCAGGCACAGCCGCGACGTGTTGGCATCGGCCAACACGAACACGCGGCTCACGGCCGGTCGGGCCAAAAATGCGGCCAGGGCCGGCAGGGCGTCGGGCCCAATCACAACAGAGCTATCCATCGGGCAAAAGTCAGCATAAAAAACGGCTGCCCGGCACTGGCCCAAGCAACCTTTGGGCGTTGGCCGCGGTCAGGCCCTTATCCACGGAATTTTTATCGCTCTTGATTTTCACGGCCATGCTTCGTTTGATGCGCTTGCGGGTTTTTGGTTTGTGGGCGCTGGCGCTCGTCGGCCTGGCGGCGTGCCAGCCAGAGGCCGTATCTCCCGAAGCCTCGGCGACCGCGCGCCTGGCAGGCCGCTGGCAACTGACCGAAACCGATGGCGGCCTCTCGGGCCGCGTGCAGCCCGCCGACCCCGGCCAGGCGCAGGAAATCGTTTTTGATGCCAACGGCCTGGCTACGTTTTTCCTGAACGGCGTGGTGGCCCGCACAACCCCGTACTCGTTGAGCCAGGCCACTTCTTACGTTACCGGCAAGCCCCAAACCTTCGTGATTTATGGCACTTCGGGCGGCGGCGATAAGCAATTTATCGAACAGATTTCCGCAGCAAGGCTGGTTTTGGTCGAAGATTATGCCGACGGGTTTGGCTACTATTATTCACGGCGTTAAGCAGAAATTTAGATAAGCCCTTGGTTGAATACCCTCTGAAAAATACCCCTATTTCCAGTCCAATTTGCCATGAAATTCTCCTTTCGCTACTCCTTGCCACTGCTGCTTGCAACGTCCACCGGCCTGCTGAGCTGCAAAAAAGACGCCCCGGCGCTCGGTACCGGCCTCATCGGCACCTGGAAGCTCACGCAGCGGCAGTGCTACTGCCCGCAAGCGCCGGTGCCGAACGAGCTGGTCGTCTTCACCGCCACCCGCTTTTCGTTTTACAAAAACAACAGCCTCGCCTCCAGCGGCACCTATGCCGACACCACCGCGTCGATTTGCGGAACCACGCCCCCGGCGCCGGCTTTGCGGCTTACTTACTTCAGCAGCAGCCAGTTGCCGCAGAGCTTTAGCGTTGCGGCATCCATCAGCGGCAACACGCTGGTACTGGACCACGGCGGCTGCCTCGACGCGCCGGTGGATACGTACGAGCGGCAGCGATAGCGCCCCTGCCGCGCATTACAGCCCCGGCCCGAGGTTCACCACGCCGTCGAGCGGGCGGCCGTTCAGCACTTCGGTTTGCTTGCGGATGCTTTCGAGGTGAATCAACTTGTAGAGCTCGGCCACGAATTTGTCGTTCACGTTGAGCTTGGTGGCCCATTCGGTGCGGGTGTTGAAAATTTCCTGCCAGCGGTCGAGTTGCAGGATTTTGACGTTGTTTTCCTTTTTGTATTCGGCCAGCTCTTCGACCAGGGCCATGCGGCGGGCCAGGGCTTCCACGATTTCGCGGTCGGCCACGTCCATTTTTTGGCGCAGCTCCTCGGCTTTGTTGAGGTAATCGGCGTTGTCGGACGAGCGGTAGCGGTATTTTAGCTCGCTGAGGATTTCGCCCAGGCGTGCGGGCGTCACCTGCTGCTCGGCGTCGCTCAGGGCGTGGTCGGGGTCGGGGTGGGTTTCGATGATGAGGCCATCATAGTCCAAATCGAGGGCTTTTTGGGCGATGGGCAGCAGCAGGTCGCGCCGCCCGCCGATGTGGCTGGGGTCGCAAATCAGCGGAATGTGCGGGAAGCGGGTTTTCAGCTCGATGGGCAAAATCCAGGTGGGCGCGTTGCGGTAGCGGCTGGGCGCAAACGTGCTGAACCCCCGGTGGATGGCCGCCAAATCGGTGATGCCGGCCCGCTCCAGGCGTTCGAGCGCGCCAGCCCAGAGGGCCACGTCGGGGTTCACGGGGTTTTTCACCATCACGGGCACGCCGGTGCCGGCCAGGGCGTCGGCCAGCTCCTGCACCGCGAAGGGGTTGACGGTGGTGCGGGCGCCAATCCAGAGCACGTCGATGCCGTGGCGCAGGGCGTCTTCGACGTGGCGCGGCGTGGCCACTTCGATGGCCGTCGGGATGCCGGTTTCGGCCTTCACGCGTTGCAGCCACGGCAGCGCCACCGCGCCCATGCCCTCAAACGAGCCGGGCCGGGTGCGCGGCTTCCAGATGCCGGCCCGAAACAGGTCGATTTTACCCAAGGCCTTCAGGCCGTGCGCGGTAGCCATTACCTGCGCCTCGGTTTCGGCCGAGCAGGGGCCGGCAATGAGAATGGGCTGCCCTTTTTGGGCCAGCAGCTTGGTGAAGAACGTATCGGTAACAGCGGGCATTGCAAAGGTGCACAAGTGAAGGCGGCGGGCCGGCGGGCAGCGAAAAGCCGGGCAAACGTAACTCGTTTCGGCGAAACGTTGTTTACCCTTTACCTTCGCCCGCCTTCCGCTTACCGCCCCAAATCCCGCCCTTTAGCCACCTCTTATGTTGCCCGCCCCTCCCGCTCAGCTTCCCCGCATTTCCTTCGAAGACACCCGCGTGGCGTTCGCCTCCAAGTCTGACGCGCAGCTGCGCAAAGTATTCGCGCTATTTGCGGCCATGAACAACGGCACGCTGGTGAAAACCGGCAGCGGCCTGATGAAAGCGGCCCTGAAATGGGGCTTGCCCGGCACGAAGTTCCTCATCAAGCACTCCATTTTCGAGCAGTTCTGCGGCGGCGAAACCATTGCCGAATGCCGCCCCGTCACGGCCGAGCTGGGCAAGTACCACATCGGCACCATTCTCGACTATTCGGTTGAGGGCGAGGGCAGTGACCGCAGCTACGACCGCACCCGCGACGAAATTCTGGCCACCATCGACGAGGCCCACCGCTCGGCACACATTCCGTTTTCGGTGTTTAAGGTAACGGGCGTGGCCAACGTGGCCATCCTCGAAAAAATTCAGGCCGGCCAGCTCCTCACCGCCGACGAGGAAGCCGCCCACGCCCGCGCCGTGGCCCGCGTGGACGCCCTGTGCGCCCGCGCCCACCAGCACGGCATCCGCCTGTTTGTCGATGCCGAGGAAAGCTGGTTTCAGCACACCATCGACCTGCTGGCCTATGATATGATGGCCAAGTACAACCACGAAAAGGCCATTGTCTGGAACACCTACCAGCTCTACCGCCGCGACCGGCTCGACGCGCTCAAAGCCGCCCACGACACCGCCGCCGAGGCCGGCTACTTCATCGGCGCCAAGCTGGTGCGCGGCGCTTACATGGAAAAAGAGGCCCGCGTGGCCCGGCAGCGCGGCCAGCAAAACCCCATCAACCCCACCAAGCAGGCCACCGACGACCTCTACGACGAGGCCTTGCGCTATTGCGTGCGGCACATCGACCGCCTCAGCATTTGCGCCGGCACCCACAACGAGGCCAGCTCGCTGCTGCTCACCCAGCTGATGCAGGAGGCCGGCCTGGCTCCCGGCGACCCCCGCGCGTGGTTTGCCCAGCTCTACGGCATGAGTGACAACCTCACCTACAACCTCGCCAACGCCGGCTACAACACGGCCAAGTACCTGCCCTACGGCCCCGTGGCCGCCGTGATGCCCTACCTGCTGCGCCGGGCCGACGAAAACACGGCCATCGCGGGCCAAAGCAGCCGCGAGTTTTTGCTCATTCAGAAGGAAATCCGGCGGCGCCAGGGCCGGTAAGTTGGGCCCCTAAAACCGGCAAATATGGGCAGGAATTGCTTGGCGTAAAAATTAGGAACGATTGTGGTAAGGGGCGAGCCCGCACGGCTGAAAGTTGGCAGTAGCGGCGGGGCGATAAGCACCGCTGTCTAACTAAAATTCGCTAATTTTCAGCCCCTAAACCGGTTTTTGTTCACTTGAGGCCCCGCCATGATTGGTCGTATCCGCACCTATTTAATCCGCTATTCCCGGCTCCAAACCGGCACGGTAAGCTACCTCACGCTGGTGCAGGAAGCTGAATTAGGCCTAAATCTTGAAATATCGCACGAGAAATCGCGGCTTAATGAAATGCTTGCCGAAATCTCGACGGCCGAGCGCGAAGCCGGACGCCCGCCCCTGAGCTGCCTCGTGAAGGTGCAAGGCTCGAAAGGACAAGGCGACAATTTCTACAAGCTCTGCGAAAAAATGGGCCTGGGCGAATGGCGCACCCTCAAACAGGACGAAGATTTTTTAAAAGACCTCATCCGCGACTGCCGGGGGTTTTGGCGCGACGAAGCCAACTTTCAGCAATTCTCCTGAGCCACTATCCGGGTCAAAATGCAGGTGATGCGGCGCGGGCTGACCCGAACGGCACCAATTGTTTGAAGGGAAAAAGAAGAAATATGGCGGGACGTAACCTCTGCTGGGATGCCTCCGTTAAGGTCCTCAACTAGCCGACAGGTTGGTGATTCTCTCCATTTTTCCAATCCTTTCACACATGAATACCAACGATTCGAACAACCCGCAAAACACCGGTACCGGCGCAGGCTCTAACTACGGCAGCCAAAACACCGGCACCGGCATGGGCAACAGCACCGGCCTAAGCAACGAAGGCAGCAGCTACAACGCTGGCACCGGCTCAACTTCCGGCACGGGTACTTCATCGGCTTCGGGCGCAGCCTCGGGCAACCCCAGCAACTCAACCGACGGCGACGACTTCAGCGCCACCGCTAAAGGTGCTGCGGTAGCTGGCACCGCCGGCGCCGTAGTAGGCCGCGCCATCGATGGCGTACAGAACACGGCCGACAGTGCCGCCCACGCCGTAACCGGCGAGCCTTACCGCGACGGCAGCAGCATGAGCGGCATGTTCCGCGACCGCAGCAGCGCCGAGAAGGCTTACCAGTCGCTGCATTCGCGCGGCTACGGCAAAGACGACGTGAACCTGCTCATGTCGGACGAAACCCGCAAGACGCACTTCGGCGATGACTCTGCACAAACCGAGCTTGGCGACAAAGCCATGGAAGGCGCGGGCGTGGGCTCGGCCATTGGCGGTACGGCTGGTGCCATTATCGGCGCCATCGCAGCCATTGGTACTTCGGTTGCGCTGCCCGGCTTGGGCCTGATTATCGCTGGTCCGCTGGCAGCGGCCTTGGCCGGCGCTGGTGCCGGTGGCCTCACGGGCGGCCTGGTGGGCGCGTTGGTTGGCTCGGGCATTCCCGAGGAGCACGCGGCTGAGTACGAGAACGGCATCAAAAATGGCGGCATTGTGATGGGCGTGAAGCCCCGCAACGCCGAAGATGCCAAATACTTCGAAGAGGAGTTCCGTCGCAACAACGGCGACAAGATTTACAAGTACTAATCTGACTGCCAGGCCCCGGCCTGTTAGCCACAAAAAGCCTTTCCCACTCGGGAAAGGCTTTTTTGTTGGGGTGTGCGGCTGGGCCAGCGAGTTTGGGGGGAAGTCAGGGAAACGGTTTGCGGAATGGGGCACTTATTTCGCCCACCGTGGCGTTTTCGACGTAAGCAACAGGCCCGGATTTGCTTTCCGCGCCCCGTATATTTGATTTTCCTCCCCGTTTTATTTTCCTGCTAATGTCTTTTCCCCGCTTGAAGGTCGGACTGTACGCCTTTTTGGTCGCAGCCGTGTTTGTTCTGGCATCATACCGGTTGTTCCGCCGGGCCGACTCGGCAGTGCCGAGCAAGGACCAAGTACTGATTGGCATCATGTTGCAGGGCCTCACGTCGGCCCATTACCAGCCCGAAAAAGTTGACGACGCCTTCTCGAAGCGCGTGTTCGACCTGTATTTGAAGCACCTCGACTACCGCAAGCAGTTTCTGCTGGCCACCGACGTGGAGCAACTTCGCCGTTACCAGACGCAGATTGACGACGAGGTGAAGAACGGCACCCACGAATTTCTCGACCTCAGCACGAAGCTGATGGCCGACCGCACGAAGGAAATGCAGGGCCTTTACCGCGAAATTCTGGCCAAGCCTTTTGACTTCACCACCGACGAGTCGTTTCAGACCGACTTCGAAAAGGCCCCTTTTCCGGCCGACAAAGCGGCTCAGCGGGAGCTGTGGCGCAAGCTGCTGAAATTCGAAACCCTGAGCCGGGTTTCGGAAATGATGGAAGCCCAGGAAAAGGCCAAGGTGGCCAAGCCCAGCGGCGCCACCGCTGCCCCGGCCGCAGCCAATGCCGCCGCGCCGACAGCCGCCGAGCCCGTGCGCACCCCCGCCCAAATGGAAACCGAGGCCCGCAAGCGCGTGCTGAAATACTACGACGAGCAGTTTGAAGACCTCAACGACATCGACGCCAACGACCGGCTGGCAACCTACGCCAACACCATCGCCAACACGTACGACCCTCACACTGAATATTTTGCACCCAAAGCCAAGGAAGATTTCGACTACGAGATGACCGGCCGCTTCGAGGGAATTGGGGCTACGCTGCGCGAGAAGGACGGGCTGATTTACGTCGACGAAATTATTCCTGGCTCGGCTTCGGCCCGCCAGGGCGACCTGAAAAAGGGCGATGCGCTGCTGCGTGTGGCCCAGGGTGCGGCCGAGCCGGTGAGCATCGAAGGCTGGCGCACGGCCAAGGCGGTGACGTTGATTCGCGGCAAAAAAGGCTCGGAAGTGCGCCTCACGGTGAAAAAGGCCGACGGCAGCACCAAGATTATTCCCATCATCCGCGACGTGGTGGTGGTGGATGAAAAGTACGCGCAGTCGTCGATTATCACGGATAAAGGCCAGAAAATCGGCTACTTGCGCCTGCCCGGCTTCTACGCCGATTTTAATGACAACGGCGGGCGCAGCTCGTCCGACGACGTAAAAAAAGAGCTTGCCAAGCTCAATGCCGAAGGCGTGAAGGGCGTTATTATGGACCTGCGCTTCAACGGCGGCGGCTCGCTTACCGATGCCGTGTCGATGGCCGGCCTGTTTATGGACAGCGGCCCGATGGTGCAGGTGCGCGACGGCCAGGGCCGCACCACGGTGCTCACCGACAACGACCCGCGCGTGCAATACAGCGGCCCGCTGGTGCTGCTGGTGAACAAATACAGCGCCTCGGCCTCCGAGATTTTGGCCGCCGCCATTCAGGATTATCACCGGGGCGTCATCATGGGTTCGACCACCACGTACGGCAAGGGCACGGTGCAGCGCATCTTCGACCTCGACGAGGCCCTGCCGGCCGAGCTGAGCAGCGTGAAGCCGATTGGCTCGCTCAAGCTCACGACGCAGAAGTTTTACCGCGTGAACGGCGGCTCGACGCAGTTCAAGGGCGTGGCTTCGGATATCGTGGTGCCCGACTTGTATTCGTATTCGGATGACGGGGAAAAAGAATCGGACTACCCACTGAAATGGGATGAGATTCAGCCGGCGCGGTACCGGCCTTGGGACGCGGCCCCGGCCATTGAGAAGCTGCGTGCCAACAGCAAAGTGCGGGTGGCCAGCAACCCCAGCTTTAGGGTGATGGATGAGATGGTGAAGAGCATGCGCAAGCGCAAGGACGAAACGACGGTTTCGCTCAAGCTGACGGCGTACCGCGCTGAGCAGCAGGAGTCGAAAGCTATTTCGGACCGTTACGACGCGGCCCAGAAAACCTCTACCGCGCTGGTGTTCTCGCCGTTGGCCGCTGATTTGCGGGCTTTGGGAGGCGACACGGTTAAGATAAACCGCGCGGCCCGCACCACTAAAGGCCTGAAGAAGGATGTGACCATTGGCGAAGCCGTGTCGGTAATCCAGGATGAGTTGAAGTAGTTGGCGGCAGGCCTGCCGGGCCTAAAGCCAAGGCTTTTTAGCAGCATTTTGAAAGCCCTTGCTTCTGTTGGAGCAAGGGCTTTTTTGGCGCTTTTCTTTCTTGACAACGCCATTAGTAATCAAGCCAGTAAAATCAGTTCGAAATAAAATTCTTCTTGTCGACTTAATTATCTATAAATCATTGTCTTGCCTAATAATAAAAATTGACAAAAAAATTAGTAAACAGGCAACTAAAATCGCGTCAATTGCTGTTTACTTAGCATGACGACGACAGAGGAAACCCGCATCATCCCGCTCAACCCGCAGGTGGACGCCATCAGCGACGAGCACCAGCAGAAGCTAGCTGACGAGACCTGGCGCAAATCAATTCCGGCGCAGGTTTTCCTCAACTATTTCTTTGCGATTAACTATCACATTCAGGAGAACGACGACTTGCTCGGTGGGCTCCAAAACCTGCCTTTTTTCAGAGGCCACGCCGCTGAGCTGGGCGACGCCGACGTGGCGGCGCTCACCAAGCTGCTGCACACCAGCTGGAGCACGGAATACGCGTTGCGCGCGACGGCCGAGCTGGGCGACGACAATTTCCTGCGCAACGCCCTGCATTGGACGTTTCCGCAGGCGTACCACGCCATTTTATCGGGCTTGCAGGCGTTTTTGTACACCACGGGCGTGCGCGGCAGCAACGGCCAGCTCATCCGCCGGGAGGTGGGGCGGCTGGTGGTGAAGAATGCCTACCCGCGCCCGGTGTCGTTTTACGCCGCCGGAGCTTACGGCGACTTCAGCATTCACCGCCTGCCGCTGGCGGGCTACAAGGCCGGGCTGCACATTGCCAGCCAGGAGATTGATGCCCAGGCCCAAATCGGCCAGTTTTTGCGCACCACGCGCAAGATGAAGGCGCAGTGGACCCGGGCCCAGGTGCAGGCCAACCCCAACACCGCCATTCGCAGCCAGAAAACCGGCCGGCCGCTCGACAAGTGGACCGCCGCGCACTGGCAGCA
>CAXTCS010000071.1:0-18968 GCA_964242365.1 uncultured Hymenobacter sp. | reverse complement strand
GCGGCGGCTTTAACGCGCCGAGCAGCAGCCGCCTCATCATGGGCGGCGGCGGCGGCGCGGGCACCAGCAACGACGGCACCGGCGATGCCGGCAACACCGGCTACGCCAGCAGCGGCGCGGCCGGCGGCGGCATCGTGCTGGTGCGCGCCGGCTCGGTGGCCGGCCTGGGCAGCCTATTAGCCAACGGCGCGACCGCCAGCGGCACGGTGGTGCAGGACGGCAGCGGCGGGGGCGGGGCCGGCGGCTCGGTGCTGGCAACGGTGAACACCACGGCCACCCTGAGCCGCCTGGCCCTGGCGGCCGCCGGTGGCACCGGGGGCAGCAACAGCGCCGCGACGGCCTACGGCCCCGGCGGCGGCGGCGGCGGCGGCATCGTGCTCGCCAATGCCGCGCCAGCCAGTGCCAGCGTGCCGGCCGGCCCCGCCGGCACCACCGCCGGCGGCTCGGCCTACGGCGCCAGCGCCGGGGGCACGGGCATCGCCAACACCCAAATCAGCAACAGCATCGCCAACAGCTCGGCGGGCATCAACTGCGGCGCCGACGTGACGGCGGCCGTGACGGCCCCAACCCAGGTAACGGCCGCCCAAACCGTGGACGTGTCGGCCGTATTCGCCAACAACGGCGGCGCCGATGCCAGCGGCGTGACGCGCGTCGTCACCTTGTCGTCGGGCAGCAACGCGACCGGCAACGTGGTCACCAACGCGGTGGCGCCGGGCAGCACCAGCATCAGCGCCAACGCCGCGACCGGCGACGTGACCATTACCTACCCCGGCGTGTCGCCGCTGACGGCCGGCGCGAGCAGCCAGTTCAATATTTCCTTCACCGCGCCCGGCACCGCCTCGGTCGTCACCACGGCGAGCATCACCACCACGTCGGGCGAAACGGTGACCAGCAACAACACCAGCGCGGCCACCACCGCCATCACCGGCTTTGCCGACGTGGTGGGGGTCATTTTCGGCCTGGGCTCGTCCACCACGGGCCGGCCTTCGGGCACCTACGGCGTCCTGTTCGCCAACAACGGCCCGGCAACGGCCCTCAACGTGACGCGCACCGTGACCCTGCCCCCCGGCTCGTCGCTGAGCACCGGCCAGCTCAATGCCCTCACGGCCCAGGGCGCCACCTACAACAGCGGCACGCTGGTCATTGATTTTGGCGCCCTGGCTACGTGGAACAACCGCGACGTCAGCGTGTTCCGGGTGGTGTATACGGCGTCGAATACGGCCGGCAGCACGGCCATTGTTTCCCACATCACCACGACTTCGCAGGAAGATGCCGGCGGCGGCCCCGGCGCCCCCACGGCCCCCGACACGTTCTCCTTCGCCATCACCAACAACTCGACGGGCGACGTGGCGACCAACGGCATTACGCCGTCGGCGGCCACGGTCGACCCTGGGCAGCAGGCTTCGTTTGTCCTCGACTTCCGCAACTTCGGGCCCGGCGATGCCGTCAACGCCGTGCGCTCGGCCCAGCTCACGCCGGGGCTCAGCATCGTGTCCATCACCGGCAGCGGCACCTACGACGCCGCCACGGGCATCGTGAGCTACCCCACCGCCACCCTCACCAGCGGCAGCACGGCCCCCTCGACCATCACGTTTCTGGCCCCGGCCATCGGCCCGGTCTTCATTACCGGCAACATGACCACGGGCAGCGGCCTGGCCTCGGCGGGCATCTTCGGCAACAACGAAGCCACCGCGACCATTGCCGTCGCGCCCCTCGCCGACGTGGCCACCACCGTCAGCGGCCCGGCTTTTTCGGCCGTGGGCAACCTGGTTACTTATGCCCTGATTACGGCCAACAACGGCCCGTCGCCGGCGGCGGCCGTGGTGCAAACCGCGCAGCTGCCCACCGGCCTGGCCGCAACCGGGGTATTTCCTTCGAACCAAGGCACCTACAACCCCGCCACCGGGGTGGTCACTTTCCCGGCCGTGGCGGTGCTGGCCAGCGGCGCGGCGGTCAACAACACCGTTAGCTTCAACATGCCCGCGAGCGGCTTCACGGCCACGGCGGGCGTGAGCGCCGCCACGGCCGAAGGCGGGGCCACCGCCAACAACTCGGCCACCGCGGGCGCCACCAGCGCCGTGGCCGTGGCCGCCGCCGACCCCAGGGCCAACGTGTACAACACGCTCACCTTTTCGAGCAAGAACGTGGCCCCCGGCGGCGCGGTCACCTACACCGTCGTCACCGGCAACAACGGCCCCAGCCCGGCCCTGAACGTGGTGCAGCGGCTCGTCCTGCCCCCCGGCCTGGGCATTCCCGGCGGCAGCATCTCGGGCGGCGGCACCTACAACGCCACCACGGGCGTGGTGACCTTTCCGACCCTGGCCAGCCTGGCCAGCGGCAGCAGCATTACCAACACCGTGGCCCTGACGGCCCCCGCCGCCGGCCCGCTGGTGGCGATGGCCCACGTGGCTTCGGCCACCGCCGACCCGGTGCCGGACGATAACCTGGTGATACGCAACGTCGACATCCTCAACCTAACGGATGTGGCCACTACCCTCATCGGGCCGGAGGTGGCCTCGGCCACGCAGCTTATCACGTTTGCGGTGAGTACCCGCAACAACGGCCCGGTGCCGGCCACCAACGTGGTGCAGACCGTGAGCATCCCCGCCGGCTTTGCCCCGGCCGAGGTGACGGCCACGGGCGGCGGCACCTACGACCCGGCCACGGGCCTCATTACCTGGCCGGCCGTGGCCACCCTGGCCGTGGGCGAGGTGCGCACCTACACGTACACCTACGTGACCCCGGCCTTCAAATCAACGGATGCCGGCAACCCCCGCGTTGTCGTGAGCCAGGCGGCCGTGACCAGCAGCACGCCCGACGGCACTTCGACCACCAACAACGCGGCGGCGGTGGCGACGCTGGTTAAATGGAACGTCGACGTGGCCATTGCCATTGCCGGCCCGGCGAGCGGCATCGTGGGCAACCCGGTGGTCTTCACCGTTTCGACCACCAACAACGGCCCGGCCCCGGCCGCCACGGTCAACACCAGCGTGCGCATCGCCACCGGCCTCAACGTGGTGGCCAGCGGCGGCGGGCTCTACGACATCAGCACCGGCATCGTCACCTTCCCCACCATCACCAACCAGGCGGTGGGCGTGACCGGCGTGGTGACGAACACCATCACCGTAATTTCGCCCGACCGGCCCCTGGTGGGCGCCTCGGCCGCGGCCGATGCCCCGACCACGACCAACGACATCAACCTGACCAACAACGCGGTGACCATCTACCTGCCGCTGTCGCCCACTACCACCACCCAGACCGATTTCCAGACCACGATTACGGCCGACCGCACTTCGCAGCAGGCCGGCCAGCCCATCGTGCTCACCGTGACGGCCACCAACGCCAACGCGAATGGCACGGCGGCCAACATTCAGGAGCAGGTGAGCCTGCCCGGCGGGCTGAGCGGCGTGGTGGTGTCGGGCGGGGGTACCTACGACGCGGCCAGCGGGGCCGTGACGTTCCCCAGCGCCAACGCCCGGCCGGCCAATAGCACCCTCACCTACACGATTACGGTGAACAACCCCGGCAACGACCCGCTGGTGGCCACGGCGGCCATCAACGGCAACTTCTCGGACTCGCAGCCCGCCAACAACACGCAGGCCGTGAGCGTGAACATCGTGCCGGTGGCCGACGTGGCCACCCGCGTCAGCGGCCCGGCCACCATGCTGCCCGGCGGCCGGGCTACTTACGGGGTCGTGACCGTGAACAACGGCCCGTCGCCGGCCAACGCCGTGACGCAAACCGTGCAGCTGCCCACCGGCCTGAGCGGCGTCGCTATATCGGGCGGCGGCACCTACGACGCGGCCTCGGGCCGGGTGAGCTTCCCGGTCATCGCCACGCAGGCCGTGGGCCAGGCCGGCGAAGTCACCAACACCGTGGCCTTCGTGTTTCCGACCACCACGTCGGCCGTGGCGGGCACCGTCACCAGCGGCACCACGGAGCCCGCGGGCGCCGCCGCCAACAACACGTCGGCCCTGACCACGACCCTCACCAACCAGGTGCCGCTGGCCAACAGCGTGACCAACGCCCTGCAAGCGCCGGAAGGCAACACGGCCAGCCCGCTGCTGCTCACGTCCATCAAGGGCCTCGATGCGGATGGCAGCGTGTCGTCGTTTACCATCACGGCGCTGCCGGCCGCTGCGGCCGGGGTGCTCTTGCTCAATGGGGCCCCGGTGGGCACCGGCCAGGTGGTGACCAACGGCAACGCGACCAACCTCAGCTTCGACCCGGCCGCCGGCTTCGTGGGCAATGCGTTCTTCTCCTACTCGGCCACCGACAACCAGGGCGCGGTGTCGGCCCCGGCGCTGTACACCCTTGCCGTGGGCCAGGACAATGCCTCGGCCTACAGCAGCACGCCCGTCAAGGGCAATGCCAACCAGTACCAGAACGGCGACGTCGTGGCCAACACGTTTGATGCCAACGGCGGGGTGTATAACGCCGCGGCGGCCGTGACCGACAACGGCGTGCGCACCGCCGTGCTCACCGAAGGCAGCGCCCTGCCCGACGGGCTGGAGCTGGACCCGGCCACGGGCCAGGTGCGCGTGTTCGACCGCAATCTGGTGAGGACCGGCACGTACTCGGCCAACATCACGACCATCGACGCCAACGGCGGCGTGACCACCCAGGCGGTGGCGTTGCGCATCGGCGACTACCCGCTGCCGGTGGAGCTGACGCGCTTCGAGGCCACGGCCGTGGGGGCCGATGCCCGGCTGAGCTGGGCCACGGCCCAGGAGCACGACAACGCCGGCTTCGCGGTCGAGCGCTCGTTTGATGGCGTCCGCTTCGAGCGCCTGGACTTTGTGGCCGGGGCCGGCACCAGCACCCAGCCGCAGCAGTACGCCTACGCCGATGCCGGTGTGGGCCGCCAGCACCTGGGCACGGTGTATTACCGCCTCGAGCAGCGCGACGGCGCCGGCACGGCCACCTACAGCCCGGTGCGCGCGGTGGTTTTCGGCCCCGCAGCCCCCAGCCTGTTCCCCAACCCGGCCCAGTCGCAAACCACGCTCGACCTGTCGGGCCTGCCCGCCGCCACCTACGACGTAACCCTGGTGGACCTGGCCGGCCGCGTGGTGCAAACCCTGGCCCTGGCCGGCGGCCAGGCCCACCAGCTGCAAATAGGCCGCCTGACCAGCGGCGCCTACCTGGTCATTATTCGCGGCAACGGCCTGAAGCTGGTGCAACACCTGATTAAGGAATAAGCAATTGCCGTTTTAGTTGTCAGTTGTTCGTTGTCAGGGTGTTCTGACAAATTTCTAAACAGCTTCACTATCAGAACACCCTGACAACTGACAACGAACAACTGACAACTAACCAAACGACCAACTTGCCGGGCATTAACCCCCAAATAGGGTAGGGAATCGGCCGGGGCAGGAGCCGAAATAGGCGGATATTTATCACCCCGCAGCAGAATAGTGGAACGCCTTGTCTTTAGCCAGGCTTTTATTCGTGTTGCAGTTAGCGCAAGGCTGCGCGGCCCCGCCGGCCTGGCCTTGCCCGAATGGGCGGCCCCGTAGCGGGCGGGCCTCGGCACGAAGAAATTTCTTAGCTAAACCCGATGAGCAACGCCGCCGACCTCAGGATTTTAAACGCGATGGTGAGCTTTTCACCGGACCTTATTTGTGCGATAAACCCCGAAGGCCATTTCCGGCACGTGAGCGAGGCCTGCCAATGGGCCTTGGGCTATGACAATAACGAAATGATAGGCAAGCATTTTTCTGATATCATCCACCCCGACGACAGCACCACCGCCCTGGAAAAATTTCTGGAAGCGTTTGAGCAGGCCGAGCCCGTGGGCTTCGAAAGCCGCTGCCTGGGCAAAGACGGCCACGAGGTGCACATGGCCTGGTCGGCGCTGCGGGCCGCGGCCGACGACCTGCTGATTTGCGTGGGGCGCGACGTGACCCTGCAACGGCGCGCCGCCCGGCTGGCCCGCGAGCAGGAAGCCCAGCACCGGGCCATCGTCGAGCACGGCTACGACATGGTGGGGCTCGTGGACGAGAACGGCGCGTATACCTACGTGGGCGGCGCCACCCAGCGCACGCTGGGCTTCGCGCCCGAGGAGATGGTGGGCCGCTCGGCGTTCGATTTTTTTCACCCCGACGACGTGCCCCAGGCGCTGGACTGCTGGGCCCGGCTCGACTCGGAGGACACCGTGACGATTCCCGACTTTCGCTTCCGCACCGCCAGCGGCGAGTGGCGCTGGCTCGAAACCACCGTCAGCCGCCACCTGCAAAACCCCGCGATGGGCTACGTGGTGAACTCCCGCGACATCACGGAGCGGAAGCTGAACGGCCTGGTGCTGGCCGAGAGCGAGCAGCGGTTTCGGGTGCTGTTTGACGACGACGCCGCGCTGGCCGTGTTTCAAACCCCCGACGGCCGCATTCTGGACGCCAACCCGGCCTTGCTGGCCTTCCTGAAAAAAGAAAAAGAGGACGTGCTGAACCGGCCGCTGGCCGATTTTCTGCCGGCGGAGGCGCGCACGCTCTTTGCCCGCAAGCACCTGGAGGCCGCCGCCGGCCAGAAGGTGCAGTTTGAGGCCACGGTGCGGTTTGCGGGGCGCGAAGAAAAAATTCTGAAGGTCACCAAAACCCCGCTGCTGGTCAACGGCCAGCTTATTGGCGTGCACGGCACCGTGCAGGACATCACCGAAATCGCCACCGCCCAGCGCCTCATCAAGCGGCAGGCCGAGCAGCTCAACACCATTCTCGAGAGCATCAACGACGCCTTTGTCTCGCTCGACCGCGACTGGAACCTGACTTACCTCAACAGCGAGGCCGAGCGGCTGCTGGGCATCAGCAAGGAGGGGGGCACCGGCCTGAAAATCTGGGCCTTGTTTCCCGAAAAAGCGGGCGATATCTACCGGCAACGCTACCAGCACGCCATCGACACGGGCGAGACCGTCCGGTTTGAGGCGTATTTCGAGCGCGAAAAACGCTGGTTTGAAATGAAGGCTTACCCGTTTGCCGAGGGCCTGTCGGTGTTTTTTACCGACATCAGCAAGCGCGTGGCCGACGAGCAGCAGCTGCAGCTGCTGGCCCTGGTGGCGCGGGGCACCGACAACGGCGTCATCATCACCGACGCGCGCGGCCGCACCGAGTGGGTGAACGACGCCTTCGTGAAAGACACCGGCTACAGCCTGGCCGAGCTGCTGGGCCGCACGCCGGGGGCGGTGCTGCAAGGCCCCGAAACCGACCCGGTGACGGTGCGCCACATCCGCGAGCGCCTCAAGCGGCAGACGCCCTTTTCGGCCACCATCCTCAACTACCGGAAGTCGGGCAAGAAGGTGTGGTTCTCGATGGACATCACCCCCATCCGCGACGAGGCCGGCAAGCTCACGCAGTTCGTGGCCATCCAGCAAAACATCACCTACCGCAAGGAAGTGGAGGCCAGCCAGGCCAGCATGACCCAGGATTTGTACCGCCACAACCGCGACTTGCAGCAGTTCACCTACGTGATTTCGCACAACCTGCGCGCGCCGCTGGCCAACGCCCTGGGCCTGGCCACGGTGCTCACCAAGGTCGACAAAAGCAGCGACGTGTTTGGCACCACCCTGGCCAACCTGCGCCAGAGCATGGTGCAGGCCGATGCCGTGCTCAAGGACCTGAACCAGGTGCTCTCCATCCGCGACAAGAAGGACGTGCTGGAGCTGGAGCCGCTGGTGCTGGAAGACGTGTGCAACCAGGCCATTCAGGACCTGGAAGAGCCCCTGCGGCAGTGCGGCGGGCAGGTCGACCTCGACATCGAAGCCAATCTGGTGACGCGCGGCAACCGGGCCTACCTCTACAGTATTTTCTACAACCTGCTGTCCAACTCCATCAAGTACCGCTCGGACGAGCGCCGGCTGCAAGTCGACATTGCCTGCTACCGCGGCGAGCACGGCGGGCCCAGCATCAGCTTCACCGACAACGGCTCGGGGTTCGACATGTACAAGGCCGGGTCCGATATTTTCCAGCTCTACAAGCGCTTCCACACCAACCAGCGCGGGCGCGGCATCGGCCTGTTCCTGGTCAAAACCCACGTCGAGGCCATGGGCGGCAAAATCGAAGTCACCAGCGAAGTGAATTTTGGCACTCGCTTTCTCATCCACCTTGATAAGCGCTAAGCGCCCGCCTCTGCCATGCTCATCTACCTCGTCGACGACGACTTCATCAGCCTGTTCCTCACCGAGCAGGTGATTCGGATTGAAAAGTTCGCGGACAACGTCCGCGCCTTCGGCTCGGGCGAAGCCGCCCTGGCCGCGTTGCTGCTGCGCCTCGAAACCGAGGTGCCCGACGTTATTTTCCTCGATTTGAACATGCCCGTGATGAGCGGCTGGGACTTTCTCGACGCCCTGGCGCCCCACCTCGCCCGGCTCCAGGGGCGCTGCGCCATCTACCTGCTCACCTCGTCGCTGGCGCTGGCCGATACCGCCAAGGCCAAGGAATACGCCCTGGTGGCGAACATCATTCATAAGCCCCTGGACGAGGAGGACTTACGCGCCATCCAGGCCCAGGCCCGGGCCGCCGTGCTGAGCAGCTACACGGCCCCGCCGCCCCCGCTGCCCGAGAGCGGCGCCTGGGGCGCGCGGCGGCTACCGCATTTAGGGTAAGGCTTTTTTGAGGCCCTGGGTAGGCACACAAATAGTTTTGTGTCCACCCTTTCCCCGCCTCGATTATGCCGCTGTTCTCTACGCCGCCCAACGCCTTTGCCCGCGGGCCGCAGCCCAATGCCCAGCCCGAAAACCCCACCCGGAAGCGGCTTTCGTCCGTGGCGTGGGGCTTGCTGCTGCTGTTGCTGCTGGCCCTGTTGCTGCTGGCCCAGCCGGGGCGCGCCCAAAGCCCCGCGTGGCAGCTGGCCGTGCAGGCCACGGGCAGCGGCGTGGCCGAAGTAAAAGGCCTGGCCGTGGACGCGGCCGGCAATTCCTACGCGGTGGGCTTTTTCACGGAGAATGCCCAGTTTGGGGCCACCACGCTGGTGAGCCAGGGCCGCAGCGACGTATTTGTGGCCAAGCTCACGCCGGCCGGCACCTGGGCGTGGGCCGTGGCGGCGGGCGGCGCGGGCAGCGACAACGCGGCCGGCGTGGCCGTCGATGCCTCGGGCCACGTCTTCGTCACCGGCAGCTTCAGCCAGCAGGCCCGGTTTGGGCGCGCCGCCCTCGCCAGCCAGGGCGACATGGACGTGTTTGTGAGCCAGATAAGCGCCGACGGGCAGTGGCAGTGGGCCACCGCGGCCGGCGGCCCCAGCGTAGACCGGGCCAGCGCCCTCACCATTAGCAGCACCGGCGAGCTGCTGGTGGCGGGCCAGTTTGCCGAAACGGCCGCCTTCGGCACCCGCCAGCTCACGAGCCTCGGCAGCACCGATGCCTTCGTGGCGCGGCTCACGCGCGGCGGGGCCTGGCAGTGGGCCACCGCCGGCGGCAGCCCCGGCAACGACGAAGCCAGCGCGCTGACCACCAACGCGGCCGGCGAGATTTACGTCACCGGGTACTTTAGCACCGCTGGCACGTTTGGCACGTCGCAGCTCACGGGCCTGGGCCTCGACGATGCCTTCGTGGGCAAGCTCAGCAGCGGCGGCCGCTGGCTGTGGGCCACGGCCGCCACCGGCACCAACACGGCCTACGGCAAAGGCATCGTGGCCGACCCCGCCGGGGGCGTCTACGTCACGGGCTCCTTCAACGGGGACGCGGTATTTGGCGCCGCCCGCCTCCAGAGCAACAGCAGCGACGACGGCTTCGTGGCCCGCCTCACCGACGCCGGCCAGTGGCAGTGGACCACCGCCCTGGCCAGCGACTACCTCGACAGCGTGGCCGGCATCGCGCTCGACCGCCTGGGCAAGCTCTACGTGGCCGGCACTTTTAGCCACACCATTCAGGGCGGCGCATTCCAGCTCACCAGCCGCGGGCAGACGGACCTGTTCGTCGGCTACCTCAGCCGGGCGGGCGCCTGGCTGGGCCTCACCGCCGCCGGCGGCCCGGCCACCGACGAGGTACTGGCCCTGGCCCTGGCCCCGAGCGGCGAGGTGTACGTGGGCGGCAGCTTCACTACGGCCGCCGCGTTTGGCGCCGCGCAGCTGCAATCGGCCACGGCCAGCTTGCAAGCCTGCGTGGGCCGCGCCACCGTGCCCCAACCCCAGGTAGCCGTGCAGAAATAATCGGGTTGTCGGTTGTCGTCCAATCTTTTGCGCTGAAACCAACAACTACAGCGGTTCTTAGATTGGTGTATAAGTTGTCCGGCTCCCCTCTCTTCGGGAGAGGGGCTGCCCCGGAGGGGTCCCGTGAGGTTGCGTCGGCCGCGCCATGTCCACGAACCTGAGAACCGCTCTAACAACTGACAACTGACAACCGACAACTGACAACGAACAACTGACAACAAAATCCCCCAACGCCCCTCATGAACCCGCTGTCCGCCTTCGTTTTTGCCTGCTGTCGCCAGCTCTTCGTAGCTGGCCGGTGGGTGGTCCTAACCGCTGGCGCACTACTTCCCCTGCCGGGCCGGGGCCGAATTCGGGTCCCGGCGGCGCAGCCGCTTTCGCTGGAGCTCATCAGCTTTACCGCCGCCCCGCAAGGAGCCGATATCCGGTTGGATTGGGTGATTGAGCAGACCCCGCTGCTGGCCGGCTTTGCCATCGAATGCAGCGCCGACGGCCACTCCTTCAAAGGCCTGGGCGTGGTGCCCAACCGGGTAAACCCCGGCGTGTGCACCTACCACTGGCAGGATGCCGCCTGCCCGAATACCGGCCCAAACGCGTGGGCCTACTACCGCCTGCGCCTGCTGCACCTCGACCGCACCGAAACCTTCTCGCCCGTGCGCGCCGTGCAGCCGGCCAAAGCGGCAACGGCGGCCCCGTTCGTCGTTTTTTCCCCGGTGCTGGGCGATGGGCGCCTCAGCTATTGAAGCATTCGCGCAGCAGCAATACAAGAAAGCGCAGCCGCCCGCTGCGCCGGCCTATCCTTTTTAGGGCCTATTTGGGGTCCTGCCCGGCAAACCACAATAAGCCCATTTCCGCCCCGGAAATGGGCTTTTGCTTGTCCCCACCACCGAGCCGCCGCCCGAAGCGCGCCAGCGCCCGGCCGCCGCCACGGCGTTTGCTCTGCCCGCGAATAACCGCACCGAAATGAGTAGATTTGGCGCCTCCACCGCGCCGCCGGGGGCCTATTTCCGTTCGTTTTTTTTATGCCAACAAGTATGAATTATATTGTCATGGGCGTGTCGGGGTCGGGCAAATCGACGGTGGGCGAGCTGCTGGCCCGCGCGCTGGGCTTGCCATTTTACGACGCCGACGACTTTCATTCGGCCGCCAACGTAGCGAAAATGCGCGGCGGCACCCCGCTCACCGACGACGACCGGCGCGACTGGCTGGCCGCGCTGGCCACCGGCCTCCGCACCTGGCAGGCCGCTGGGGGAGGCGTGCTGGCCTGCTCGGCCCTGAAGGAAAAATACCGCGTCGAATTGCAGGCCGCCGTGTCGGAACCCATCCGCTGGGTGGTGCTCAACGGCGACCGGGAGCTGCTGGCGGCGCGGCTGCGGGCGCGCGCGGGCCACTACATGGGCGTCGGCCTGCTCGACTCCCAGCTGGCCGACTTCGAAAACCCCACCTACGGCCTGCACCTGCCCATCGGCGCCCCGGCCGAAGACCTGGTGCGCCAAATCATGGCCCGCCTACAGGACGACCCCGCCAGCCTCGAATCGCACCCCAGCTGAAAAGCGCCGCATAGCACGCTCATTCATGGAGTTCGAAACGGCGCTAAGAGCCTATCCCAATAGGCCGTCATGCCGAGCGCAGCCGAGGCATCTCGCGTGCAGCAGTACTCATCATCGTTAAACGATGCGGGCGAGATGCCTCGGCTGCGCTCGGCATGACCGTTCCTTTGTTGCTTATTTGGATAGCCTCTAAACCGGCCGGCAAAAGCCTTGCGCGCCGACTGTTAAGTTTGCTTTTTTCATGACCTTACTCATTATTCTGCTGGCCGTGCTGGCGCTCATCGCCCTCAGCAGCTGGGGCAAGGTCAATGCTTTTCTGGCGTTTATGCTGGTCACGATTCCGGCGGGGCTGGCCCTGGGGCTGTCGCCGCCGCAGGTGCTGGCGGCCGTGCAAAAGGGCCTGGGCGACACCCTCGGCTCGGTGGTGCTGGTGGTGGTGCTGGGCGCCATGCTGGGCAAGCTGGTGGCCGAAAGCGGGGCGGCTCAGCAGATTGCCACCGCCCTGGTGGGCGCGTTCGGCCCCCGATACATTCCCTGGACGATGATGGCCACCGGGTTTATCATCGGCATTCCGCTGTTTTACAACGTGGGTTTCCTGCTGGTGATACCGCTGATTTTTTCGGTGGTGTACCAGTACCGGCTGCCGGCCGTGTACGTGGGGCTGCCCATGCTGGCGGCGCTCTCGGTGCTGCACGGCTTTTTGCCGCCGCACCCGGCGCCCACCGCGCTGGTGGCCCTGTTTCACGCCAATCTGGGCCTCACGTTTGGGTACGGGCTGCTGGTGGCGGTGCCGGCCGTGGTGGTGGCCGGGCCGCTCTACGCGCGCACGCTGCGGGGCATCGTGGCGCGGCCGCTGGCGGGCTTTGCGAGCGCGCCGCGCCCGGCCCAGGAGCTGCCCGGCCGCCTGAACAGTTTCGTGTCGTCGCTGCTGCCGGTGCTGGTGCTGGCCGTGGTGCTGGGGCTGCGGGCGGTGCTGCCGGCCGGTGGGCCGCTGGCGCCCGCCCTGGTCTTTGCGGCCGACCCCGGCGTGGTGATGCTGCTTTCGGTGGGCGTGGCCACGTTCAGCCTGGGCCGGGGCCAGGGCCGCCCCATGGCCGCCGTGATGGAAACCTACGGCGCCGCCGTGCGCGACGTGGCGCCGCTGCTGCTCATCATCGGCGGGGCCGGGGCCCTGAAAGAAGTGCTGGTGGCGAGCGGCGCCGGCGCGGCCATTGCCGCCGGCCTGCACGGCACCGGCCTGCCGCCGCTGGTGCTGGGCTGGCTGCTGGCCGGCCTCATCCGGGTGTGCCTGGGCTCGGCCACGGTGGCGGGCCTCACGGCGGCTGGCGTGCTGCTGCCCACCATGCCCCACTCGGGCGTGAACCCCAACCTGATGGTGCTGGCCATCGGGGCGGGCAGCCTGCTGTTTTCGCACTTCAACGACAGCGGCTTCTGGCTGTTCAAAGAATATTTTAACCTGTCGGTGCGCGACACCCTGCGCTCGTGGTCGGCCATGGAAACCATCGTCTCGGTGATGGGCCTGCTGGGCGTGCTGCTGCTCAATTGGGTGCTGCCGGTGGTGGCGCCCTCGCTGGCAGGGTTTTAGCAGGAGGGAAGTGCGCGAAAAGCGCCGGCCGTTTCCTACCTTAGCCAGGCAAAATGGCCGGCGCTTTCCCGGTGCGGTTTTCAAGAAAATGTACTTTTTTTGAGCGGAATTAAAAATTAAAGGTGATAAATTAAAAATTTGAGGTTCAGTCAGTTTTCGTTTTTAATTTGTCATTTTTAATTTTTAATTCCATTCATCGATTCAGAACTTGCGCTAACTCCACTTATTCCCACCGTCCCATGACTTCCCGTCGAGATTTTCTGGCTTCGGCCGCGCTGCTTTCCGCCGGCTTGCTGGCGTCGCCCTCCCTGCTGGCCGCCCCCAAAAAACGCTACATCGGCTTGCAGCTTTACACCGTGCGCGCCGCCATGGAAAAGGACCCCGCCGCCACCCTGGCGCAGCTGGCCAAAATTGGCTACAATTCCGTCGAGGGCGCGACCTACACGGGCAGCCAGAAATTCTACGGCATGACGCCCAAAGACTTCGCCGCGCTGCTCAAGCAAAACGGGCTCATTATGCCCAGCAGCCACTACCGGCTGGGCGAAGAGCCGGCCAACGGCGCCCCGGTGCTGGGCACCATGCTCCACGACTGGGACCGGGCCGTGGACGACGCGGCGGCCGCCGGCGTGAAGTACATGGTGTGCGCCTACCTCTCGGAGGCCGAGCGCGGCACCCTCGACCACTACAAATACGTGGCCGACCAGCTCAACAAGGCCGGCGAGCGCTGCCAGAAAGCCGGCCTTCAGCTCTGCTACCACAACCACGATTTCGAGTTCAACGCCCAAAACAACCAGCTGCCCTACGACCTGCTGCTGGCCACCGATAAGAAACTGGTGCAAATGGAGCTGGACCTGTACTGGGTTTCGAAAGCCGGCCACGACCCGCTGGCCTTGTTTCAGCAGCACCCCGGCCGCTTCCCGCTCTGGCACGTCAAGGACATGGACCGTACGCCGGAGCGCGCCTTCACGGAGGTGGGTAACGGCAGCATCGACTTCAAAAAGATATTCGCCCACGCCAACCAGGCCGGGCTAAAATACTTCTTCGTCGAACAAGACACCACCCCCGGCTCGCCCTTCGACAGCGTGACCAAAAGCATTGCCTACATCAAGAAAAACCTGGTGTAAGCCGGGCTTGGCAAGGCTTCCCCAACCGCCCGTCGTGCCGCGCCTGCGCGAAGCATCTTATCGAGCCCTCAAGCACTAGCCTTCCGCAAAAGCCCGGTTTTGAGCCCCAGCGGGGCGGCCCATCGCTAGAAACAAGCGGTGCATAAACGAAAAAGCTCCAGCGGAGCGGCCCAACCGGTTGCCACGGTATCGGGTCGCCCCGCTGGGGCTTTTCCGTTTGCATACTGTCACTTACTACCGACGGGCCGCCCCGCCGGGGCTCTGGCTTAGCCAGGCCCAACAGCCTATTTATCCGCCACGGCCGGCGCCGCCGGCAGTTCCCGCACCCAGATGTTGCGGAAGCTGAGCGGCTCGCTTTTGTCGCCGTGGGCTTGCAGCTTGATGGGCGCCGGGCCGTGGCTGTGGTAAGCGGGCTTGCCGATGTAGAGCGTGGGGCCGGTCAGGGCCGTGTTGTTTTGCACCAGCACGCCGTTGAAAAACACCGTGGCCCGCGCCGGCGTGGCCACCGCCCCGTCGGCGGCGAAGGTGGGCGCCGTCCACACCACGTCGTAGGTTTGCCATTCGCCGGCTTTGCGGGCGGGGTTGGCCAGCGGAATGGCCTGCTTGTAGAGGCTGCCGGCCATGCCGTTGACGTAGGTCGGGTTCTGGTAGGCGTCCACAATCTGGAGCTCGTAGCCCAAATCGCCTTTGCCCAGCGAGGCCAGAAACACGCCGCTGTTGCCGCGCGCCTGCCCCGTCCCGCTGATGTTGGCCGGAATGCGCCATTCCAGGTGCAGCTGGTAGCTGCCGAAGCTGCGCTTGGTTTCGATGTTGCCCTGGTCCTTTTTCACCGTCATTATCCCGCCGGCCACCGTCCAGCTGGCCGGCACGCTGCGGTCGTCGGCCGACACCCACTGGTCGAGGCCCTTGCCGTCGAACAGCACCAGCGCGTCCGACGGCGCCTCGCCGCTGGTTTTGCCGGGCGTCACCACGGCGGGCACGGGCTTCCACACCTCGGTTTCTTCGGGTTTGGCCGTTTGCTGGGCGTGTGCGGCGCCCAAGGTGCCGGCCAATAAAGCGGTGAATAGCAGGTGACGTTTCATGTGGGTGGGGTTGAGTTGGGGTTCGTGGTTGAGTGGCGTTTCATTTTATACATCGCACAGCTGCACGGCTTTGCGAAGCGAATCGATTTTGTCGGGCTGTTTGGGAACAAATTCCTGGGCCACGTAGCCCGTGAAGCCGGTGGCTTTGATGGCCCGCATGATGGCCGGGTAATACAGCTCCTGGGTGTCGTCGATTTCGTGGCGGCCGGGCACGCCCCCGGTGTGGTAGTGCGCGATGTAGGCGTGGTAATCGGTCAGGTTGCGGATGACGTCGCCCTCGTCAATCTGCATGTGGTAGATGTCGAAAAGCAGCTTGAAATTCTCCGAAGCCAGCTTTTTGGCCAGCGCCACGCCCCAGGCCGAGCGGTCGCACTGGTAGTCTTTGTGGTCAATCTTGCTGTTGAGCAGCTCCATCACCAGCACCACTTTGTGCTGAGCGGCCAGCTTGAGCAAGGGCGTCAGGCCCTGCACGCAGTTGGCCCAGCCGGTTTCGTCGTCCAGGCCCCGGCGGCTGCCGCTGAAGCAAATCAGGTTCCGGTAGCCCGCTTCCGCCACCCGCGGAATCATGGCCGCGTAGCTTTTTTGCAAGGTGGCGTGAAACCGCGGGTCGTTGAAGCCGTCGGTCAGGTTGATTTCGGCGCCGTTGCACATGGGCGAATCGAGGCCGTATTTTTTCAGCGTCGGCCATTCCTGGGGCCCCACCAGGTCAATGCCTTTAATACCAATGCTTTTGGCCGCCGCGCACAGCTGGTCGAGCGACAAATCCTGGTAGCACCAGCGGCACACCGAATGGTTGATGTTGCCCTTCAATGCCACTTTTTCCGCTTCGTTTTCTTCGGGCATAAAAGCGCTCAGCGCCCCCGTGGCGCCGGCCACGGCCGTGCCCGCCAGCATGTTTTTAAGCACTGTTCTGCGATTAAGGGGTGGGGGCATGAGCTGGGGTTTTAAGCCGTGAGCGGGGGTTATCGGCCGGGAAAATTATCGGAAATCAATTCAATAGGACTTACGCAAAGACCTGTTTTGAGCCCCAGCGGGGCGGCCTGTCGGTAGAAAAGCACGGTAACGGAACGGGTAAGCCCCCGCGGGGCGACCCACAGGAAGCCCGGCATTTTGGGTCGCCCCGCGGGGGCTTTTCGCTAGTCATCCATTTATTACTACCGACGGGCCGCCCCGCTGGGGCTCAAAACGGGGGCTTTTACGGAAGGCCTGTTCAAAAAACCGGACCCGAAAAGGGGGGCTTTTGGGAAGGCTAAGGCAACGTGCCCGCGCCCGCTGTCATGCTTCATTCTTCGGCATGACAGACAAGCCGATTAGATACTTAGCAGGCGGCGCCCCGGATTCTATTTCAGGCTCAAAATATACTTCGCCATTTCGTGGGCGTCGGCCTCCGACACGCCCGGATGCGGCGTCATGGGCACCGCGCCCCAGTGGCCGGCGCCGCCCTGAATGATTTTGCCCGCCAGCATGCCGATGTTGGCTTCGCTGTCGGGGTATTTTTCGGCCACGGCCACGTAGGCGGGGCCCACCAGCTTCTCGTTTTCCTTGTGGCAGCTCGCGCAGTCGGACGCGGCAATCAGCTTGGCGCCGCTGGCCACGAGGCCGCCCGCGTGTTCGGTGCCGAGCTTGGTCACGCTGGTGTCCATTTGGGGCTGGTGGGCCACGGCCGACACGTTGGCGCCCGACGTGCTGTCGGTGTTGAGCGCCGCCGAAGAGGCTTCTTTGACGTTGACTTCGTCGGGGCCGTCTTTTTTGTAGCCAGTGTCGCAGGCCGCGAGCAAGGCGCAAAGGCTGAGGAGTAGGGCTGTTTTTTTCATGGGAAGCGGGGGTTAGATGCCGAGCAAAGAGTTGTTGAGGGTAGGGTTGGGGGCCGTGGCGGCAAAGTCGTCGAAGGCACGTTCCGTGACCCGGATGATGTGGTCGCGGATGAACGGGGCCCCTTCGCGGGCGCCGTCATCCGAGTTTTTGAGGGCGCATTCCCACTCCAGCACGGCCCAGCCGGGGAAGTCGTATTGCGCCAGCTTGCTGAAAATGGCCTTGAAGTCGACCTGCCCGTCGCCCGGCGAGCGGAAGCGCCCGGCGCGGTTCAGCCAGCTCTGGTAGCCGCCGTACACGCCCTGCCGGCCCGTGGGGTTAAACTCGGCGTCCTTGACGTGAAACATCTTAATCCGCTCGTGGTAAAAGTCGATGTACTCCAGGTAATCAAGGCATTGCAGCACGAAATGCGAAGGGTCGTAGAGCAGGCAGGCGCGCGGGTGCTGGTTCACCTGGTCGAGAAACAGCTCATACGTCACGCCGTCGTGCAGGTCCTCGCCGGGGTGGATTTCGTAGCACAAGTCCACGCCGCACTCGTCAAACGCGTTCAGAATGGGCGTCCAGCGGCGGCCCAGCTCGGCAAATCCGGCTTCCACCAGGCCGGCCGGGCGCTGGGGCCAGGGGTACACCATGGGCCAGAGCAGCGCCCCGCTGAAGGTGGCGTGCGCCGTCAGGCCCAGGTTTTGGGAGGCCCGCGCGGCGTATTTGAGCTGCTGCACGGCCCATTTCTGGCGCTCCGCCGGGTTGTTGCGGTAGGCTGCCGGCGCGAAGCCGTCGAACAGCTGGTCATACGCCGGGTTCACGGCCACCAACTGGCCCTGCAAGTGGGTCGACAGCTCGGTGATTTCCAGCCCGGCGGCGCCCACGATGCCCCGGATTTCGTCGGCGTAGGTCTGGCTTTCGGCCGCCTTTTGCAGGTCGATGAAGCGCGCATCGAGGGTCGGAAGCTGCACGCCCTTGTACCCCAGGCTGTTGGCCCAGGCGCAAATGCCGGCCAGGCCGTCGAACGGCGCCTGGTCGCCAATGAACTGGGCCAGAAAAATGGCGGGGCCTTTAATGGTTTTCATAGGCAGTCAGCGGCGGGGTCAGACGATAAAATCGGTCCATTTCTTATCGGAATGGCCCGAGGCAATGACGTTTTCAATGAAAGCCATGCCCCGAACGCCCTCATTCAGGCCCGGAAAATCCAGGGCTTCCGGCGAGGCGGGCTGGCCCGCGATGTCGGCCCGCAACGTGAGGGCAAAATTGCGGTAGATGTTGGCAAACGCTTCGAGGTAGCCTTCGGGGTGGCCGGCCGGGGTGCGCACGTTGTGCCGGGCAAACGAGCCGACGTAGCCCGTGCCCGCCCGGCGAATTTCGGCCGGCCGGTCCAGCCACTTCACCAGCAGCGTGTTGGCGTCGGCCTGCTGCCATTCGAGCCCGCCTTTGTCGCCATACGCCCGGATGCGGACGTTGTTTTCTTCGCCGGCCGCGATTTGCGTGGCCGTGAGCACGCCGCTCGCGCCGCCCGCCAGCCGGAGCAGCACGGCGCCGTCGTCGTCGAGCCGGCGGCCCGCCACCACCACGTTGATGTCGGCGCAGAGCTTCTCAACCTGCAATCCGGAAACGTACTCCAACAGGTTGAAAGCGTGGGTGCCGATGTCGCCCATGGCCCCGGCCACGCCGCTGCGGGCGGGGTCGGTGCGCC